>NZ_JAHXBG010000014.1 GCF_020103725.1 Hyalangium gracile | reverse complement strand
AGCCGCAGGCGATTGGCCAGCGTGAACTCGGCCGGCGGCTGGCCGTCGCGCGGGAACAGCCAAGGCCGGATGCGGCCCGAGCGTCGATAGATGATGCCTTGGTGACTGCCGAGGTCTTCCAGCTTGCGTGGCTTGCCGTGTTGCTTCAGGTAAGCCGGTGAGGCACAGACCACCATGCGTTGGCGTGCCACGCGGCGCACCACCACGCCGGAGCGGTCCTCGGGTTCGCCGGTGCGGATGGCCAGGTCGTATTCGTCCTCGGCCAGGTCCGCGAACCGATCGTTGAACGACAGATCGAGCTCCAGTGCCGGATAACTCCGCGCCAGACGCAGCAATACCGGTGCGACGCAGTGCCGCCCGAAGTGCACGGGCATGGTGACGCGCAGCTTGCCGTGCGGCTCGGCCAGCTGATCGGCCGCGAGCGCGTCGGCGGCCTCGGCTTCGGCCAGCACCACGCGGCAGCGTTCGTAGTAGGCGCGCCCGAATTCGGTCAGGGTCTGGCGGCGCGTGGTGCGGGTGATCAGGCGTACGCCGAGCCGCTCTTCCAGGAAGCGTACGTGCTTGCCGACCATCGGTCCGGACATGCCGAGTGCATCGGCTGCCGCGGCAAACGAGCCAAGGTCCACGGCCTTGATGAACACGGCCATGCTCGTCAGGCGGTCCATATTGGAAACTCCTGGTTTCGACTGTGCTGCCGGACTGGGCATTTACCAGCGGAGAGCGCGCCGGCACAGTCTATTCGAACCCAATGCTTAGGAGTCGGAGCCATGGCGCGCGTTGTCCGCTTTCATCGGCACGGAGGTCCCGACGTACTGCAGATCGACCAGGTCGATGTCCCGCTGCCCGGGCCGGGCGAGGTTCGCATCCGGGTCAAGGCGCTGGGCCTGAACCGGGCCGAGGCCTTGCTGCGCGCCGGCACGTATATCGAAACACCGCGGTTGCCTTCCGGCCTGGGTCTTGAAGCTGCCGGTATCGTCGATGCCGTGGGCGCCGGTGTCGTCGACGTGGCGCCCGGCGATGCAGTCAGCATCGTGCCGCCGACGTCAATGGTGCGATGGCCAGCCTATGGCGACCTCGTCACGTTCCCGGCAGCGCTGGTCGTCAAGCATCCGCCCTCATTATCGTGGGAAGCCGCTGCGGCCACGTGGATGGCATACCTCACCGCCTATGGCGCATTGATCGACCTCGCCGGGCTCAGGCAGGGCGAGCATGTCGTGGTCACGGCGGCATCGAGCAGCGTGGGGCTCGCCGCAATCCAGATTGCGCGAAGCGTCGGCGCCATCCCGATTGCAGTCACTCGTACGTCCGCCAAGGCACCGGCACTGCTGGAGCAGGGGGCGGCAAGCGTGGTGGCCTCCGCGGAGGAAGACCTCGCCGCCAGGCTCCGGGAGATCGCCGGTGAGCAGGGCGTGCGCGTGGTGCTGGATCCGATCGGCGGGCCGATCTTCGGGCCGCTTGTCGCGGCGATGTCGAAGGGCGGGATCCTGATCGAGTATGGCGGCCTGAGCCCGGAGCCCACGCCGTTTCCGCTGTTTGAAGTCTTGAGCAAGATGCTGACGCTGCGCGGCTATCTCGTGCACGAACTCCTCAACGCTCCCGAGCGATTGGCCACCGCCAGGTCCTTCATCGTCGATGGACTCGCGTCGGGCGCGCTGCGACCGGTGATCGCGAAGACGTTCGCGTTCGACCAGATCGTCGACGCGCACCGCTTCCTGGAATCGAATGAGCAACTCGGGAAGATCGTGGTGCGGGTTTGACCACACTGCACTCCGCAGCACCATTGCAAGTCGTCACCGGCGGGCGTAGTCGGGCTTGTCGGGAGGGCGGCGGCGGGAATCGAGCCCGCCGCTCGGAGCTTCTGGCGAGAGCGATCCAACCCGGTCGAGCGCGGTTTCCGTAAAGACTGCCCAGCACGGCATGTCCCTCAAGGTCCCCTCGCTCTCGGCCTTGGCCAGCGCCGCCAGCAGGGCTGTGGCGTTGGTGAAGAGCACCGAGTGCCCAGTCTCCACCGCCGCTCGGCCCAGCGCGATGGCCAGATGCGTCTTGCCTACGCCCGGCGTGCCGAACAGCAGCACGTTCTCGGCCTGCGCGATGAAGCGTCCGGTGGCCAGCTCCCGCACCAGCCGCGGCTCGATGGAGGGCTGCGCCTTGAAGTCGAAATCCTCGAGCGTCTTCACCGCGGGGAAGTGGGCGATGGTGATACCCCTGCTGGTGCGCTTGAGCTGCTTGGCGCCCACCTCCTCGCGCAGCAGAGCCAGCAGCTTCAGCGCGTACGCCTGTCCACCTCGCCGAGCGCGGAACACCGTGCCAAAGCCGCCAGCGCCCAGGCGGGCCTCCACCCCATAGGAGCCCACGTCCGTGCCCGGCCCCACGGGTGACGCCGAGGCAGGGCGCCGCCCCCGTCGCTTCGGTGCCGCAGGCAGTGCCACTCCCTGGCTCATGCGCCCTACCTCCTGGGTTTGTCGGGCAAGGCACCTCAGCTGCCGAGCCCGGAAGGGAGGCGCACCTCGGCCGGATCTTACATGTGTGGTGTATGTCGGGAACGGGGCGAGGGCCGTCGCCATCTCCACCGTCCGTGCTTGCACCTGGGCGAGGGGGGGGCCAGTGCCGACTGGTTGGCAGTGAGCGAGGGGGAGGTGCCCAGTGCCACCTGGTCGGCACTGGGCGAGGAGAGGGGGCCAAGTGCCGACTGGTTGGCAGTGGGCGAGGGCAGGGGCTCAGTGCCGACTGGTTGGCACTGAGCGCGGTGTTGAACTTCAGCCCGGCTGGAACGGACGCCTCCGCGCCCCTCCAACCTCTGAGGTCGGACGCGGGGCCGTCAGTCCCCGGAGACCGTGAGCTGCTTGAACCGGATGGTCGGCGCTCCGGCCGAGCCGCGGAACTGGAGATCGCTGCCGATGGCGTCCACGTCCTGCAGCATCTGCATCAGGTTGCCCGCCACCGTCACCTCCTGCACCGGGTAGGCCAGCTCCCCGTTCTCGATCCACAGCCCGTTGGCGCCGCGCGAGTACTCGCCCGTCACCGGGTCGGCTCCCTGTCCCAGCATCGCCGTGACGTAGAAGCCGCTCTTCACCTCGCGGATGAGCTCCTCCGGCGAGCGCGTGCCCGGCTCCATGTACAGGTTGTTCGTCCCGATGTGCGGCAGCGAGCTGTACCCCCGCGCCGCGTTGCCCGTCGTCTTCGCCTTCGCCTTGCGCGCCGTGAACGAGTCGTACAGGTAGCTCTTCAGCACGCCCTTCTCGAGGATCGGCGTGCGCCGCGTCGCCACGCCCTCCCCATCGAACGGCGCCGTGCCCAGCCCTCGCGGCAACAGGCCATCATCCAGCACCGTCACCGTCTCCGGCGCCAGCCGCTTGCCCAGCTTCCCCACGAAGACGCTCGAGTTCTTGTAGATGGCATTGCCATCCGCCGCGTCCGACACGTTGTCCACGAACGATGCGGCCATCAGCGGATCGAAGATGACCGGCACCTGCTGGCTCTTCACCCGCTTCGCCCCCAGCATCCGCACCGCGCGCCGAGCCGCCTCGCGCCCCACCGCCTCCGGCGAGTCCAGATCCGCCAGGAAGCGCTTGTAGTCCATCCAGTAGCTCGTCTGGAGCTGGCCGTTCTCCGAGGCCACCGGAGAGCCGAACAGGTACACGTACGTGCCCGCGTAGCCGGAGGACAGGCCCTCGCTGGTGGCCACGTACACCTCGGCCACGTAGTCCCCCGCGCCCACGTTGTTGAACGTGGCGACGCGCGGGTCCACCGACTTGCCCACCTTCTCGATCTCCAGCGCGGCCTTGATCTTCCAGTCGCCCGCCAGGCTCGCCACCGCCGGATCGTACAGCTCTCCCGTCTCCCCCGGCTTTCCCAGCTCCTTCGCCGTCGGCAGCCCGTTGAGCTTGTTCGGCGCCGCCGTCTGCGCCAGCTGCAGCGCCCGATCCACGAAGCTGTCGAGCGACGTCGGCTCGAAGTCCGACGTGTATGCGAACCCCAGCCGGTTGTCCTTGGTGATGATGCGCAGGCCCATGCCCTTGCTGGTGGCCTCGGTCAGGTCGGCGATCTCCCCGTCCCGCACGCGGCAGGAGCTCTGCCGCCCCACCTCGAGGAACGCCTCCGCCTGCTTCGCGCCCTTCTTCTTGGCGCGCTGGACGATCTTCTTCGCGAGCTGCTCGTAGTTGTTCACGCTTCGCTCCTCAGGAGACCTTCGTCCCGCCCACCGTCATGTTGTCGATGCGCAGCGTGGGCAGCCCCACGCCCACCGGCACGCCCTGGCCGTCCTTGCCGCAGGTGCCCATGCCCGGATCCGGCATCGGATCGCACCCCACGCGCGACACGTTCTTCAGCGCCTCCGGCCCCACGCCAATCAGGATGGCGTTCTTCACCGGCCGCCCCAGCTTCCCGTCCTCGATCTGGTACGCCTCGCTCACCTCGAAGACGAAGTTACCGTTGGTGATGTCCACCTGCCCACCGCCGAAGTTGGCGCAGTACAGCCCGCGCTTCACTTCCTTGATGATGTCCACCGGCGAGTGGTCTCCCGGCGCCAGGTACGTGTTCGTCATGCGCGGCAGCGGCATGTGCTTGAAGGACTGACGCCGCCCGCTGCCCGTGGACTTCTGGCCCATCAGCTTCGCGTTCAGGCTGTCGTACATGTAGCCCTTGAGCACGCCCTTCTCGATCAGCACCTTGCGCTCGGCGGGCACGCCCTCGTCATCCACGTTGATGGAGCCGCGGCTGTTGGCCATCGTCCCGTCGTCGATGACGGTGACCAGGTCCGACGCCACCTTCTGTCCCAGCTTCCCGGCGAACAGCGAGGTGCCCTTGCGGATGAAGTCCGCCTCCAGCCCGTGGCCCACCGCCTCGTGCAGCAGGATGCCGCTCCAGCCCGGCGCCAGCACCACCGTCTGCGGGCCCGCCTGGCACTCGGCCGCGCCCAGCGTGGCCACCGCCTGCCGCGCCGCCTCGCGCCCCACCTGCTCCGGCGTGAAGCTGTCGAAGTGGCTGAAGGACACCCGGCCTCCGCCGCCGAACGAGCCCGTGCGCCGCTCCTTGTTCTTGCCCTCGGCCACCACTTGGATGCCGATGCGGCACAGGTCCTGCGTGTCCTCCGTGTAGTGGCCCAGCGTGTTGGCCACGGCGATCCGCTTGGTGTTGTCCGCGTACGAGCCGTTCACCTGCTTCACCCGCGAGTCGAACGCCCGCGCCGCCTTGTCCGCCCGCAGCACCAGCTCCGCCTTGCGCGCGACATCCACCTCCGACAGCGGCGTCGCCACCCGGTAGTAGGTGGGCGCCGGCGCCCGGCTCACCTTGAAGCTCTGCTCCGAGCCGCCGCCCTGCGCGATCATCGCCGCGGTGCGCGCCGCCCGCATCAGCGCCGGCTCGTCCAGGTCGTCCGAGTACGCGTAGCCCACCTTCGCCCCGGAGATGACGCGCACGCCCACGCCCTGCGACAGGCCCGTCTGCGCGCTCTTGATGCGAGACTCCTCCAATACCACCGCGGTGGTAAGCGAGCGCTCCACGTACACCTCGGCGAACTCGCCCCCCTTCGCCATGGCTACCGCGAGCAGTCGCTCGATCAACGGCTGGGGAAGCAGGGGAGCGGGCGGGGCCAGCTGGCTGATGACGGGGGCCAGCTGGGCGGGGGTGGGACGCTTCGTCCTCGCCGAGGCACGGGGCATTCGTATTCTCCAAGACACTGTGAGATGAGGGGGACCCTAACGGGGCCATCCGTCACCGGCAACGGCCAACGCACACCGAGTGTTCCAGCCTGTCGCTCTGTGCATTCCCCTGGCACGGCGGGCGCTCTAAGATGCTCCGGCCTCAAAGAACCGGCCTACACCCATGCCCCCTCGCCGACCGACCTCTTCCCGCGCGGATTCCTCGAAGCCCTCAGGTGGTGGCGCGTCGAAGAACGATCGCACCGAACTCAAGCCGTCGCCCTACTTCAAGGGCCGCAACCGTCCAGGGGGCTCCCGGGGGAAGCCGGCGGAGGAGGACGTCGACGAGCCGTCCATGAAGGACCCCGTCGAGGAGGAGTACCACACCTCCAACCACTTCCCCGGCGAGGAGGGAGCGGACGATCCGTCCGAGGGCACCCCGGTAGGGGACGATCCGCGCGTGGTCTCCAAGGAGATGCGCGCGCTGGAGGACGAGGAGCCCGAGGAGGACGATGACAACCCGGACGCCACTCGCACCGGGCCGCCCATCTCCATCCACGTGCTCGAGGGGCCGGACGCCGGCAAGAAGAAGCGCTTCAAGACCGTGCGCATGGTGGTGGGCCGCGGCAAGGACGTGGATCTGCGGCTGACGGATCAGTCCGTGTCCCGCCGTCACCTGGAGCTCATCCACGGCGACACCGGCACGCTGCTGAGGGATCTCGGCGGGGCCAGCGGCACCAAGGTCAACGACGAGCGCATCGAGGAGGCGGTCCTCAAGCACGGCGACGAGATCGCCATCGGCCGCACGCTCCTGCGCTTCGTGGACGAGCTGGAAGCCGTCAAGCAGATGCGCGCCGAGCAGGAGGCGAAGGAGGCCGAGGAGAAGAAGAAGAAGGAAGAGGAGGCCAAGAAGAAGGAGGAGGAGGCCGCGGCCAAGAAGTCGGCGCTGGCCAATGCCACCGCGGCCAACAAGGCGGACGTGGACCCGAATGATCCTCGCTTCCAGGAGGGCACCCAGGTCCGCTCCGTCGACAGCCTGCGGCCGGTGCCCACGCGGCGCGCCAGGAACGCCCTGGGCGAGAACAAGGTCCTCATCTTCGGCGGCGCGGGCGTGGCGGTGGTGGTGCTGGTGGTGGTGATGATCATCGTCATGGGCAAGAAGGAGCCGCCTCCGCCTCCGCCGCCCGATCCCAAGGAGACGCTGGCCACCACGAAGATGCAGGCGGCGCGCACGGCCATCCGCGAGGGTGAGTACGCGCAGGCCGTCAAGCTCATCGACGAGGCGGAGAAGCTCAAGCCGGGCATCGACGAGGAGGGCCTGGCCAAGGCGGCCCAGGCCGAGGCCACCGTCATCGAGGCCTTCCAGGCGGTGCGCGCGCTGATGGCCGAGGGCAACTACGAGGAGGCGCGCCGCAAGCTGGACACGGCCCCCGCGGGCACCACCGCCAAGAGCGACGAGGAGCGCAACAAGCTCGACAAGGAGCTGAAGGAGGCCGAGGGCACCTTCTACACGAAGCAGGCGGACGAGCTGCTCGAGGCCCGGGACGTGGAGGGCGTGCGCGCCGTCATCCCCAAGCTGCCGTCCAACGCCCAGCCCCTCTACCGCACGAAGGTGGAGGATCTGGAGAAGCTCCTGGCCAAGGAGGCCGAGGACGAGGTCCGGCTGAACCGCAACAACAAGGCGGCGGCCGCCAAGCGGGCCGCGGAGAAGCGCGCCGAGTTCATCGCCGAGGCCTTCGACGCGGTGGAGCGCAAGTTCGAGAACGGTGAGTACGAGCGCGCGGTGCTCGAGTGCGATCGCGTCATCGAGGCTCACAAGGGCGACGAGGAGATCCGCACCCGCGCCCGCAACCTCAAGCGCCTCATCCCCCAGTTCGCCCGCTACTTCGTGGACGCGATGCGCAAGGTCCAGTCCAACTCGCTGGAGACGGCCGTCCGGCCGCTGCAGAAGTCCGAGGAGCTCTACAAGCAGATCGGCTTCCAGGGCGCCCTGCTGGACACCATCCACGAGAAGCTCGCCGAGGCCTCGGTGCGCGCCGGCAAGGCCGCCCTGGCCCGCAACGACGTGGCCAGCGCCAGCCGCAACTTCCGCGAGGCGCTGCGCCTCAACCCCGACGAGCAGCGCGCTCGCGACGGCATGGCCAGCCTCGAGGGCAAGGTGGAGGAGCTCTACCAGCGCGCCTACGTCGAGAAGGATCGCGATCCTCGGTCCGCAGCGGAAAAATTCAGGATTGTCATCGACACCGCGCCGGAAGGCTCCGAGCTGCGGGACAAGGCGCAGATCCACCTGAGAGAACTCAACCCGTGACGCCCCGGGGGTGAGCTAAGGTGCCGGCCACTGATAGCCACTGTGGCACCACCGTCGGGGAGAAGCTGGAATGAGTGAATCGCTGCGAGAGCTGGGGATGGATCTGCTCGAGGAGCGCCAGTTCGAGCGCGGCCTGGCCGTGTTCGCTGAGTCCGTCCGTCGCAGGCCCTCGGATCACCGCTCGCGGATGCTCGCGGCGCGCTGCCTGGCCGAGCTGGGAGAGCGCGAGCGCGCGGTGACGGCGTACCACGCCTGCGCGGAGGGCCTGCTGCGGCGCGACTACCTGCTGTCCGCCATGGCCGCCTGCAAGCTGGCGCTGGAGCTGGCGCCCCAGGAGCGCCGGCTGAGGGACACCCTGGAGCGCATCCACGCTCGCGCCGCGCGCAGCGCCCCGGGCCGCGCCTCCGTGCCCCCGCCGCTGCCCCCGGATCCGCTCTTCGACGGCAAGGTGGAGACGGACCTCATGGAGCTGATGGGCGAGGAGCTGACCGCCCGCGTCCTCGAGGTGCTGGCCGCCCCGGACCCCGGCGGCGTGGCCGATCCGAACAGCCGCCCGCCGCTGCCGCTCTTCGCCGATCTGGAGCGTGACGCCTTCCTGGATCTCGTGCAGCGGATGACGTGGAAGAGCGTGCCCGCGAACACGGTGATCAGCCAGGAGGGCGACGCGGGTGACCACATGCACGTCATCGTCGCCGGCAAGGCGGAGGTGTCGCGGCTGGTGGACGGGCAGCGCAAGGCGCTGGGCCGCCTGGGCGGCGGCTCCATCTTCGGCGAGCTGTCGCTCATCACCGGCACCCCGCCCACCGCCTCGGTGACGACGGTGGTGGACACGGAGGTGTTCGAGATCCGCCGCGAGCACCTCAACGCCATGGCGCGCACCTTCCCGTCCGTGCCGCAGGTGCTGGCCGAGTTCGCCCAGCACCGCATGGCGCGCAACATGATCGCCACCTCGCCGCTGTTCCAGCAGCTGCCCGAGTCCGAGCGGGCCGCGCTGCTGGGGCGCTTCACCTTCAAGGCGCTGCAGCCGCGCGACAAGGCGCTCACCGAGGGCGAGCCCGCGCCGGGCCTCTTCCTGGTGCTGGCCGGCGAGCTGGTGGTGCAGAAGGAGGATCCCGCTGGCGGCGTGGTGAGCCTGGGCGTGCTGCGCGAGGGCGAGGTGGCCGGGGAGATCTCCCTGCTGACGGGCGTGCCCGCCACGGCCACGGTGATGTCCACGCGCAAGACGGCCACCGCCTTCCTGGATCGCGCGGCCTTCGGCGAGCTGACCAAGGAGTACCCCACCATCCAGACGTACCTGGAGCAGCTCTCGGAGCGGCGCCAGAAGCAGACGGCCGAGGCCCTGCGCCCCGCGGAGATCATCGACGCGGACGAGCTGGTGATCGAGGCGGACGCGGCCAAGGCGTCCTGAGTCGGCGATGGTGACGCTCTCGCGCACTCGTGTGGTGGGGCTGGTGCTGGGGCTGCTCGCCGGCGGCCTGGTGCTGGCCCTCTGGCCGCGCGAGGAGCCCTCCGTCCAGGAGGCCATCACCCGGAAGATCGTCCAGATGACGCGCTCGGCCGAGGAGAAGGACGTGGGCGCGCTGATGGAGGGGGTGTCCGAGAGCTTCAAGTCCGGCCAGGGCTGGAGCAGGGACCAGGTGAGGGGCATCCTCGTGGCCCAGGTGCTGCGGGGGCAGTGGGTCCGCATCTTCCACACCGGCCTGGAGGTGACGGAGGTGTCTGCCTCGAAGGGGGACTTCTCCGTGCGCTTCATCTTCGCTCGCTCGGAGGCGCAGGAGCTGGAGCAGCTCGCCCAGGAGAGCGTGATGAACGCCTGGCTCGTCGAGGGCTCCTTCGAGAAGGAGCAGGACGGCGAGTGGCGCGTGGTGACGGCGCGCCACCGGCAGCTCAACCCCACCGATCTGTTCTGATCCGGATGCTCGGGCGCCCCGAGGGGCAGTGCCCGGTGCCCTGATCCTGTCGGCCACTGCACAGCGTAACCACGCGTGCGGCGCGCCGCCCGTTTGCCCGTTTTCCTGCTTTCGGCCCGGGGCCTCCGAGCGAGGACCTACACCGAAACGTGGATCTCAAAGAAACACAGGAAAGCAGACATAACCCACTAGCCATGGTGGGCGGAAAGATCTGCCTGCACTTCATATGGGTGGTCTTCCCGTTAGTCCAGTATGGTGCCGGCTGCAGCAAAACAGGGGGGCGTACCGTATTCCTGGAATCCGGACGCGTCGGACAAACGCGAACCTATGCCTCGCCCCGCGGCGCGGAGGTCGAGTCAGGGAGGAGGAAGTCCTGTGAAGAGAAAGTCCATCTATGAGTTGGTGTTTCTGGCCTTCACGGCCACCGCGTGCGGGGCCCCGGAGCTGACGGGGACGGACGCGAAGGAGACGCCAGCATTTGAGCTCACGACCGTAGCCCCCTCGCTGGAGGGAGACACCACGCCGCCGCAGAGCACCGCCGTCATCGAGGGCCGGGCCGACTCGAACGGCGAGTACCACAACAACGTCGCCGTCCTGCTCAAGGCGACGGATGACGCCTCCGGGGTCCAGGCGATCTTCTGGAGCATGAGCGGAGCGACGACCAAGAGCGGCCAGGTGAATGGCGCTCAGGGGTACCTGCCGGCCATCACCGCGCGGGGGACGACGACCGTCACGTTCTACGCGAAGGACAACAGCGGCAACGTCGAGGCGGCCCAGTCGGTCTCCATCAAGATCACCCCCTCGGAGGGCGTCTGCAGGGAGGTCCAGCTCAACGACTTCAACCTGTACGTGAGCGGGGACTACACCGGTGGCCACGACGTGCGCGGCAAGGTGGCGGCCGGCGGCACCCTCGACATGCACTACTTCTCGGTGGGCGCGGGCCTGGCGGCCGACGAGACGTCGAACGTGCTGGTGGCCGGCGTGGCGCTGAACGTCAGCCACGGCGGCGTCTTCGGCGACGCGTACTACGGTGAGTCCACCACCGCCAACGGGACGGTGACCTTCTACCGGGGCGCGCTGGCCCCGGAGCCGCTGTGGCCGGTCGACTTCCCCTCGAGGGACGCGGAGCTGCTGGAGCTCTCCTCTACGCTCGGCGGGCTGCCGGTGAACGGGAGCCGGCAGTTCCACTCCTGGGGCGGACTCTTCCTGCAGGGCACGAACCCGAAGGTGAACGTCTTCGAGGTGCACGCCACCACCCTGAGCGCCACCCGGTACTTCTCCCTCACCGTGCCGACGGGCTCCGTGGCGGTGATCAACGTGGTCGGCTACGACGCGACGATCGCGAACTTCTCCAACGCCTACAGCGGCGTGGACGCGACGGGCGTGCTCTTCAACTTCGTGAACGCCGGCTACATCAACGCCTTCAACTACGGCTTCTTCGGCACGGTGCTGGCGCCCCAGGCCCACATCGACTTCAGCAGCGGCAGCTGGGACGGCGGCATCTACGCCGCCTCGATGTCGGGTAACGCCGAGGGCCACCTCGCCCCGCTGCGGCCCTTCGTCGTCTGTGGCGACGGCGTGGGCACCTGAGCCCCTTCATGTAGGTAGTGGAGTGCCCCCTGTCGGGTCGCACGCGGACCGAACTGGTATGACAAGCAGACCAGTTCGGAAAGACCGCGCCCGACAGGGGCCTCCTCTTCAGGGGGCTCGCGGACCACCGCGGGCCCCTTCTTCTTGGGCGACCGTCACTTCAGCAGGGCGTCCGTCTCCGCCTTCCACGTCTTGGCCATGCCAGCCTGCCCGGCTTCCGTCAGCTGCTTCGCGACGCTCGCGGCCCGCGCCTGCAGCTCATCCAGCGGGACGCTCCGAGCGCGATCGCGAGTGAGCGCGACGAAGTAGTGCTGGCAGCCCGTGGCGTAGTCCCCCTGGCCGAAGAGGACCGCTCCCATCGCGGTGTAGGCCTCTGGCAGCGGCCCGGCGCCGGTGTCTGGCGTCAGCGGCTCGAGCGCCTCGCGCGCCTTGGGGTAGTCCTTGCGCGCCAGCAGCAGCAGGCCCTT
Organism: Hyalangium gracile; assembly: GCF_020103725.1. NCBI lineage: Bacteria > Pseudomonadati > Myxococcota > Myxococcia > Myxococcales > Archangiaceae > Hyalangium > Hyalangium gracile. The sequence goes on along the minus strand of NZ_JAHXBG010000014.1, from coordinate 290,405 downwards.
GGCGTACTTCGCCCGCGCCAGCGCCGGCCCCTTCACGGCGATGGCCTGCTCATAGGCCGCCAGCGACGCATCCTGCTGGCCCGCGGCTTCCAGGACGCCGCCGCGAGCCAGCCAGTAGCGATCGTCCCGCTCCAGCGCGCTCACCGTCTTGCCTTCACCGGCGGGCACCTGCACCCCGCGGAAGATGGCCTCGTACGTGTCCAGCAGCGCCAGCGCGCCGGCCCCGTCGCCCGCTGCCTGGAGCGCCTTCGCTCCCTCCAGGTAGAGCAGGGGGGCCGTGCGGTGCTTCGCCACCGCTGACTCGAAGGCCGCCCGTGCGCCCGGATCCTTCCGGGCCGCCAGCGCGCGGGCCCGGCTGAAGAGGGCATAGGGCTCGTCCGGGAGCAGGGCGAGCGCCGCGTCCGCGGACTTGATGGCCTCGTCGGGGTGGCCCTGGGCCAGCCCCAGCTCCGCCCGGGCCGCCAGCATGCGCGCCTTCAGCACCGGCGTCAGCTCCGCCTCGCGCGCCTGCACCTCCTGGAGCAGCCGCTCGGCCTCCTTCGGCTTCTCCAGATAGAGCCAGGCCAGCGCCGACGTCAGCCGCGCCTGGAGGTGATCGGAGTTGGCCGAGAGCGCTCGCCCCAGCGCCTCGTTGGCCTGGGCGAACAGCCCTTCCTCCAGGAGGGCCTCGCCATAGGCCGCGGCGAAGCGCGGATCCCTCCACGCGCCATCCGTGGCCCGGGAGAAGGCCTGCCGCGCGCCCTGCAGGTTCCCGAGCGCCTGGAGCGTGCGGGCCTGCGTCAGCCACAGCTTCGGGTTGCTGGCCCCGCGGTCCCGGAGCGCCTTCAGCGCCTGCTCCGCCTCCGAGGCCTTTCCCTCGGACAGCATCACCCGCGCGCGCACCACCCGGGCGCCGTAGCGCTCCACGTCCTTGGACTCCAGCGCCTCGGCGCGGGCCAGGTGCTCGCGCGCGCGGGCCTCCGCGCCTGGCTGGTGGTGCTCCAGCCACAGCTCGGCCTGGATGTCTGCGGCCAGCGCATGGGCCCCGTAGACGTCCGGATCGACGGCGAAGAGCGCATCCAGCTCCTGGAGCGCCTTCTGCAGGTCCGCCGGATTGCCGCGCTGCGCCAGCCCCTGGGCGGCTTTGAGGCGTGTGTCCGTCTCCTGACGGACGCGGCCTCGGTGCACCACGTAGGCGACCGCCGCCCCGAGCAGCACGGCCACCAGGGCCACCTGCACCAGTGCGCTGGCCAGGCTCTCCCTCCGCTTCCAGTCCCGCTGCCCGACGCTACCGCCGTCTGCCATGCCCATGCGCGACTGCCTCCGGCCCGGAAAATTGAATGGTTTCGGACGTTTATATTGATCAGGGAGCCGCGCCTAGATATGTCCGCCCCCTTCGGGTGTCAACGGAGGGGCGCGCGAAGGGTTGGGCGGCTGTCCACTCCGGGAGGTGGCTCGATGGCAGTCTATACGGTGCTGAAACCCGAGGCGTTCGCGCGGGTGGCCGAGGTGTACGGGCTGGGCGAGGTGAAGGAGGTGGTGGCCATCCCGGAGGGTTCCATCAACACCAACCACCGGGTGCTCACCGCGACGGGCCGCTTCTTCGTGCGCCACACCACGGTGCGCTCGGCGGAGGATCTGCGCTTCGAGGCGGGCCTGCTGACGCACCTCACCGAGTCCCACTTCCCCTCGCCCACGCTGGTGCCGACGTTGCAGGGGCGGCCCTTCCTGGAGCTGGAGGGCGGGCGGGTGAGTGTCTTCAAGTGGCTGTCCGGCGAGGAGCTGCGGCGCCCCCAGGTGACGCCGGAGCACGCGGAGTTCCTGGGGCAGGAGCTGGGGAAGATGCACCGCATCACCCAGTCCTTCGGCGGCAGCCGGGACAACCCCTACAGCGCGGCGCAGGTGCGCAGCTGGCTCTCGGGGCTGCGGCGCCACGCGGATGACGAGGTGGCCAGCGTCGCGGACGAGCTGGCCGAGCACCTGGAGCGCGCGGAGGGCGCCAGGAACCAGGGCCTGCAGCCGCGCGGCGTCATCCACGCGGACCTCTTCATGGACAACGTGAAGTGGCTGGCGGGCCGGGTGGGGGCCTTCTTCGACTTCGAGATGGCCTGCGTGGACGCCTATGGCCTGGACGTGGCCATCACCCTGAACGCCTGGTGCTTCGACGGCGGCTACCTGCCGGAGCTGTGCAAGCCCTTCATCCGCGGCTACCAGGAGTCCCGGCCGCTGACGCAGGCGGAGCGCGACAACCTCTTCGGCCACGCGCTCTTCGGCTCGGTGCGCTACACGGCCAGCCGCATCCGCGACTTCCACCTGTCGCCGCTGCCGCCCGAGCAGCTCACCCGCAAGGACTTCCGCACCTACCTGGCGCGGGCCCGGGCGCTGGACGCCATGGGCCCCGCGGGCTTCCTGAAGCTGCTGGGGCTGTGAGCCTCAGATGCCGGAGACGATCTTCCACTCGCCCTGGACGCGCTTGAAGATCATCTGCTCCAGCTCGGCGTCGCTCTGGGGCCGGCTGGTCAGCGTGGGCATGCGCCAGCTGGCGTTCCAGTAGTAGATGGCGGTGGCCATGTCGTCCTGCACGTCCACCCGGCGCACGCTCATGTCCACCTTGGGCCGCTCCACCCGCTGGAAGAGCGCGTTCATGTGCTCGGGCAGGTTGGCGTAGGTCAGATCGTCGTCCGGGTTCTCCGTGCCGGCATCCTCGCGGAAGTCCTCGGCCACCAGCGCCTGGATGGCCTTGGCGTCCTTGGCCTCCACGGCGGTGCGGTAGCGCTCCATGATGGCGAGGATGGCGCGCGAGTCATCGGTGTCGGCAATCTCGGTGCCCGGGATACGCCGGGTGGAGCAGGCCGAGGCCAGCAGCAGCAGCGGAACGACGAGAAGGGCTCGGTAGGTCATGGTGCGGTCGCCTCTAAGGGTGCAACCGCGCTGGTGTCAACTCATTCCCCAGCCATGAGAGGGGCCAGCTCAGCCCTTGCGCAGCACCTCGGTGATGAAGCGGTTGAGCACCGGGGCCTCGCCCTCGAGGATCTTCAAACCCTCGGACTGGATGATCTTCTCGCCGATGGGGGCCAGCATCTTCATCAGGAAGGGCAGCTTGAGGCCGATCTCCCCCTCCATGGTCCGCTCGGTGGCCCCGCCCACGTCGCGCAGCCGCAGCGTGCCCGTGTTCACCAGCATCTTGGAGATGGCGTTGGAGGTGGGCACGTTGCTGAAGGTGAGCTCCTTCTTCTTCTTGTCGTAGGTGGACGTCTCGATGAAGGCGAACCACTCGGGCGGCACCTTCTTCGGGCCGATGGAGGAGATGACGGGCTTGGGGCGGTAGCGCACCTTGCGGCGCACCAGATCGCCCTCGGCCTTGAGCTCGAGCTGCTGCACCTCGAGCAGCACGCCGTGGTGCTTGAGGAGGAACTCGGGGTAACGCTCATCGAGCATCGCGCGCTCCACCTCGTCCACCGTCCCCATGATCCGCTGCCGCGATTCGAACCGCATACGCCCTCCTGTGAGTGAGGGCCTGCGTCTAGCGGAAAGCCTGTCGGGGCACCAGGGGTCCTTGAAACACAGCATCCTCGAAGTCACATCGAGCCACCCACTCGACGGCCACCGCCTTGAAGGCAGGTCCAAAATCCGGCAGAGCGCCCACCTCATGCCGCACCGCGCCGCAGTCCCCGGCCAGGTAGGAGGACTCCACCAGGAGCCGCAGGGCCTCGCGGCGGATGGCCTCGGACAGCTCCAGGCCCCCCGAGGCCAAGCCTTGCGTGAGGTACTCGACGGCGAGCCTTGGATCTCCAGCCTGGTGCAGGCGCCGGCCGAGCAGGTAGTTGAAATAGGGATCCCTCGGAGCCGCCTGGAGCGCCCGGGCCAGGTACAGCAGCCGCACCTCCTCCTGGCGGAGGCGGAAGAAGCTCTCCACCGTCCTCAGCCGAGAGGGTGAGTCCAGCGAGGCGAGCTTGATCTGCGCCGAGCGCGTCAGCTCGGGGCTGGGGGCCAGGGTGAGCACCCGCTCCAGGTACTGCCGGGCCACGTCGAGCTGCTGCAGCCGCAGGGCCAGGTCCGCCTGATCCATGACGACCTCGGCCAGCATCGCGGGCTGCTCCTTCACCTTCTCGGCCAGGGGGGCGAGCAGCTGCACGGCCTCGGTGGTGCGGTCGAGCTGATCCAGCGCCAGGGACTGCCCCATGACATAGGTGGGCTCCTCGGGCTGGAGCTCGGCGGCCCGCCGGTAGAGCTCCAACGCCTCCTGCGGATCGGTGGCGAGCGCCTCCTGGGCGGTCTGCTGGAGCCGGGCCACCTCGCGGGCGCAGGTGCGGGTGAAGAGGCTGCCGGTGCGGAAGCGCAGGAAGGCGCGGCTGATGGCGCCCTCGTCCAGGGGCAGCGTGTCCAGGTAGCGCTCCCACTCGGTGACGAGATCGTCCAGGGAGCGCCCGTAGGCCAGCTGGAAGTCGGCGTGGGCGTAGAGCACGCGCACCTTCTCCGAGCCGTAGGTGTCCGCCAGGTAACGCAGGAAGGAGCCGGCCACCGTGTACGCCCGCGCGGGGGCGGACTGGTAGAAGCCCTCGGTGCCCATGAGCTTGCGCATGTCCGGGGCCAGCTTCTGGCGGCGCATGCCGGCGGCCCACTCGTGCAGCGTGAGCTCGCCCTGCACGGGGGCATCCGCGGCCACGGCGAAGCCCTCGATGACGCCCATCAAGGGCCAGAGCCCGAAGCGGGTGGTGACGCGGAACGGGCCGCTGCCGGCGGAGGCGGCCATCACGTGCGCCAGCTCGTGGTGCAGGGTGGAGTGGGGGAAGGGCCGATCGTTGATGTGCAGCTCGGCGAGCCAGGGCTTGGCGAACTGGGTCCGCCCGGCGCCCACCAGCGCCTGCTTCTCCTCCTCGGTGCGGTACAGGTAGACGTGGATCCGCTCGGAGAGCGAGCCGCCCAGGAAGGTGGACAGCTGCTGGTGGCGGAACTCGAGATCCCTCACCGTGCGCTCCACGGCGTCGCGATCCATGCCGCGCGCGTAGTGAAGGCGGAAGTGCTGCGAGTCCCGGAGGCCGCCCAGCTCGTGGGAGAGGTACTCGTGAGTCATCCGCAGGCCGAGAGTCGGCCCGTTGCCCTCGAGGATGGCCACGGTGCCCACCCCGAGTGTCAGCAGGAGCCACGCGCCGGGTGAGGGGTTCGGCTGGGAGAGGCGGCCTGCGCGCACGTCCAGGCTGATGGCCGTGAGCAGCGCGAGCAGCCCCGCCAGCGCCAGCGTCTCCAGCCGGAACCAGCCGAGCCGGGGAGTGATGGCCAGCGCCTCGTCGTAGAGGGGCCCCGGGAGATGTCCGAGAAAGTGGTTGAAGGCATACACCTGAGGGCCGAAGACGATGGGCCAGGCGGTGTGGAGGCCCGAGAGGAGCACCAGGCCGACGTAGGCGAGCACGCCGCGTCCGGGCGTCCGGGCCCAGAAGCCACAGAAGACGCCGGCGGCGGAGGCGAGCGCGGCGGAGGGCAGGGTGAGCAGCGGGTAGAAGCCCACCAGCTCGAACGGATCACACTCCGTCGAGAAGAGTGCGAAGAGAGTGGAACTGAGGAAGGGGGGGACGAGCACCGCGGTGTTGAGCAGCAGCGCGGTGCCCAGGGCCTGGGCCACGGCCTGGGTCGGGCGCTCCGGGCGGGGGAGCTCCTTGAGGCGGGGCTCCTCGCCCTTGAGGAGGCGGCGCTCCTGGGCGGCGGCGGCGATGCCCACTCCGCCGCCGAGGGTGCCCACGGCGATGGAGAGGGCCAGGCTCAGCTCGAAGCCGGGCAGGCCGAAGAGGGGGAGGAAGACGAGGGCCGAACCCCCGAGCGCCAGGAGACCCGCCACGGTGAGGACGGCGGGGCGCCGCAGCAGGGCGGAGGCTCGGGATAACAGGACTTGCCGCATAGGCTCCCCTATACTGCTCCCCAGCATGCCCGAACAGAAGACCGGTCCAGAGCAGCGCCAGCAGGTCCGCGTACCGATCGAGTTGAAGGTCGACTACAAGAAGCTCAACTCGTTCTTCGCGGACTACACGAAGAACATCTCGAAGGGCGGCACCTTCATCAAGACGAAGAAGCCGCTGGCCATCGGCACGCGGTTCCTCTTCAAGCTCACGGTGCCGCAGCGCGAGGCGCCGTTCGAGCTGCTGGGCGAGGTGGTCTGGTCCAAGGCGGACGGGGACGAGCCCGGCATGGGCATCCGCTTCATCTACAACAGCGACACCCAGCGCTCGGAGTTCGAGGGTGTGGTCGAGAAGCTCATGGCGGACAGCCTGGGGACGGACTTGACCGAGAAGCTGCTGAACAAGTCGCTGAACTCCTGAGCATGCGCCGGTTTCCTGTTCAGGCAGTGGGCGTGGCGGTGCTGTTGATGCTGGCCTGCCGTCCCGAGGCCGAGGGCAAGCCACCGGCTCCCGCGCCCCCGCCGACGACGGACGTGACCGCGAAGGAATATGTGATGCAGCCGCTGCCGCGCGCCTTCGTCCGCCTGCATGACGCCTATGGAGGAGTGCACCGGGTGGAGGTGGAGGTGGCCGCGACGCCGGAGGCGCGCTCGCGGGGGCTGATGTGGCGCACGGAGCTGGCGGCGGGCAAGGGCATGCTGTTCCTCTTCCCGGAAGAGGTGGTGCAGAGCTTCTGGATGCGCAACACGCTCATCCCGTTGGACATGCTCTTCATCGACACGCGGAAGAAGGTGGTGGGCATCGTCGAGCGGGCCGAGCCGCGCACGCTGAAGGCGCGCTCGGTGGGAGTGCCCAGCCAGTTCGTGCTGGAGGTGCCCGGAGGCTGGTGCCAGTCGGTGGGCATCACGAAGGGCAGCACGGTGGAGTTCGAGGGAGTGTCCTCGATCCGGATCATCCCCTGAGGGGCGCGGAGGCTCAGCGCTCCTTGTAGAGCAGGCAGATGCGGACGGAGCGAGGGCCACCGAAGCCGGGCCAGCGCCAGCCGTGCGAGTCCAGCGGGCCGTAGCCGTAGTCGAACCAGGGGCCTGGGGAGCGGCTCGAGAGCTTGCCGGTGAGGACGTAGGTGTCCGAGCGCAGCAGGGTGTAGCCCAGGGCCTGGAAGTCCTCGACCTTCAGGTGGTTCCACGCGGGGCCGCGGTCCGAGTCCCACATGACGAGGGTGCCGACAGGGGCCTCGCGTAGCTCCCGCAGATAGTTCTCCCGGTTCCATTCGAGGCGAGGGGAGAGGGGCGGGGCATCGAACACGGCGTGCATGTAGCGCTGGCTGCCGTAGAAGCGAGTGATGGGACGGGGCGCCTCGCGGAAGCGGGCGGCGGTGGCGTCCACGGCCCAGGCGTCACGGGACCACTCGGCGGCGTCCACATAGAGGAGCGCGGCCAGCGCGGAGGGGAGCAGGACGAGGGCTCCCAGGGCAGCGGCCAGACGCTGGCGGGTGAGCCTGGCGGCGAGGGTGTTCCAGCCCGCGAGGGTGATGAGGGCCATCGCCGGGGAGACACAGACGAGGTAGCGCGGGTAGCCAGCGGAGCCGAACAGGCCGAGGGTGCGGAGCACCGAGTGCAGCACGAAGAGCACGAGGAAGGCGGAGGTGACGGCCTTCAGCTCTCGGCGGCGGAGGAGCACGGCCAGGCCCACGAGGAAGGGGAACAGCAGCAGGGGGCCCAGCAGCTCCGGGAAGCGGATGACATAGCTCCAGAGGGGCGCGGTGCCATAGGCGTCATTCTTCGGGGCCCAGCCCTTGGGCCAGTCGTGGAGGATGAAGAGGGGATCGCGGGTGAGCAGATAGGAGGCCAGCCACCAGAGCGCGCAGCCCGAGGCGAGCAGGAGGGTGGAGGGCAGCCGCCGCCAGAGAGGGCGGGGAGCGCGCCGGTCGAGCAGGAGCCACACGCCCCACAGCGTGGCGAGGAAGAACCCCTCGGGCCGGGCCAGAGGCAGGAGCGAGGCCAGCGCGGCGCCCGCCTTCATTCGGCTGGAGTGGTGGAGCCGCAGCGCGACCACGAAGACGAGGGCGAAGAGAGGCTCGGTCATCAGCTCATGGCACAGCAGCAGCCACGCGGGCTGGAGCCAGAGCAGCGGGACGCTCAGGTGGGGGCGAGCGAGCCCGAGCGCCTCCGCGAGTCGGAACGTGTTCCAGCCAGTGGCGAGGCAGATGAAGACGGTGACGAGCTTGGCCACGGGATAGCCGAGCTGCGCCGGTGCGGCGTAGACGAGCTGGAAGAGCGGCCGGGCCCAGACCTTGACGAAGTAGAGAGGTGTCTGGAAGGCCCATCGGGCGAAGAGATAGTGCTGCCCGCCATCCTGCTGATAGCTGTCCGGGAACAGGACGACGAGAGCGGCGCCCAGGGCGCCCAGGGCCACGCACCAGGCCAAGGCTCTCTGCCAGGCAGGAGCGAATCCGAGTGTGAGATGCCGCGACTCGGCGCCAGTTCGCAGGTCCTGCTCGCTTGGCGTGCTCATCCGAAGTGGAGGTCCGCTTTTACCGCTCCACCAGTGGGGCTTCTTGTCGCCATGGTGGCGTTGATAGAGGGTCTTGAGGAGTGCCTCCAAGGCGCTCTCGGATCGAGGCTCCACTGTCTGGATACCGATCTCGAAACGCTACCCCGCATGAAGGAGAGCCCAGAATGGATCGTTGATCGTATGGCCGGACCAGGCGAGTTCGATCAGCTCCTGAAGATTGTCGTGGCGCGCAGGACATAGACCCCTGGCTCGCGAGGGATGGGCCCGAATCCGTGCGGGCCTTGTTGCGCGGCTTCGGAAAAGGGGTGCCACTTCTTGTCGAGCTTGCGAGAGAGGACCGTGCCATCACACATGGCTTGGACTATGCCCAGGAATGCTCGGGTGAGCCATCCTGGTCAGCTCCGCGCGGCTACGGCTGCGCGCGGCGCTCGAACATGAACGCGCTGGTGCGCGTGCTGGCCGCCAGCTCCTTCACCTTCTTCTTCAACGAGGCGGCCATGCTCGACAGGGACGCCGGATGCACGTCGCCTCCCATCTTCCGACTGTCCAGCACCGCCAGACTCAGCGTCACCGGAGGCACCTGCACGCTCGTGCCCTTGCGGTCCCTGGCCTGGAACCACCCGCGCTCCAGATCCCCCGCCTCGAACAGCGCGCGCTTCTCCTCGTCGAAGCGCCGGCAGATCGCCTCGAGCGCCGCGGGCTCAACCGCGTCCGGGCACACCAGCACGAAGTCATCCCCGCCCACGTGGCCCACCTGGCTTCCGCTGGGCAGCAGGTGCAGGCTCTCCGAGAGCACGCGCGCCGTCAGTCGGATCAGCTTGTCCCCCCGCGCAAAGCCGTAGCGGTCGTTGTACTCCTTGAAGTGATCCAGGTCCCCGTAGATGACCGTGAACCCCGCGCCCTGGAGCGCCTGCCGGATCCACCGCTCGATCATCCGGTTCCCTGGCAGGTGCGTGAGCGGGTGGGCCCCCTTCGCCGCGCGGACCTCCAGCTCCGTGGCCCGGGCGATCAGCTGCTTCATCGTCACCGTGCCCAGGAACCGCCCCTGCGCGTCCGTCACCACCACCGGATCGTAGAGCGCCTCCGGCGCACGCTCCATGGCCGCCGTCGCCAGCGCCGTGATGGACATGCTCTCCTCCACCACGAGCGGTCGCTCGATGGTGACTCGCTGCGCGCCATGCCGTGTCACCAGCGCTCGCGGCTTCTCCTGCTCCACGAACACCACGTGATCCAGCCCCGGGGGGCGCATGAAGAGCCGATCCAGCTCCTCGTCCGTCGTCAGCGCGTGCACGCTCAGGCGCGGGATGACGATGCCGCCCACCGTCTCGTCGTCCTCGTCCTTCTGGAAGTGGACCTCGCGGATGGCTTCCCGTCGCCGCAGCTCGAACTCCGACGTGGGGCGAGGCGGATCACTCGCCGGCCGCGCCACCAGGAAGCCCTGGGCATGACGGACGCCCAGCCGCAGCAGCACGTTCAGCTCCTCCCACGTCTCCACGCCCTCCGCGATCAGCGTGCTGTCCACGCTGGAGGCGAAGGTGACCAGCGACTTCACCAGGTGCTGCCGGTAGCTGTGCTGGTGGATGTCTCGCACCAGCGCCTGGTCCAGCTTGATGAAGTGCGGCGCGCTGTGCACCAGCGTCACCAGCCCCGAGTACCCCGCGCCGAAGTCATCCAGGGCGATGCCGAAGCCGTGCCCCATGTACCGCCGCGTGAGCGCCGCCAGCTGCTCCGAGTCCGCGAAGGTGCTCGTCTCGGTGATCTCCAGGACGATCTGCCGCGGGCTCATCCCATGGCTCGCCAGCAGCTCCAGCGGAGCGCCATCCCGGAAGCGCGGATCGCTCAGCACGTCCGGCCCCACGTTGAAGAAGAAGGGCACGCGGCGATCCTCGAGCGGCAGCGTGGCGATGCGACGCACGGCCGCCGTCCAGCACGCCCTCTCCAGCTCCCAGCAGACCCCTTCCACCCGCGCCTTGCTGAACAGCACGTGCGGCGCCTGGATGGGCCCCGCCCCTCGCGAGAGCACCTCGTACCCGATGGGCTCCCCGTTCATCAGATCCACGATGGGCTGGAACACGGAGACGATCCGGGGCTGGTCGCCGCTCCAGAGCCACGAAGGCGGCTCGGAGGCACCGCTGATCACGGGAAGGCTCATGCCTGGAAGATGTAACGGATGCCTCTGACCGCCCCACGCCGGGCGAGTGAGCGCCACGCAACAAGCCCGTCACGCTGCCATGACAGCCAAGGCTCCTGCTCCTGGCCGCACAGCGGGTAGGAGGACACACACGACTCGGAGTGTCCGGATGGCAACGCGCCAGCTCGACATGCTCCCGGCGCACGGCTGCTCGCCCGCCTGTCATAGGTTTGGGACGCAAGCGTTGACCGGGCCCGGCCCGCCGGAGCGCCAGGGGGCCACCGGAGCCGATGGGCGCCCCCGGCCGCTCCACCGCCTCGCCCAGGGACGCGGCGGCGGACTCGAGCTGCCGGCGGGCGGCGACTCAGGGCTGAGAGGTAACCTTCAGCGTGCCGAGCAGGCGCGAGTCGCTGTCGTAGTTCGAGCCGTCGATGATGAAGCCGAAGGCGTAGCCCTCGTGGAGCTCGAGCGAGGCGGTGCCGCTGACGTTCCAGCCGTCCCCGTAGTTCCGCGAGTAGAGGTCCACGTAGGCGCGGCCGTTGGGGCCGTCCGCGAAGGCGCGCGCCTGGGCGTTGACGCGGTACCAGGCGTGGAAGCCGGTGTAGTTCCAGCCGAACTCCAGCGTGGTGTCACGCGGCGCCGTGGCGGAGTAGGTCCACGACTGGGCGCTCCACACGCTCGAGCCGCTGAGCGAGTAGTCGAACGTCATCGCGTCCGTGGCGCTGCCGTCCGCGGTGGCTGACCGGGTGCCGGGGCCCGCCGCCGACCAGGACAGCGACTCGAGGGCCAGCGTCTCGGAGCCGTACAGCTTGAAGGAGGCGTCGTAGGGCGTGTCCGAGTAGCTGCCCAGCCAGTACTGGATGCCGTGGGGGTAGACGTTGCCGCACTTGGAGAAGGCGCCAGAGTACTGAGACAGCCGCACCAGCTTGAACGTGTACGCGTGGTCCGGCTGTAGCGTGACGCCCGCGAACGAGAAACCCTGGAAGGCGGAGGGGACACCCGCCGTCTGCGAGCCCAGCGTCACCGTCGTGGGCGAGGTGGCGAGCTTCGTGCCGCCCGTGCCCTCGCCGTCGTACAGCTCCATGGCGTACGAGGTGGTGTAGTACAGCTCCGGCTTGATCCAGAACTCGATCTTCTGGAGCCGCGTCACCTTCGCCACGCGGAAGCTCTGGCCGATGGCGTTGTTGATGGCGACATTCGTGTTGCAGCCCGCCGTCTCCACCGAGATGAGCGGCTCCTCCACGGGCGTCGGCTCCGGGTCCGGCGCGGGGGTCGCCGTGCCATTGAGCTTGAAGGAGATGTCGCGCGAGTTCTGGGCGCTGTAGCCCAGCCAGTACTCCTTGCCCGCGCTGTACACGTCGCCGCACTCGGAGAAGGCGCCCGAGTACTGCGACAGCCGCACCAGCTTGAACGTGTACGCGTGGTGGGCCTCCAGCGACAGGCCCGAGAAGGTGAAGACCTGGAACCCCGAGGCAACCCCCGCCGTCTGCGAGCCCAGCGTCACCGTGGTGGACGAGGTGGCCAGCTTCGTGCCACCCGTGCCCTCGCCGTCGTACACCTCCACGGTGTACGAGGTGGTGTAGTACAGCTCCGGCTTGATCCAGACCTCGATCGACTCGACGCTCGTCGGCGAGCCGACCTGGAAGCTCTGGCCAATCGCGTTGTTGATGGCCATGTTCGTGCTGCAGCCCGCCGTGTCGACGCTGATCAGCGTCTCGGCCTGCGCCTGCCCCGCCAGCGCCAGGGTGGCGCCACACACCAGCGCACCGCAGAGAGAGTGGACGTTCTTCGAGAACCGCTTCATGGAGTGCTATTCCCCGATCGTTTGGCGTCGTCGTGACGCGGAGCCAGGCAAGAGCAAGCCTCGCGCCAGCCTTGCTCGCGGAGCCGCTCACAGGGAGAGCCGCCATCGTGGGCCCTCCGGGGCGTTGCGCCAGGGGCAACACTCGTTGCGCCAGCGACAACACCCCCTCTCCTTCTTCGGCTCCCCGGCGGCGCGCTGGCCTCTTGCGGGCCGCGCTCCTCTACACCCTCTGGCCTCGGCCATGCTCGGGGGCGTCCTCCGGCGCGGTGGGCGCCGGAGCCGCGGGGAGCGGCTCCGTCTGAGAGAGCGTCGCCTGAGCCGCCACCGCCTCCATCGCCTGTCCCTCCTCGAGCTGGGAGGAGGAGAGCGCCCGGAAGCGGCGGGTCAGCGCCGACAGCTCGGCGGCCTTCATCTGCGCGTGCCCGCTGCGCAGGGACAGGAGCGCCACCCGGGCCCGGTCGAGCTGCGCCACCTGGGCCCGGAGCCGCGCGAGGATGCGCTCCCGGCGCTGCTTGAGCTCTGCCAGCCGCTCCACCTCCTCGCCCAGGGACGCGGCGGCGGACTCGAGCTGCCGGCGGGCCACCACGTCGGTGCTCGCCTTCGCGGCCCGGAGCAGCTCCTCTCGCTCGTTCTCCAGCTCCGTCTGCGCGCGCTCCTCGAGCTGGGCCTCCACGCCCGCCCACTCGGAGGCCAGCTCCACGGCATCGCGCGTCATCCGGGACAGCGTCCGGGCCAGCTCCTCACGGGCGGGCTCGCGGGGGAGCTGCGCCAGCGACTGGCCGCACTGCCGATAGAGGGTCAGCGCGCGCTGGGCCAGGGTGTGGAAGTCCCCGGAGAGCCGGGGCAGCAGCTCCTCGCAGCGGGCCTCCACGGGATCCGAGGAGAGCGCCAGGTGCGCCGCCACGGAGCTGAGCCCCACGAAGAGGCCCACGACGGCGCCGGCCACCCCCGCGCCGAGCATCACGGGCGTCGCCAGATCAGCCATCCGCGCGGCGAGCACGCGCGCCACCTCCACTCCGCCCAGGGTGAGCCCGACGCACAGGCCGGCGCCGAGCAGATAGTTCACGAGAGTAGGGCGCCGCTCGCCGACCTGGCTCTCCTCACCACGCTCATTGAGGTGGGCGCGAACCAGCAGCGCCCCCGCCGCCGCGGCGCTGAGTCCGGCCGTCCACGCGGGCGCCATGCCCAGGGCATAGGGCAGGGCGGGCAGCAGCACGCCGAGGCCCGACAGCAGGAGCCGGTCCCACCTGTCGCCCCGGGCCACGGCCAGCAGGGTGCCGACGATGACGAGGTAGGCCAGGGGGAGCGCTACACCCAGCTTCAGGGAAGCCAGGTGCAGCAGCCCGGCTCCGGCTCCGGCGGCCAGGGCGCGGGTGACATTTCGCTCGAAGACTTCGCGGTGGTGGAGCTGCAGGACAGTGGCGGACATCGGGAACTCCGACGCGGCAGGCGAGAGAAAGGTTCCCGCTGGAACGCGTGGCCGAATAAAAAGGTCTGTGGATGACCTCCTCCGCCCTTCCCGAGAAGATGCGAGCGCTGTGCCTGTCGGCCTATGACGGCCGGCCCGAGTCTCTCCAGGTGACGGAGGTGCCGGTGCCGAAGCCCGAGGCGGGCCAGGTGCTGGTGCGAGTGGCCGCCGCCCCCATCAACCCCTCGGATCTGATGTTCGTTCGAGGACTCTACGGGGTGAAGAAGCCGCTGCCGGCGATTCCGGGCTTCGAAGGCAGCGGGACGGTGGTGGCGGCGGGGAGCCTGGCGGGGCGGCTGCTGGTGGGGCGCAGGGTGGGATGTGTGCCAACCCCATCCACGGACGGAACGTGGGCCGAGTACGTGGTGGTGCCGCTGAAGCAGTGCTTTCCCCTGCTGCCGCGCCTCAGCGACGAGCAGGGGGCCAGCTTCTTCGTCAACCCGTTCTCGGCGTGGGCGCTGATGGAGCGGGCGCGCCAGGGCAAGCACAAGGCACTGGTGCAGAGCGCGGCGGCGAGCACCGTCGGCCGCATGCTGCAGAAGCTGGCGCGCAAGGAGAAGCTGCCCCTGGTGAACGTCGTCCGCCGGGCCGAGCAGGAGGCCATGCTGCGCAAGCTGGGCGCCGAGCACGTGGTGAACAGCAGCGAGCCGGAGTTCGAGGAGCGGCTGCGGCTCATCTGTCAGGAACTGGGCGTGTCGCTGGCTTTCGACGCGGTGGCGGGGACGATGACGGGCCACCTGGCGCGCGCCCTCGTGGATGGGGGCACGGTGATCGTCTACGGGGGCCTCTCCGAGCAGGAGAGCCGCATCCACCCGGGGGAGTTCATCTTCCACCAGAAGAAGATCGAGGGCTTCTGGCTCTCGGAGTTCTTCCGGGGCGGCTTCGGGAAGGATCAGCTCCGCGCGCTGGTGGAGGTGCCCACGCTGCTGGGCAAGGACTTCGAGACGCCCGTGCGCGCCACGCTGCCGCTGGAGTCCGCGGGAGAGGCGCTGCGCATCGCCGCCTCGGACATGACGGCCGGCAAGGTGTTCTTCCGGCCGAACGCCTGGGGCGGCGAATAGTTTGACCGCTACGCTATTCCGCTCTGAGCAGAGCCTTCCCGCTCTGAATCGTCTGGAGGCCATCCTGTCGGCGCACTCTGGCGGAACTGGTGCCTTGCCAGCTCCCGTCTTCCGCAGCGCGGTTGATGAGCGGGCTGGTGCCGGACGTGCCTCCCACCCAAGGCGTCCACCATGGGCTTCTTGGGCGTCTACTACGCGATCTCTTCACTCGAGCTGATTCGCCGACACGCTCCCTGGGAACTGTCTCACTCGACGTGGGGTCATGGGGCTCTTGGCCTCATGGTCTTGGCGATCTGCGACTTGATCCAACCGTCGTAGTTGGCAGTGGCCGTGAACCATGATTGCTCCCCCTGCTCCGAGTATCAGCCGTTGATACCTACGAGCCAGCGCTTTCCATCATCGAAGTACAAGGCCGGGCCGCCGCTGTCTCCATCATGCGTGTGGGCTCCTGAGCCATTGAAGCGGAACTCGCGCACCCTCCCGTTGGGGAACTCCGTGACGGTGAAGATGGTGTTGGTACCGGAGCGTCGGACGTTTCCATCGGGACCGTTGGTCCTGGTAGGACCGTAACCAATTACGGTGAGTTCATCGCCCTCGGAGACGTCCTGGGGCCTCAACAAGACGTCAGGCTTGAGTCCGTCCAACTCCTTGTCCAGCGCGACTATCGCGAGATCCGCAACGCGCTTGGCAGGATCCACGAACCCCTCGCTGGTGCGCTGCGATGTGAACTCCTCGTGGGCGATGACATCGCCTTCCGATGTTGTCGGTATCGGTTCCCATCCTCTGTTCTCCGGCCGGTAGAGATAGATGTGGCTGATGACCGTGGCTCTCTTGACGCACGAGGATCTATCGAAAGCTGCTTGAGTCACCGCGCAGAAACAATGAGCGGCAGTGAGGACGGCTTTGGGAGCGATGAGGATGCCGCTGCATACTCCTGCGTTGCTTTGAATGTTGACGGTGGTCCGCCAGAGATTTTCGCGATCGAACTTGCCCCCCGAGACTCCATTTACATCTTGGGACAAGAGAGAATCGCCCCTCATGCCAGGAATACTTCTCTCTTCTTTGAACTCTGGATGGGGGGATACACATCCCATCCCCAAGCATATGGATAGAGCCACAAGCATCGATGACGCCAGGAGGTTTCGGCAGGTAAGCATGCGGAATCACCTCGAATAAGGATCTCAGCGCCGTGGCGCGGGAGAGTTGCTGGGAGACTCCCGGCGAATCTGAGCCTGCACCCAATCTAGAAAAGGAGGGACGCTGGTGAAGGAGAGTTCCTGGCCGCCGCCGGTGCCCGCGACTCCGGCGAGCAGACGCCGGTGGGAGTCTTCTCGAAAGCAGGGGCCGCCAGCGTAGCCATTGTAGATGAAAGGGCCATGCTGCTGATAAAGAATTCTTCCCTGGTCTCCCGGCAGGCTCTGGGTGACTGTGTTCTGGCGGAAGTAGCGGATCCCGTAAAGCCCGCCTACCGCCTGCTTTGTTCCACTGGAGGCATAGCCCGCCATGATGAGAGGGTCATGAGCTTGAAACTCGCCCTGCTCCATCAAGGTCTCAGGCTTCACATCCTTGACGGCTTCATCCAGCACGACAACAGCGAGATCCGCCTGCGTGGCCCCAGGGGAGCCTGCATCATCCGAGGCAAACTTGAATGCAGGGTGTGGGTGCACCTCGCCGTCGTAGCTGTGGAAGCTCATTCGGGTCGTGGCTTCTGGGAATTTCTTGTCGAGGACTTCGCCATAGATGGCGGTTGTCACGGCAGCGCGTTGGAGGCATGAGGCGCTGGCCTCATGGAGAGAGTTACTATTGGCGGGCGGCGGGCTCTTCGAGGGTTCGCAGAGGCAACTGGCTGCGGTGAGGACAACCCGAGGGCTGATCAGGACGCCGCTGCATCTGGCCGACATGCTCTCTGAATCAGTGCTGATCATGACCGTGGAGGCATAGCGATTCTCGACATCCATCGTTCCTGCGTATTGATAGAGGCGGGTATTCGTGACTCCAAATTCCAGAGTGTCTTGTGCGGCGTCGGGTTGCAGGGCGCCGGCATCGTCTGGGATGTTGTCACTAGGATTGGGTGGGGAGGCGGCGGAACGGGAAGAGTCAGGCACCGAGACGCTCAGCGGCACCTCCCTGCAACTCTTGTATCCGATCACGCCCAGAATGGCTGAGGTGAGGAGCAGGACAGAGACGATACCCATACTGCGTTGAGTGTGCGCATTGGGGCGGGGATCTCTCACTTGGCTGACTCAAGCACTCATGGTGCGCTGGGGTCAAGCCGGACGGCCAGCCGCTCGCGATGCGGGGTGTAGCGCTCCGGGTCATTCAGGAGTTGATGAGGCGCGCGGCGATCGAGATGACGACGCGCTACGCGCACCTGTCACCCGAGGCGCGGGAGAGCGCGGTCCAGGAACTGGACCGACCCATTCCTCAGCCGCGCGCCGCTCTGGGCAAGAGACGCCAGAGGGGCACACTGAGGTCACATGAAGAAAACGAGGGCAAAGAAAAACCCAGCAACCCTGTGAGATTGCTGGGCTTCTCGGGATGGAGCCCTTTGCCTTGGGGCCGTGGTGCTGGTGCGTGCTCATGCCTGGGTGCCCCCTCCTGGCAGGAGAAAGGCCGCCAGCCCGGCCGCCACCTCCCACCACGCGGCTACGGGCAGGGCGGAGGCTTCAAGAATTTTTCCCCCTCAGTCATGAGCGACGATACCTGCTGACATCCGCCAGGGGTGGATGACGAGACTGTCACATAACACATTGCAGCGGACGACTCGCCAGCGCTGTCAGTGACAGTCAGCCTGCCCCAGTGTGTCCCCACACCAAAGCTTCGCGCATGAGGGCCAGGACCGAAAGCGGAGCCTCCTGAACTGAAGGACCACGAGTAACTGCTGATTGTCCGCCCGACCCGCGCATAACTGCCGTTGTTGACGAAGGTCGCGTAGGCGCTGTCGATCCCAGCGGACGGCGACACGCTGCACCGCGCCACCGGACTTGTTTCCGGCGTCACCCGGGCGGTGTACACGGTCGTGTTGCGGCCGTCACTGCCGGTGGGAGCGATGATCCTCTGCGCGTCCGCGTCCGCGCTCATGCTGTTGTCGTTGGTCGAGTCCTCGTCATCCGTGTAGACCCAGCCGGATTGTATGGCCTTGCTGAAACCCGGCGCGGCGAACACGCCGTAGTGGATGCCCAAGTTTGGGAAATCGCTCATCGTGTCGGTGCCGCTCCGGAACAGGCAGAAATGCATGATGCTATTCTGGCTGTCAGCCACGACAGAGTTGGGCCCGAAGTCCAATGCATTTCCGGACGACGTCCATCTACTGTTTATGTTGTTGTTGTTCTCGTTGTCCCAGTATCGAGAGAACGCCGTGGAGCCAGGCGGACAAGCTGTTCCTAGCCGAATGAGGGCATAGTGATTGGCTACGCTATTGGTTGTGGATAGCGGCTTGAACTGCCTGCCGTCCACCCGGCAGTAGTAGAAAATCGTATTCTCGTAGCTCTTAATCGCGCCAATCCAGCCCGAACGGTTATTCTCGTTATCTGAGTCCTCGTCATCAAAGTGGAAGTAGACGAGAGAGGCGCCTGGCGGGCAGTCAGCAGCGCTCGGTGTCGCGCTCACTGTCTGTGGGATAACGCCCACGAAGTAGGTTGTACTCCCTGGCACTCCCGAACTGACTGTGCCAGTGATCCACACCGGCGTAGTTACGGGTCCGCTGCTAGTGGAGTACGTGAAGTTGATGGTGATGGTAAACGGTCCGGTGGCAGTGGGCACCGTGCCATTGATGGTAAAAGGCGCCGACTGACCGGCCGAGATGAACTGCGACGCCGGGGAGACGACCGTGGTCGCACTGGTGGTTTGGGCGGACACGGTCGTTCCAATACTGAAGACGTGGACGCGGTTGCTCCAGTTGAACGACGTGCCCGGGGCGACCGTCCCCATTTGCCTCGTCTGCCATTCGATACTGATCGATGGCTCCCATTGGGCATGGGCAGGCGTTGCCGGGAAGACAGCCGCAATGGCGACCAGAAGAGTTAAGGTGCAGCGCTGAGAAATGAACATGGCGATTGTTCCAAGGAGGAGGACTCGCCATTTTATGGCAGACGCGTGTGTGTCAAGTTTTTCCGCCGAGCACTCTTTCTATCTGCACTCAGCACCTGATGGGTGTCCGTCCGCCCGGCAGCACCCACGACGCGCCTTGCTGAAAACCGCGAAGTGGTGTTGGGCGGCAGTGGCATCGCCCGCGCCGTCTCGTAGCGCGGGACGGCCTCGCTGCCACGCAGGACGACCTCACTGCCGAGGATGAGCGTCAGCGATGATGGGCTGACAGCATGGCCTCGAGCTGCTCGGCGATGCCGTCGAGCAGTCGCGCCTTGCGCATGTGGCGATGGCGATGTGCATCGTTCGCCTCGCCGGCGACCCAGCCCGCCAAGCTGTCGAAATACCACCGCAGCCGCTCGCCCCCCAGGCCTCTCTCCCGGGCGAACCTCCCCAGAGAAAGCCCACTGGCTCGCCACTCTGCCAATAGCTCCTGCGCTTTCTCGGGGCTCCACTGCCGCCACCTGCGTTCCTGCAACTTTGCCACCGTGCCTCGGGTGCTCATCGCTCGCCTCCTTCGGCGAACCCCTGTTACACCTCTCTCCTGCCGGGTAGCGCCTCACCGGGGGCGCTCGGGCGGACGGACACGGACCTGGAGCGACAGGGGCTACGGCCGGACGAGTTGCACATAGATAGGTGCTACATCACCAGCCCCATGGTGAATGAGGTGCTGGACAACGGCGGCCAGGTGCTGTGCAAGCCTTGGGCGCCGAGGAATGGAGAGCTGTTTGCCAAGTCCGCCTTCAAGATAGATATGCGCAGTCGGCACCTCGCATGCCCGGCTGATCGGGGGGGACGCAAGAACACCTTCGACCTGCGACGAGCCGCGTCCATCCAGAACATCGAGTCATGGCAGCGGCACTTGGAGCGCTCCTCCCTCAATGCCGGATAACATGAACTTCAAAAGATTCGGTGCTCTAGAAGGAGATGGCGGCAATCGTGACGGTGCGCGCGGGCGGCTCTGGATTCCAGCGAAGAGTCTCCGGGGCTCCTCGGCGCTTCAGCTCGCGCAGCTCATTCTCCAGCCTGGTGCGCTCGGAGATGAGGGCCGCCTTCTCGGCGCGTGGCGCATCGGCCGAGTTGATGCCTGTCACGACGCCGGCGATCAGCAGCCCGATCCCCACGGCGCCCAAGCCGGTGATGACGGCTCCGATGGCGGCGATCGTGCCAGCGCTCCCGATGCTCGACGTCAGTCCGACGATGAGCAGCGGCAGCCCCACGAGGACCAGCGGCGCGGTGCTGTAGCCGGCGTACAGCATCACGACCGAGCTGGTGGCCCAGTCGGTGTTGATGGAGCGGATGCGATCATTGAGCTCATCGATGCGCAGGGTCAGCTCGCGGATGCGCTCCTCGGGGGCAGCCGTGACGAGGGGCGGCTGGGAAGCGGGACCCTGCTCCGCCCCCACGCCGGGGCTGGCCTGGGCCAGCAACCGCGCGGAGTGGACATGAGCAGACGTGGCGGGCGAGAGCAGCGAGGCATGGCCTGGAGTGGCGGCCACCAGAACAGCAACCAGGGACAACATGGAGTCGAGGCCTCCCATGAGCAAAGAGCGGGTGTGCAACCTAGCGCCGAACCCGTGAGCAGGCCACCGCGAGAACCGCATCATTCACCTGGGGGTCGGCTGGAACGACACGAAGGGCCGGCGCTCTGGAGGCCCGAAGACCGGCTTCGCGGACAAGGGGCGCTACGAGGTGACCCGGAAGGAGGCGGACGTGGGCGCGTTCAAGACGCCCGGCTTGCGCGACGTGAGCCGCCGCGCTCCGTATATGCATGACGGGTCGCTGAAGAGCCTCGAGGAGGTGATCGACTTCTACGATCGCGGTGGGAACTCGAACCCCTGGCAGAGTCCCCTCATGCGTCCGCTGGGGCTCACGGCTGAAGAGAAGGATGCGCTGCTCGCCTTCCTCCACGCCCTCGATGGGAGCGGCCCCGAGGACCGGGGCCCTCGCGCCTTTCCCCCTGAAGCGCTCCAAGGTGCGCTGCCTCAGTGCACACGCGCCGGAGGCAGGTTGGAGGCCGCCGGGAAGCCTCCGAAGTGCTCGCTCGTGAGGCTCAGGGCCGACGTCGAGCCGCACACCAGCGCCTTCAAATCCTCGGCGCGGCGGCTCAAGTCGTTGAAGGAGCGGCTCACCCCCGTCACCGGATCCGGCAGGGTGCCACCCCGGAGGTAGGCCGACAGGGCCGCCGCCTGCCCCGCGGCGCGCGGAGCGATGTGCGTGAACTCCGTCCCCGTCTCCCGCGAGTGACACCCGCTGCACGTGTTGAGAGAGAACTTGTGCCGCGCCTCGCCGGGCACGCCCGGCACCCGCCAGAAGAAGTCCTCCGGCACCGGCGCCCTCGCGGCCAGGAACCTCACCCCGTTCAGGCTCTCCGGCACCGTGTGTCGCTCGGCCAGGACGTCCGCCTGGTTGGCCAGGATGAAGTTGCGCAGGGCGTTCGTGTTCTCGAAGCCGAGGTCCGGCGTGCGCTTCACCGTGGCCGGCTGCAGCGCCGTGCTCGTCAGGACGAACTCGCGCATCTCCCACTCGTCGGCCAGGGCCACCTCGTTCGTGCGGATCTGGTTCAGCGCGTTGCCGTGTGGCCGCCCCGCCATCACCCCCGCATTCGTGAAGCGGTCCGTCAACGCCTGGAGCTTCACCTTGTAGCTCGGGTGCCCCAGCCCCAGCTGACCCAGCTCATGCCAGTCCCTCGCCCAGCCTTGGATGGCCTCCGGCGTACCGCCTGGCAGGGCGTACTCGAGGATGACGGTGAACTCGAGCGGATTGCCCGCGGCGTCCAGCACCCCGAAGACGAAGCGGCCCTCACCGGCCTGCACTCCCGGGTTGCGCAGATCCATCCGGTTCACGATGGCCAGTAGCCTGAACGGCGCCTTGCTGAAGTCCAGCGGCCGGTCGGGCCCGCCGCTGCGAGCCTCCCAGGCAGCCAGCACCTGCGACTGCATCTGGGGGCGCGCCGGCAGCGTGAGGCCATTCACCCGCTGCGTCGTGTTCCACGTCCTCAGCCACTGGCGCACCAGGGTGGACGGATCCTCGTTGCCCGCCATCTGCCGCATCAGCGTGCCGAAGTGCCAGGCCCCGCCCGGCGCGGTCCGCACCGGATCCTCCACCACCGAGAGCGAGGTGATGAGCAGCTCCTCCGCGCTGTCGACGGTGCAGACGGCAGGACTGCACACGGTGGTGGACTCGCAGCCGTTGACCGGGTTCCCGTCGCAGTCATAGGTGCCCACCGGGCACGCCACGCCGCACGTTCCCGAGATGCAGACCCCCTCCGCGTTGCCTCGATCCTGGCAGCTCGTCCCGCAGGCGCCGCAGTGGTTCGCGTCCTCCGTGAGGTTCACCTCGCAGCCGTTGGCCGGGTTCCCATCACAGTTGGAGTACCCCTGCGGGCACGGCGTCTGGTACGTGGGGCCCTCCACGCAGGAGGACTCGCGGAGGTTCTCGTCTCGCGCGGCGACGAACACCCGGCGGAGGGTGCCCACGGGGGACGCCGGCACTTTGAGCTCGGCGGTGAAGGCTCCCTGGGTGCCCGCGAAGACGGTGGCGGCCGGGAAGCCCGTGCACCGCGCGTCGATGAAGATGCCCACCTCGGCCCCAGGCTGGGCGGTGCCCCTCACGCGGAGATCATGCTCCACCGAGGCATATTGCCAGCTCGCCTCCGTGATGACCGGGGCCGGGAGCGGTGTGCCGTAGTCGGTCGGGGCGAGGATGCTGCTGCACGCCGACGCGTTGTCGACGAAGTCGACCACCCTGACCGAGTAGCTGCTCGACGGGATTCCCGACAGATCGATCGGCATGTAGCAGAACGAGCTCGAGCCGACGCGCGACTCCGCCACGGGCTCGCCCTCGCAGCGCTCACCGCTGTAGACGTAGACAAAGTCGTTCACTTCGGAGGTGACTTCCAGGAGCGGGCGCCCCGTGGAGTATTCGCCGGCCACCCACTTCAGCACCGGCCGGGGCGGCGCGTGGAAGTCCACCGTGAACTTGCCCACCCCCACTCGGGCGTTGTTTCCCTCCCGGCCCTCGCTGACCAGCATGTCCACATCCGCGACCGCGATCAGGTGATAGCTCGCATCCGGGACATTCGGCCTCGCCACCAGCTCGCTCACGTCCTCGCAGCCGCCCGCCGGTACGAAGATCGGCTCGGTGGTGGTCACCCACTTGTCGAACGGCTCGAAGGTGTTGTTGTAGGAGAAATAGAAGGACACCTCGGTGCTGCCATCGGTGTCGCCTCGATTGCAGAGCAGCGCTCGCAGCGGACCGCTCGCTCTCGGTGACAGCTCGGAGGGGCCCTTCACGGTGGCGAACTCGAAGTCCGGCCGGCCCGGGATGAGCTCCTCCGGCCCCGGAGCGCCAGGCTCCTCCGGAGGGGGAGCTTCGGAACAACCCACGAGGGTTCCTGCGAGCGCACCCAGCAACCACCGACTCAGCTTCATGGCAAGCCTGCCTTCCGAGGTGAAGAGCTCTCGGTCGCGCCCTGTTCCCTTCGCCCCTCCCGCCCCGCGGACCTGACAAGCTGTCTGGACGCGGAGCCAGCGAAGGAATTCAGACCCTCCTCTCGGGGCTTGGCTGGGCAGCGCTGCTGCGACTCGCTCGAGCAGCTCGAGGGGCCCCCTCGCGGCGCGCTCTGGGCCAACTGGTATGGTTGTAGGACCAGTTGGTGCGAGGTGTCGCCCCTCGGCGCACTCGGGACGGACTGGTGATGAGTCTGGCATCCGATGGCAGTAGCCACCCGAGGGCAATCTCGGAGCGGGATTCGCTTGGGGGTTCCCCCGGATTGCCTACGGGTACCGGCCCAGCGAGGAGGGGCCGATCGTCCAATCGAGGGCGGAGTGGGTGTCCGCGGTGTCCTTGCGGCCGGCGGTGATGGAGCGGTCGCTGCTGGTGCCCTGCCAGGAGGCGGAGATGTCCAGCACGGAGGTCGGCGAGGTGAACGTGCAGGGCACTCCGTCACAGTGCGTGGGCTGCCAGTGGCCCGCCGTCTGGAGCGCCCGTACCAGCGACGCGAACTGGGGGCTGGTCGTGAGGAGGGAGTCCGGAGCGGCGAAGGCGACGCCATCCTGGATGTTGCCGTAGCGGTCCTCCACCCGCAGCACCCGGTGGGGCAGGTTGATGCCCGTGGCGTTGCCGTGGAAGTCCCAGGCGGTGTCGTAGTTGCTGGCGTAGGAGCCCGCGGGGTAGTGGCTCTTGCCGAGCAGCTCCGGGCCCGGCGCATCCGTGCCGGGCGCCGTGTTGGGATTGAAGTGCACCACGATGATATCGCCCGTGGCGACCTGGACGTCGGGCAGGGTGGCCAGCACGAAGGTGTCCGCCTCCACCGTCATGTTCGCCACGCTGCCTCCCTGGACCACCTGCAGCTCGACCAGGTCCCTCTGGAAGTCGATGTTGGGGGCCACCTCGGTGATGCGCAGCACGGCGGACGGCCTGAAGCCCGGGAAGGAGGCCGTGGTGAAGCCCGGGTCGAGCGCGTTGCCCAGCCTGTCTCGGACCGAGCTGCTGACCGTCACGGAGTAGCTCTGATCCGGCACCTGGGCGGAGGTAGCCACCCAGACCTCGCGGCCCAGGACGGTGGCGGAGCTGGCCACCAGGCCTCCGCTGAAGAGGAACTGGACCCCGTTGGCGGCCACGCTGGCCGGGTCGATGAACCGGTTGAAGCGCACCGTGACGCCGGGGCCACTGGAGGGTGCCGCGCCCATCACCCGAGGCGCCGGACAGGACGTCCAGGTGATGTCCTGCGGCGTCCACGCGGACGGCTGGGCCGTGACGCTGAAGCGCCACAGCGGCGCCTTGACGGTGACCGTGCAGCCCGGTCCCGGATCGAACTGCTCCTGGAGGAGCGAGGGCACGCGCAGCCGGAGGTTGGCGCTGGACGGGGAGCTCGACGGGGTGCCCGACGTCGCCAGCGGCGCCTGCAGGTGATCAATGCCAGATGAGGAGAAGGTGCCCGTCAGGAAGCCGGAGACGGTGAGCAGTTCGTGCTCGTGGGCGTCCAGGACGGCCGGCAGGTCGACGAAGCTCGCGTCCACCCGCAGATGCTCCACGGACTGCCCACGACTGGAGACGGTGAAGCCGGAGATGGACAGGGCCTGCACGGCCCCGCTCACCGTGGCCTTGCGCGTCACGGTGAGCGACACGCGATCTCCCGCCAGGGGCGAGGGAGAGAGCGTGGCCGGATCCACCGCGACGAAGAGCGCCGGACCGTTCGGCTCGTCCTGGAGGAAGAAGCCCGCGGGATCCGTGGGCGTGAACGGCTTGACGTAGGTGACCAGCGCCTGCTCGATGCGCTGCACCAGGGCTCCGTCCTGCGCGCTTCGGACCGCCGCGATCTGCGCCGAGGCGCTCACCGGAGAGCCCTCGATGACGTAGTCCTGGGTCTGGACGGCCTCCGCGTTGCCCAGCACGTCCACCGAGAAGAACTTCAGCGTCGTGGAGGAGGAGATGAGGAGGGCACCGTTGTAGGGCGTCGAGCCCGTCGTCGGGGTGCTCCCATCCACGGTGTAGTACGTCTCCTCGCACCCCGCGCCCGCCCCGTCCTCGCAGCGCAGCGAGACAGACCTCGCCGAGGAGAACGTTCCCCCGGCCGGGTTGGCCACCGTCGTGGGCGCCACCGAGTCGATGACATAGCGCTGCGTCTGGACGCCACTGACGTTGCCCACCCGGTCCACGGCCACGAACTGGAGCAGCGTGTTGGTGGCGATCGTGAGGGGTGCGGCGTACACCGGCGAGCTCAGCGTCGGAGCGCTCCCGTCCTGGGTGAAGTGGATGGCCTGGCAGCCGCTGCCTTCTCCGTCCCCACAGGTGAGCGAGACGGTGAGGGCCGAGAAAAAGTTCCCACCGCTGGGGCTGGCGGACACCGTGGGCGCCAGGGTGTCGAAGACATACGTCTCGGTTTTGGGGGCCTCCTCGTTCCCCAGCCCATCCTCCGCGAAGAAGCGCACCGTGGTGCTGGCGGAGAGGGTGAGGGGCGCGGTGTAGACGGGGGAAGTCCGGCTCGGAGGGGAGCCGTCGAGGGTGTAGTGAATGGCCGCGCAGGTGGAGCCTCCCGTGTCGGCGCACGCGAGCGTCACCTGGAAGGCCGTGCCATGGAAGCCGCCCCTGGGGCTGGCGGTGCTGACGGGAGCAATCCTGTCGATGAGGTACTGCTCAGTCACCACCGGCGAGGGATTGCCGGCCTTGTCGGTGGCGAAGAAACGGAGCGTCGTGGTCTCGCTCACCGTGAGGGGCACCGTGTACTCCGGTGACGCGGCCGAGGGCACCGTCCCATCCCGGGTGTAGTGGATGGCGCCACAGCCGGCCCCTCCCGTGTCCACGCACTCCAGCGTGACCGTGCGCTCCGTGCCGTGGAGCCCTCCTGGAGGAGAGGCCGTCACGACCGGCGCGGCGGCGTCGATGAAGTACTGCTCGCTCTTCCCCGCCTCCCGGTTGCCGCTCGCGTCCACGGAGAAGAAGCGCACCG
This sequence comes from Hyalangium gracile, assembly GCF_020103725.1. NCBI lineage: Bacteria > Pseudomonadati > Myxococcota > Myxococcia > Myxococcales > Archangiaceae > Hyalangium > Hyalangium gracile. The sequence goes on along the minus strand of NZ_JAHXBG010000014.1, from coordinate 264,018 downwards.
TGGTGTTGGCGGAGATGGCGATGGGGTCGGTGTAGCGCGGGGAGCTCGAGGAGGGCGGGGTGCCATCCGTCGTGTAGAAGGTGCCCGCGCAGCCACTTCCCGTTCCATCCGAGCAGATGAGCACCACGCGCTGGCTGGTGTTGAAGGCCCCGCCTCCGGGCACGGCGACGGTGGTGGGCAGCTCTTCATCCGGCGTGGGCGGAGGAGGGGGAGAAGGGTCCGAGCCGCAGGCGGTGGCAAACCGCAGGACGAGCAGGGCCAGGGCACAACGGAGCGCGCGCGGAAGGCTGAAGGACATCGATGTTCCAGGCATGTGGGAGGCGCGCAGGGTGTCACCGGCCCGAAACCCTCCGCAAGGTCCCGCCCTCGTCCCCGGCAGAGGGCGCCGAGGCGCTGTAACCCAATTCCTTCTTGCCGCGTATCACCCACAAAGACGCCCATGGCCCCCTGTTTACGCAGTGGGGCTTACGGTCTCCGGGCCCAACAAAATCAAGGACCTATCTCCCATGCTCACGCGCACCACCAGCAGCGGTTCTGTCTCGAGCACCTCCGCGACCCAGCAGCTGCAGGTACTCCCGAAGCCTCTTCCGACCGTGCCGCCGGCCCCCGCGCCGGTGCGGACGACGGGCTACTCCAACAGCTCCACCTTCGACTCGAAGCCCTCCTCGCACTCGCTCCTCGGAGCTCCGAGCCTGGGCCGCGTGGAGACGGGAGCGCAGGCCTCGGGCGCCTCACTGAAGGGGCATCTCCTCGCTCAGCAGGCCGGGAGCAAGACCGCCCTGGCTCAGCTCGGGCTGGTCCCGCAGGGCGGCTCCAAGAAGGCCGCCGACACCGCGGGGAACGTCACCCCGCAGGCCTCGGCCGCGCGCAACGTCGCGAGCAGCGCGGCGACTCCGGAGGACGCCGCCAGCGCGCTCAACAAGGCGCAAGACGCCTATGACAGCGCGCACGAAGAGGTGACCGAGCTGGACCAGAAGCTGGCCGAGCAGCTCGGTGAGCTCGGGCCCTCTCTCACCGAGGAGCAGAAAGAGGCGTACATCAAGGCCTACCACACGGAGCACAGCGAGGCCTACGCCGCCAATGAGCAGGCCGCGGCGGACCTGGCCGAGGCACTCACGGATCCGCAGCTGGATCAGGCCGTCATCCAGAATCCCCAGCTGGCCTACGCCGCCGCGGATGCCGCCGCCGCCCTGGCCGGAGGCAGCCACGCGGCGGAGGTCCTCGAATGGGCAGGCCGCGCGTTCGATCCAGCCAACCCCGCCTCCGACGCCTATTCGAAGATCGAAGAGCCGCTGACGACGACCACGCCGGATGGCTATCGGCTGGAGCTCCACCCGTCGATCGACTTGGGCGAGCACATCATCGGTCCCGCGCTCGGGGGCGCGGCCGGTCAGCTCGCCGCCGAGTCCGGTGACGTCAACTCCGCCATCGAGCAGTTCGAGTCGCTCGTCGACGGCCTGAAAGGCATCGCCGAGGGCGCGTTCCAGGCCCAGGGGGGCGTCGAGCTCCTCAATGCCATCGGAGGGCTGAAGGACGGGAAGATCGACGAGGTCGCCACGGCCTTCACCAGCGTGGACAGCGGAGCGGTGTCCACGGGCCTGGGCGCGGCCGCGGTGGTGTTCGCCGGACTGGCCGCGAAGGATGCCGCCCAGGAGGGCGACTACGCGGAGTTCGTCGAGCAGCTCGCCAGCGCGGGCCGCAGTGGGACGGAGGTCCTGGCCAGCGCGCTCCATTCGTTCACCGGGGCGGCGAAGACGGTGGGTGGCCTCGACGTGGCGCCCGCGAGCTTCCTCGACCGGCTGGCGCCGGGCCTGGGGGTGGTGGCCAACGCCATCGAGTTTGGCCAGGACACCGCGGACTTCCTCGAGGACCCCTCCGTGGGCCATGGGCTCCAGGCGCTCGGCGATCTGGTGGCGCTGGTCGGCAGCGGAGTGGCGGTGGCGGTCCCGGGCGTGGGGCAGATCATCGAGGGCGTCGGGCTGGTCATCGCCGGCATCGGCACGCTGATCACGGGCAACGAGGAGAAGAAGGAGCGCGACGCGGAGCAGGAGAAGCTGCTGCTGGAGGCGGGCGTGGACCCGGAGGTGGCGCGGACGCTGGCCGAGGGAGATGAGCAGCCCACGCAGTTCAGCGAGGAGCTGGGAATGTCTCCGGAGGACATCCAGGAGCTGGCCAGGAACCACCCCGTGCTCTTCGAGGCTCCCGGCTACAGCCAGTCGCTGATCGATGCGGCCAAGGCGGCCGGGCTGGACGGCGACGAGGTGAACGGCTTCATCGATGCGCTCTCGGAGGACGACCCCAACTACCTCCAGACCTTCTTCGCCGCGCTCTCCAGCAAGAGCGCCTACTCGCAGTCGGTGCATGACGAGTCGCTGCGCCAGCTCATCGACGGCCAGTTCCCCACCGCTTCCGAGTACGTGCGCGAGCACTCGCCGGAGGTCTACAGCGACGCCGCCGAGCAGGCCCAGCAGGCGGACCGCGACTACGAACAGGAGGATGGCGCGTCCGATCCGTTCGCGAGCATCGCCAACCTGCTCAAGTCCAATGACGATCCCGCCTATCAGGCTCAGATCATCCAGCGGCTGGAGGAAGACGGACTGCTCGAGGTCTACGTGGAGGAGATGTCCATCGGCCACCATTACAACGGCTGGAACGAGGCGTTTCTCGGGGCGCTCCAGGCGGCGGAGGAGCAGGGCGTCATCTCGGAGGATCAGCTGGAGGAGTTCTCCCCCGGGCTCGAGTAATCCGCGATCTCTATCGTTGCTCACCCGAGGGCACGCTTCATCCGTGGGCGTCGTGGTATAGGCCTGAGATGCTTCGTTCGTTGCTCATCCCGATCGATCTCTCGTATGGCTCGAAGTGGGTGGTCGAGCGAGCGGCGTTGCTGCCTCTGGCTCCCGACGCTCGGCTCACCCTGCTGCATGTCGTCCCGAGGCTGCTCCCGAAAGAGAGCAGGCTTCGCGCGGAGGAGGATGCGCGTCAGACACTCGAGAGCCTGGCGAAGGGGCTGGCGCGAGCGCTTCCGCAGGGCGTCACCGTCCAGCAGAGCGTGAAGTCCGGCTCGGCGACGGCAGAGATCATCCGGCAGGCTCGCGCGGTCAAGGCCGAGCTGCTCGTCATGGGCCGGGGGCGCGGGCGAGCGCTTCGAGACATCTTCCTGGGTTCGACCGCGGAGCGCGTCATCCGGCAGAGGAAGCTCCCGGTCCTGGTGGTGCGCCCCCCGCCGCATGCCTCCTATCGCCGGCCCCTGCTCGCGCTGGAGCTCGACCCCGCGGCGCATGACGTCCTGGCGTGGATGTTCCAGGTGCTCCCCACGCCACGCCCCCGCGTCTCACTGGTCCACGCCTACGATGCTCCCTTCCAGGAACTTCTCTATCCGAGCCTGTCGACGGGCAAGGCGAAGGAGCAGCGCGAGCGCTATCGGCAGACGGCGCAGCAGGGCCTCACGCGGCTCCTGTCCACCAGCCTGGAGCGGCTGAAGGAGGAAGCCCCGAGGGACACGGGGCTTCGCTGGAAGACCTATCTGCGCTCAGGCTCGCCGAGGACCGTCATCGAGAGGGTGGCCAGGAAGACGCGCGCGGATCTCGTGGTGCTTGGAACGCATGGCGACTCGGGGGCCGCTCACATGTTCCTCGGCACCGTGGCGGGAGACGTCCTGCGCGCGGTGCCATGTGATGTCCTGGTCGTGCCGCCGCGCCAGACTTCGGAGTCATCGCTCGGGGATGGGAGCAGCTCCCGCGGGTGAGGGCTGCTGCTTTCGGTCAGGTGTACGTGAGCCAGGCTTGGTAGGTCGCGTCTTCTCCGCCCTGGATGGCGAGGAGCCGCCGCAGCAGGTGCGCTGTCACGGGGCCCGGTGCGGCGGCGTTCAGGGCGCGTCCATCCACGTGGCTGATGGGCGTGAGCGGCATCGACGTCCCCGAAAGGAATGCTTCGTCCGCGCTCCGGAACGTTTCGAGAGGAAGCGGCTCCTCGCGCACGGGGATGCCCTCCGCGCGCGCGATGGCGAGCACCGAGTCCCGAGTGATTCCACCAAGTACGTAGCGCAGTGGTGGTGTCCACACGGCTCCCTCGACGACGGCGAACACGTTCGAGACGGGCGCCTCGGCGATGTGCCCCTCCTGGTCGAGGAGGATGATGTCGTTGGCGCCCGCCGCCTTCGCTCGCCGCCGGTGGAGCATCGGCCCGAGGTAGGCCGCGCCCACTTTCACCGCCGGATCCAGCGCGTCGGGGGCCGCCTTGCGCGCGTCCTGGAACGTCGCGACGCGGATCGGCATCGGCACGCCGGGCTCCTCGAGCAGCTGGGCAGCGATGGCCACGGAGCCCCGCGGGGAGCGTGGCAGGAGGTCCGGCTCTCCCGCGGTGAAGAAGCCCGACCACCGCACCAGTCCATCGTCCCTGCCGGTGGCGCGGACGACCTCAACGGACGCGCGGAGCAGTTCCTCCTCGCCATACGAGAGCTCCAGGCCCACCGCTCGCGCCGACCTCAGGAACCGCGCGATGTGCTCGCGTGCGCGGAAGAGGGCAGGCCCCCGCAGCGTGGGGTGGAACGAGCCGGCGTCGAACACGAGGCTACCGCGCTGCGCGGCGTGCGCCATGATTCGCAGCTTCGCCTCCGCGGAGTCCACGAGCGTACCTTCGAGCCAGAGACGTGGGGCCGTCACCGCCATGCGTGTTCCTCCAGAAGGGCGCGCAGCCTACCAGCACTGGCGGGCTGGCGTGGGTGATCGCGCCAGCCGCGCCTTCCAGGAGGACTAGCTCTCGAGCAGCTGGAAGCGGAGCTCGGCGTATCGGGTCAGCGGTTCGATGAGGCCGCGCCCCAGCGCCGCTCCGGGCGTCCAGATACCTCCGCCGACCCCACCGCCGTTCTGCAGAAGCCAGGCGGCCGTCTCCGCGATGATCTTGGAGGTGGAGCCGTAGCCTGGGTCCCGCTCTCCTCGGACGAGGGCGCTCAGCTTGCGGCCATCCGGCGTGATGCCCAGGAAGAGCAGCTCGTAGAAGCCGCTCTCGCGCTCCTCCCGGCTGGGGCCTTCGCCCGGCTTCGGCGCCTTCGGATCCGTCAGGGGTGATTTGGCTTCCGCCATGGCTCGGGCGCGCGCTTCGCCCTCCTCGCCGGGGCCGGTGAGGATGCGCTCGTCGTAGAGGAAGTCCTTCCCGTAGGGATGACCCTGGAGAAAGTTCGAGCGGTGCACGTTCCGGGTGTTGATCGCCTCCATCACCCAGGGCCCGGTCCAGCTGCTGAAATCCTCGTCGTACGTCGCCTTCTGTCCGCTCTCGGGCTGCGGCGGTCCCTGGAAGCCGGGGGTCAGGGAGTAGTGATCCTTGAGCAGGGCGACTATCTGCCGGTCCTGCGCCGCCGCCGCCAGCGTGGCCTTGAGGCTGGCCAGCGAGCCTCCGGAGAAGCCCCCGCGGGACGCACGCACCCGCCCCTTGATTCGGGAAGCCGGGACGCCGAACTTCGACTTCATCGCGTCCTGGAGGAAGAGGACGCCCAGCTCGAACGGGATGGAGTCGAAGCCACACGAGAAGAGGATCCGGGCCCCGCTGGCCCGGGCCGCCGCCTCGTACTTGTCGATCATCCGCCGCATCCATACGGGCTCGCCGCAGAGGTCCAGGTAGTCGGTGCCCACCTCCGCGCAGGCCGCCACCAGTGGCTCTCCGTACAGCTGGTAGGGGCCGACACCGGTGATCACGGCCTGGGTCCTGGCCACCATGCCGCGCAGCGCCTCGGCGTCGTCCGCCGAGGCGGCGATGAGTGGCGTATCCGCGGGCGCGCCGATCTCGTCACGGACCGCGGCGAGCTTTGCCAGATCGCGCCCGGCCATGGCCCAGCGCAGCTTCGGGGCGACAGTCCTCTGAGCCAGGTGCTCGGCGATCAGCCGGCCGGTGAATCCACTGGCTCCGTAGACGACCACATCGAGTTCTGCGTCTCTCATCGATCTCCATCCGCCATGCGTTGACCGCGTCAGACTAGCGCTGTCGCTGCCGGCCCGCTCGCCTCTTCTCCAGCGCTCGGATAGGGCAGAGTGGCTCAGGACTTCTTCCGCTTGCGCGAGGCTCCCGTGGACGCGTCGATCGCCTTCAGCGCGGTCTCGACGATCGCGAGCAGCGCGGCCTCGTCCGCGCCGTCCCGGGCCTGAACGGACATGCCCTGGACCACGGCGCCGATGAACCGGGCGAGCGCTTCGGCATCGGTGTCGGCGGGGAGCTCCCCCTCGGAGATTGCTTGCTCGACGCGCTCCCTCAACACCCGCAGGGTGTCTCCCCTCAGGCTGGCCACATGACGTGCCACCTCCTCGTTCTCCGAGGCGCAGCCGAGGACCGCGGTGGACACCATGCACCCGCCAGGACGCCCGGGCCGGGTGAACTCGTGGGCCGACTCGCGCAGCATCCGGCTCACCGCCGCCTGGAAGGTGGGCTCCTCCGCCAGGGTTCGCGCCGCCAGGGCGCCCTCCTGAGCCCGGTAGCGGGCCAGCGCCTCGCGGTACAGCTCCGCCTTGGACGTGAACGCCGAGTAGAGGCTCGGCGCGGTGATGCCCAGCTCCTCGGTGAGGTCGGCGATGGAGGTGCCCTCGTAACCCCGCCTCCAGAAGAGCTGGAGCGCCTGCTCCAGCGCCGCGTCTCGGTCGAACCCACGGGGGCGGCCCCGGGGCCGGGAAGGAGCTGTGTCCTTTTTCATAGCGTTCCCTCTGGAAATCGGATGCAGGGGGCGTTAATTCGTAGCGAACACTCTAAATATAGGGGCATCACGCATATGAGTCTCCCTTCTCGGCACCTCCTGCTCCTGGCCCGCATGCTCCTCGTGCTTCCAGGCCTGGCCTTCGCTCAACCCGCCGCGCTCCCCGAGCGCCTCGACCGCGTCATCGATCAGGCGCTGGCGGAGAAACGCATCGTCGGGGCGGTGGTGCTGGTCATGCAGGACGGAAAGCTCGTCTATCACCGCGCCGCTGGCTTCGCGGATCGCGAGTCCCAGCGGCCCATGAAGGAGGACACCGTCTTCCGCCTGGCCTCCATGTCCAAGCCCATCGTCTCGGTGGCCGCGCTGAAGCTCGTGGAGCAGGGCAAGCTGCGCCTGGACGATCCCGTCTCCAAGTGGCTCCCGTCCTTCCGGCCCAAGCTGGCCGACGGACGCGAGCCGGTCATCACCGTGCGGCAGTTGCTGACCCACACCGCGGGCCTGAGCTACGGCATCTTCGAGCCGGAGGACGGGCCCTACCACCGCGCCCAGGTGTCCGATGGCATCGATGATACGGGCGTGAGCCTCGAGGAGAACCTGCGCCGCATCGCCTCCGTCCCGCTCTCCTATGAGCCAGGGAAGCAGTGGGGCTACTCCGTGGCCATCGACGTGCTCGGTGCGGTCGTCGCGAAGGCGGGTGGGGCGACCCTGCCGCGCGTGGTCGAGCAGCTGGTCACCGCGCCGCTCGGCATGAAGGACACGGCGTTCTTCACGAAGGACGCGGCACGGCTCGCCACGCCCTACGCCGACGGCAAGCCCGAGCCGGTGCGCATGGGAGAGCAGCACACCGTGGCCTTTGGAGCGGGCGGGGTTCACTTCTCGCCCGCTCGTGCGCTCAACCCCCAGGCGTTTCCTTCCGGCGGCGCGGGCATGGTGGGCACGGCCAGCGACTTCGTGAAGTTCCTCGAGACGCTGCGCACGGGCAGCGGGCCCGTGCTCAAGGCGAAGACGGCCGCGCTGGTGGGGACCAACCAGACGGGCACGCTCTCCACCATGCGAGGCCCGGGCTGGGGCTTCGGGTTCGGCGCCGCGGTGGTGCTCGACTCGGCCCAGGGACGAACTCCGCAGTCCGCTGGCACCTTCGAGTGGGGCGGAGCCTACGGGCACTCCTGGTTCGTGGACCCCCAGAAGCGCGTGACGGTGGTAGCGCTGACCAACACCGCCTTCGAGGGCATGTCCGGGGCCTTCCCGACGGCCATCCGCGACGCCATCTACGCTGAGGGGAAGTGAAATCACGCGACCGCCGCCGATTGACCATCGTCACCCCGAGAGAGCGGTCGTGATGCGGCGGACCGGTCCTCCCGAAGTCCTCGTGCTCGAGGAGGTCCCGCTCGACGAGGCCGCGCGCGCCCATTCGCTCCTCGAGCAGCGCGCGGTGCTCGCGCGGTAGCTCCAGTACCAGGGGAACTGCCTGGCCAGGGAGGCACCCTGTGCTCGGACCGGTACCCAACTGGTATGACAGGCAGACCAGTTCGGACCAACTGCGCCCGGCGGGCAGCCCGGTCGGGTTCCTGGGTGAAGGTCCGGTGGGTTCGTGGTGGCTGGACCGTATCCATCAGGCCCTTTGCTCCGAGTCACGGTAGGGTAGACCGCGCGTTCGATCCGGGAGATGTGTCCAGCAGGCGGACTTCGATGCCGCGACTGGCGCCACCCTGGTGCCATTCCCGGCCTCCGCGGGAACGGCCTACCCGAACAACCCTTCGGGGAGGGCGGACTCCAGCTGCGTCCACACGCCCCCGGTACGGATCTGCCCTGGGGCTCCAGCACTCCCACGATCAACATCCTGGCGCCGAGGGCCAGCTCCTCCTCGAACTGGCTCTGCTTCGTGGGGCCCGCCTGGCCCAACAACAACACGAACCCTCAGCCCGTGGAGCCGACGCTCGTGGTCAACGGAGAGGATGACTTCGAGATCGCCTTCTTCCGTCCCGTCTCGGCGGTGGGGCTCAAGTTGCTCACCAACAGCCGCGCCAACCACAAGATCACTCTCACGTTCACGGATGCCAGCCAGGAGATCATCGACGATGCGCTCCTGGACACCGCCCCCAACACGTTCGAGTTCGTCGGGTTCCAGACGTCCAAGCCCCTTCGGGCGATCTTCATCGATACGACGGGGGGCGCCAGTCAGAATGAGGGGATCGCTGGAATCTGGGTGGCTCCGTAAGGGGCCGGGGTCGAGTCGGAGCTGCCCGGGTAGAGCACCCGCGTGCCGTGCAGCTCCGCGAAGGGCGTGAGCTTGTGCGGCTCGGCGCGGGTGCGGCTGGTGATGTGCCGCGCCTCCACTCCCCGGGCGTACAGCGCATCCGCCACGAGCGAGCGGTGGCACCGCCAGCGCACCGCCTCGGCGCACATGAGCGCCAGCGGTCCGTCCGCCGTGAGCTCCCGCAGCTGCTTCATTCCCAGCGAGAACTCCGCCGTCTGCATGTAGTCCGCGTAGCCGCGGAAGCTGGTGTTGCGCCACCCGGTATTGGGGGAGTCCTTGCTCGTGCGCCGCAGGCCTCCGAGCCTCGGCAGGTGCACGTACCGGATGTCCGCCCGAGCGAGCGTCCGAGGTAGGGCGTCCTGGTTGAACTGGGGATTCATGCGGGAGCGCGGCATCGTGCGGATGTCCACGAGCGTCTGGATGCCGTGCGCCTGGAGCAGCTCCACCAGCGCCTCCGCCGTGCGCGTGGAGTGGCCCACCGTGTAGATGCGTGCCTTCGCCCATCCCGGGGCCTTGCGTCTGGGGCGCTCCGTGGCCATGTGGCGCGCCTCCGTCCCTGGGAAGATGGACATGGCGGAGAACGGAGGGAAGGCGGGCGGCTCTTCAAGCAGCCCCCGCCCTCGCCGTGACCTCGCCTGCCACCCGTCAAGCGTGTCGCTCCCCGTCCTTGACAACCAATAAGCGTCGGCTTATGGATTGGGCATGCAGAGCGCGGCCGTGGCCGAAAACAAGATCTTCCAGGCGCTGGCGGACCCCAGCCGGCGGGCGATCTTTGAGTCACTCACGCGCGGCGAAGCCGCGGTGAAGGAGCTCACGGCGCGCTTCGACATCTCGCAGCCGGCGGTCTCGCAGCACCTCGCAACCTTGAAAGATGCCGGCCTGGTGAACGCCCGGCGCGAGGGGCGCTGTGTCTACTACCGGGTGGAGCCACGCGGGATGAAGCCGCTGCTCGACTGGATCGCGCACTACCGCGCCTTCTGGACGGAGCACATCGATCGTCTCGAACAACTGCTGGAGAAGATGGACGAATGAACCCCGTCGACAAGACCGCCTCATCGCAGACCGAAGCCATCTCATTCGAGTTCGATCTGCGTCATTCCCCGAAGAAGGTGTGGCGCGCGCTCACCGAGCCCGAGCTGCTCACCGAGTGGCTCCTGCCCGTCATCGGGCTCAAGCTCGAGCCTGGGGCTGCGTTCATGTTCAAGACGCAGCCGTACCCCGGCTGGGACGGCACCGTGAGCTGCCGGGTCCTGGAGATCGAAGAGCACAAGAAGCTCAGCTACACGTGGGACGTTCCCTTCCTCGCCACGGTCGTGACCTTCACGCTCACGCCCACGACGTCGGGCACACGCTTGTCCCTCGTGCAGTCGGGCTTCAAGCCGGACCAGAAGCAGAACTTCGGTGGCGCGCGCTACGGCTGGAAGATGATGGGCGGGAAGCTCGTTGACCTGCTCGAGAGGCTCCCATGAGCAGGCACCCCGCAGACAGCCACGACATGATCCGTGTCCAGGGCGCCCGGGAGAACAACCTCAAGGACGTCAGCGTCGAGATCCCCAAGCGGCGGTTGACGGTGTTCACCGGCGTCTCGGGCTCGGGCAAGTCGTCGCTGGTGTTCGGCACCATCGCGGCGGAGTCGCAGCGGCTCATCAACGAGACCTACAGCACGTTCATCCAGGGATTCATGCCGACGCAGGATCGGCCCGAGGTGGACGTGCTGGACGGGCTGACGACCGCCATCATCGTCGACCAGGAGCGGATGGGCGCCAACGTCCGCTCGACGGTCGGCACGGCCACCGACGCCAACGCGATGCTCCGGGTGCTGTTCAGTCGCCTCGGCAAGCCGCACATCGGCTCGTCCAACGCCTTCTCCTTCAACGTGCCGTCGGTCAGCGCGTCCGGGCAGATCACGGTCGAGAAGGGCGCCGGCAAGAAGACCGAGACGCGCACCTTCACCGTCACCGGTGGCATGTGCCCACGGTGCGAGGGCATGGGCCAGGTCAACGACATCGATCTGTCCCAGCTCTTCGACGACAGCAAGTCGCTCAATGAGGGGGCGATCACCGTCCCCGGCTACACCGCGGACGGGTGGTACGTGCGCCTGTTCTCGGAGTCGGGCTTCCTCGACCCGGACAAGCCGATCCGGAAGTACACCAAGCAGGAGCGCCACGACTTCCTCTACAAGGAGCCGGTCAAGGTGAAGGTCGCCGGCGCGAACATGACCTACGAGGGGTTGATCCCACGCATCCAGAAGTCGTTCCTGTCCAAGGACGTGGACGCGATGCAGCCGCACATCCGAGCCTTCGTGGAGCGCGCCGTCACCTTCACCACCTGTCCCGACTGCGGCGGCACCCGGCTCAGCGAGGCGGCCCGGTCGTCGAAGATCAAGGGGAAGAACATCGCCGACGTCTGCGCGATGCAGATCAGCGACCTGGCCGAGTGGGTGCGCGGTCTGGACGAGCCCTCCGTCGCGCCGCTGCTGACGATGCTGCGGGAGACGCTCGACTCGTTCGTGGAGATCGGGCTGGGCTACCTCAGCCTCGACCGGTCGTCGGGGACGCTGTCGGGCGGCGAGGCCCAGCGCACCAAGATGATCCGACACCTCGGTTCGTCGCTCACCGACGTGACCTACGTGTTCGACGAGCCGACCGTCGGGCTGCACCCGCACGACATCCAGCGGATGAACGACCTGCTGCGGCGGCTGCGCGACAAGGGCAACACCGTCCTCGTGGTGGAGCACAAGCCGGAGGTGATCGCGATCGCCGACCACATCGTCGACCTCGGCCCCGGCGCCGGCACCGCTGGCGGCGAGGTGGTCTTCGAGGGCACCGTCGACGGGCTGCGGGCCAGCGGCACGCTCACCGGGCGTCACCTGAGCGACCGGGTCTCCCTGAAGCAGTCGGTGCGCAAGCCGTCGGGTGTGATGGAGGTGCGCGGCGCCCGTGCCCACAACCTGCGGAACGTCAACGTCGACATCCCGCTCGGCGTGCTGGTGGTGGTGACCGGCGTGGCTGGATCGGGCAAGAGCTCACTGATCCACGGTTCGGTGTGTGGCCGGGACGGGGTGGTGGCGGTCGATCAGGCGCCGATCCGTGGCTCGCGGCGGAGCAACCCGGCGACGTACACCGACCTGCTGGAGCCGATCCGCAAGGCGTTCGCGAAGGCCAACGGGGTGAAGCCCGCCCTGTTCAGCGCCAACTCCGAGGGCGCCTGTCCGACCTGCAACGGCGCCGGGATGATCTACACAGACCTGGGGATGATGGCCAGCGTCACCACGGTCTGCGAGGAGTGTGAGGGCCGGCGGTTCCAGGCGTCGGTGCTGGGCTACCGGCTCGGTGGGCTCAACATCGCCGAGGTGCTCGATCTGTCGGTCGAAGCCGCGGTCGGCTTCTTCGGCGCCGGCAAGGCGCATACGCCAGCCGCGCACGAGATCCTCCAGCGCATGGCCGACGTGGGGCTGGGCTACCTGCGGCTCGGCCAACCGCTCACCACGCTGTCGGGGGGCGAGCGGCAGCGGCTCAAGCTCGCGACGCACATGGGGGCTGATGCCAGCGTCTACGTGCTCGACGAGCCGACCACCGGACTGCACCTGGCCGACCTCAAGCAGCTGCTCGGGCTGCTGGACCGACTGGTCGACTCCGGCAAGTCGGTCATCGTCATCGAGCACCACCAGGCGGTGATGGCGCACGCCGACTGGATCATCGATCTCGGCCCGGGCGCGGGCCACGACGGCGGGCGGATCGTGTTCGAAGGCACTCCGGCCGCTCTGGTGGCGGCGAGGTCGACGCTGACCGGTGAGCACCTGGCGGCATTCGTCGGAGGCGGTTCGAAGGCCGTCCCAGCAGGGTCGTCCGAGCCGATTCGGGCTCGTTCACAGAGGAAGTCCCAATGAACTGGAATAAATGGATTCGGCAGATCCACCGCTGGCTGTCCATTGCCTTCACGGTGGCTGTCATCGCCAACATCGCTGCCATGGGGCAGGAGCCGCCTCCCGTCTGGGTGGGCCTCCTGGCGCTGCTCCCACTCATCGTGCTGCTGCTCACCGGGCTGTACTTGTTCGTCCTGCCGTATGCCACCAGGTCGCGCAGGGGCGACTCGCCGACTGAGCAGGGCGCATCCATGTCTGGAACTTCGAGGTGAGAGCATGAAGAAGTCGGGGGCGGGCCAAGACCCGTCGGCATCGGAGCTCATCTCGAATGACTGGAGGGCTCGAGGAGCCCGGCGCGCCCGGGCTCGCTTCGCCGCTCAGCGCTCGGACTCCTCCAGGTTCTGCCAGTCCCGTCCCCAGCGCTGAAGGCTCAGCTCACGCGTCCGGGAGTGCTCGGGCACCGCGCTCAGGAAGCGCTCGCGGGCGGGCCCCTCCGGCACGTCCTCGGCTCGCAGGCGCAGGCACCGCGCCGCCTGGCGCAGGGCCCGGTCTCCGGCCGCCTCGTCCCCCTGGGCCAGACACGCCTCGGCCATCGCCAGCCACGTCCCCACCACCGCGGCCCCCTCGTGCCCGTGGTGCTCCAGGAGCTTCACTCCGACCTCCGCCTCGGCTCCAGCCTCCGCCACTCGCCCCTGCGCCCGCAGGATGTTGGACAGCAGCGTGCGCGAGGTGAGCTGGAAGTACTGGAGCATGTAGGTCATCTCACACGCCTTGCGTGCGTGCTCCTCGGCCTCCGCGAACTCGCGCCAGGTGGCCTTGACCTTCGCCAGCGCCAGGTGCGCCACGCCCAGGTGAAGCAGGTTGTCCTTCGACGTCTCCAATTGGAGGTGCGCCTGGTGGCGGGCCTCTTCCTGATGCGTGAGCTCACGGCTGCTCGAGAGCGCCAGGGTCAGCCAGCTCTGCGTGGCCGCCGCCGCATACGTCTGTCCCGCCCGTCGGCTGGTCTCCGCGGCGTCTCGCAGCTCCTCGATGGCGCGGGGCAGCTCTCCCAGCGCCTCCAGCACCATGCCGAGGATGGACTGCGGCAGGGTCCTGTTGCGATCCGAGTTCACCTCGCGGAAGGCCCGGACGGCCTCCTCCGCCGCGCCGCGGGCCTGCCAGGGGTGCGAGTCCACGAAGTGGTAGACCCAGGCTCGCGCGTTGTACACCCACCCGCGCACGCTGGTGTCCCGCGACAGGAGCTCCGCTCCCACGGTGTTGACGCGCTCCAATACCGCCAGGGCCTCACGCTTCAGCCCGTTCCAGCCGTTGATGAGCGCCAGGAAGGAGGCCGTCTCGATGTAGCTGGTGGCCGCCTCGGGAGCCGGAGTCGCACTCAGCAGGAGCGTCCCCAGCGGGGCGACGTCCGCCTGCCGGCCGCACTGGGGAGCCATGAGGATCATCCCTCCCGCGACGCGTGCCCACGGGGCGCTGCCCACCGCCAGCTGGGACTGCACCGTCTCGCCCACGCTGAAGAGGCGCTCGAAGTCCTCCTCCCAGAAGGCGATCATCACCTCCAGCACGCGCAGCTCCGCCAGCGCCTGTCCGGTGGGCGCGCAGGCCAGGGCGGCGTCCATGCACCGCCGCGCGCCCGTCACGTCCTGCCGCTCGTAGAGCCGCTCTCCGGCGCGGGTGAAGAAGTGCACGGCGCGCTCCTTCTCCTGGCCCAGTTGATAGTGCTCGGCCAGCACCCACGGATCCCACTCGCCGGCCCGCTCGAGCCACGCCGCCGCCTGACGGTGCCCCCCGGCCTTGAGCGGGCCGGGCACCAGGCTATAGGCCGCGTCCCTCACCAGCGCGTGGCGGAAACGGTACTCGAGCTCTCCCGGGAAGCGGCTGCCCGCCTGGCGCTGGATCATCTCCAGATCCGTCAGCCGCTTGAGGCTGTGCTCCAGCTCCTCGGCCGTCAGCTCCTCCGCCAGCAGCGCCTTGACGCCGCTGCTCCAGAAGGAGCGGCCGAAGACGCTGCCGGCCAGCAGCACGTGCCGCAGCCCCGGCTCCAGGCGCTGGAGGCGGAACTGGAGCATGGCCAGCACCGTGCTCGGCGTCTCCTCGCCCCGGCCCTCGGACTGGCTGCGGATGAGCTCCTCCAGGAACAGCGCGTTGCCGGCCGCCTGCTCCACCAGGCGCGCCACCACCTCCGGCGGCAGCTGCGGTCCCAGCACGGCGCTCACCAGCCGGGCGCAGGCCTTCTGGCTCAGGCCTCGCAGGGGGACTTCTTGCAGGTGCTGCGCCCACAGCCCTGGGAACTGCTCCTTGATCTCGGGGCGGGCCAGCGCCAGCACCATGAAGGGCAGCTCCGCCAGGTCCCGGAGCACCTCCTCCACCAGCCTCACGGTGGAGGCGTCGCCCCAGTGCAGATCCTCGAGCATCAGCAGCACCGGCCCCTGGGACAGCTCCGCCTGGAGGAAGGTGGCCATGGCCCGCCGCACCTGGAGGTTCATCAGCCGCGGATCCTCGCGAGCCGCCCGCAGCTTCGGGCTGTCCTCCAGGGGGAAGGCCACCCCGCACAGCTCCCCGAGGAACTCGGTGGTGTCCTTCATCGCCTCGGGCAGCAGGTAGCGGCGGATGCGCCGGGCGAGCTTCTCTCGGCGCAGCTCCAGCGGCTCTCCGTCCAGCACGCCGCACAGCCGCCGCAACGCCTCGCCCAGCAGGCCGTAGGCGGAGCCCGCGTTCATCGGATCTCCACGCCCCAGCAGCACGAGCATGGGGTGGCCGCGCTGCTCCAGCCGGCGCAGGAACTCGTGGCGCAGGCGGGACTTGCCCACCCCGGGCGGCGCGGTGATCAGCAGGGCTCGGGCGGCGGTGTCCTCCACGCAGGCGGTGAAGGCCATCTCCAGCAGGGCCAGCTCCTGCTCGCGGCCCACGCAGGGGGTGGGGCGGCCCAGCAGGGGGCGCGTCTCGTCCGCGCTCAGGTGCTCGCCCAGCAGGATGAAGCTGTCGAGCGCGGGAGGCCTGTCGAGCTGGAATCGGGGCCCCAGCAGCCCCGCCGTGGTGTCATCCAGCATGACGTAGTCCGCCGCGTCCCGCCGCCGCTCCATCTTCCGCAGGAAGCCGCCCGCCCGGTCCATCACCTCACCGGCCGGCAGCGCCTGGCCGCGCAGGCTCAGGCCGGTGGCCAGCACCACGAGGCTGGCGGGCCACTGCTCCTTGACCAGCAGGGCGCTGTGGGCGGCCACGGCGGCCTGATCGGTGGCGGTGCCGCGCTCCAGCAGGAAGGTGGCCAGCAGCGAGCCGTCCGCCAGCAGCCGGGCCTGCGCCCCGTTGGTCTGCAGCATCCGCAGCAGCGGGCTCAGCCGCTGGCGAGCCTGCTTCGCGTCATCCGCCCCCAGCGTGGGCGCGTCCGGGGAGATCCCATGCGGCGTGGCCAGCAGCATGCTCACCAGGTGCTGCTCGGCGTGGGACAGGTGGGTCGGCACGGGCGTCCGGTGCTGACCGGGGGGAGTCACCTCGGAGGGGAGCTCCAGCTCCGCCAGCGCTCGCAGCACCTGTCTGGCATCCGCCAGCCGCCGCGCCGGCTCCTTGGCCAGCATCTGATCCACCAGCACCTGCAGCGAGGCGGGCAGCTCCGGCCGCATCATCCGCAGCCGCGCCGGCTCGGAGAAGAGGATCTTCACCAGCACCGCGGCCATGTGTGGTGCGCGGAAGGGCGCCTCACCCGTCAGACACTCGTACAGCACGCAGCCCAGGGAGAAGACGTCCGCGCTGGGGGTGATGTCCTGCTGGGCGGAGGCCTGCTCCGGCGCCATGTAGCCGGGGGTGCCCAGCACCGTGGCGCTGGCCGTCACCACCTGTGAGGCGGCCGCCAGCCGTGCCAGCCCGAAGTCCAGCAGCACCACCTCCTCCACCTTGCCGCCCCGGAGGAAGAGGTTGGAGGGCTTCAAGTCCCGGTGGACGATGCCGCGGGCGTGGGCGGCGGCCAGCCCATCGGCGATGCGGCGCATCAGCAGCAGCGTCTCCGACAGGCTCAACGGCCGGCGCGCCAGCCGCCGCGAGAGATCCTCCCCCTCCAGCCACTCCATGACGAGGAAGGGCTGACCCTCCTCGGTGACGCCATGGGCCACGTAGGAGACGACACCGGGGTGGCGCAGCTCGGACAGCAGCCGGGCCTCGCGCGTGAAGCGCCGGGCGGCTTCGGAGTCCGCCGCGTGCATGAGCTTGACGGCGACGGGGCGGTCGCTCGTGGTGTCCACCGCCCGGAAGATGGAGCCCATGCCCCCGCGGCCCGCGAGCTGTTGAAGGAGGAAGCGGCCTGCCAGGAGGGTTCCGGAGGGTGGCAGCGGGGACACGGGAGGAGCCTGGTGGAGCCGAGAAGCGGAGAGGGGGTGCGCCTGACCTGGCGGGTACGCGCCGGGCGCACAGTCTAGCGGAACCCGGGAAGGCGCCGAAATGGGCCTGCCTCCGTGGGGCTCGCACCCCTCATCACCCGCATGCTCTCCCGGCATGCAGCCGGGCCCGAGTCCGAAGCCGGTGGGTGTCATGTCCCCTCTGGCTGGAACGCCGGCCCCCCCACCTCCGGCGTTCCAGCCAGCCCTCTGCGTGGGCTCGCCCCCACAAGTCCCCGACGCTACAGGTCCACCTCGCAGCCACCCTGGTCCCCCTCATCCCGGTCGAGCAGGCCATCCTCGTCCCGGTCCACGCCGATGCGCTGCTCGGTGCCCTTGGGCACCACGGTCCAGGTCAGCTCATGGCCCGGGCTGGCCAGCATCCGCAGCGTCGCCGCGCTCACCCGCTGCGAGGCGCGATCGGACTGGAACTCGCCATTGCCCACGTAGGTGTAGCCCCGCGCCACGCCGCCCTGCCGGCCCTTCACCACCAGGCCTACCTTGCCGGTGTTGGCCAGGGCGAGGAAGGCGTCCACGCGGGCCTGCTGCGCCGCGCTGCCCCAGGCCGAGCCCAGCGTCACCTGCTGGCCCACGGCCGCGTGGGAGTCCTTGCTCCGCGGGCCGGGCGGCTCGAGCAGGTTGCTCGCGGAGCCCTGGGGCAGATCGGAGCCGGAGAAGGCCAGCAGGAAGGCCACGAGATCGGCCACCTCCTGATCATTGGCCGGCGAGAAGGCGGGGTTGGTGATGAACCGGGCCAGCGAGTCCACCGCGCCGTGGTGGCTGAAGCCGAAGCCCGCATTGCTCGCCGGCAACGTCATCTCCATGCCCACCTTGTCGTAGAGGTTGCGCAGGTGGGGAACCTTGAAGGCGATGTTGGTGCTGGCGTCCGTGGAGACGATGGCGGCGTGGCTCTCGCCGTTGGGGCCCACGGGGAAGGGCACGTACTGGCTGCCATTCCACGTCATGCTGGCGCCCAGGCCGGTGGGCAGCGTGTGGCAGGTGGAGCAGGCGAGCACGTTGCCCGTCAGCAGGCGCGGGGGCCGGAAGATGGTCAGACCGTTGACGGCATTGCCGTTGGGCAGGGGCTGGCCGGCGGGCGCGAAGCGGCCGGTGGTGACGTGGCCCGGCAGCGGCAGGTTCGTGGGCAGCGAGTTGTCCAGGTTGCGGAACGGGTTGGGCGGGAAGGTGAGCGTGGCGAGGAAGTCCTCGAACTGCTGCATCTGCGCCGGGGTGAGCATGGCGTCCGCGCCCTGGAGGCTCACGAAGGCGGGGTTGAAGTCCTCCAGCCCGTTCCTGTCTCCGCGCCAGTGCAGGGCCTCCTTGCCGATGATGTCCTGGAGCGTCTGCGTCGTCATGGGCCCCTTCATCGGGTGCACGGGCCCGAAGCCCGGGATGAGCGCGTCCAGGCCCATGCCCTTGTTCTGCGCCTCCAGGGAGGTCATCTCCCCGCGCGGATCGCCCAGATCCCACGCCAGCCGGTCCATGCGCCCGTCCACATGGCACGAGCCGCAGGAGACATGGCCCAGGCCCGAGCTCTTGTGGGTGTCGTACAGGTGCTTGCGGCCCACCTTGATGGGGCTCGGCGTGGGATCGAAGAAGGGCGTCCGGGACTTCTCCTGGTGATCCTGGAGGCTCACGACGGAGAGGCTGGCGGCGAAGCGGTTGAGGACGTAGAGCTGGCTGCGCCGCTCATCGAGCACCACCCCCGTGGGGCCCTCGCCCACCTTGATGGTCGCCACGCGCTGGCCCGTGGCGCTGACCACCGCCACGTTGTTGGAGCCCATGCCCGCCACGTAGCCCCGAGAGCCCGTCGCGTTCCACGCCAGGCCACGTGGATCTCCCAGGGACTTCCTGCGCTCGGGTAGGGGGATGTTGGGCGTGGTGTACGTGAGGTGGGGGTTGAGATCCCACAGGGCCAGGCGTCGCGCCTGGACCGGATCCACCCACGCCAGCTCCACGCGCAGGAAGCGGCCATTGATGACGGGCTCGAAGCGCACCTCATTGGTGGCGTCCGTCCCCACCACGGTGACGGCGCCGCTGGGGTGCACCGCCAGCGCCATGTTCAGGTTCATCAGCCCGGTGGCATAGGTGACGGACAGGGTGGCCGCGTCGATGATGGCCAGGTCGCGATCCGGCAGCCTCCACCCCTGCGGGCGCCCGGAGGCCGAGGCATTGGGGCCGCTGACGAGCGCCGTCCAGTCATGGGCGTTGTCATCCATCCATTGGCCCTGGGCGTTCTTCTTCACGATGAGGGGCTGGGGCGGAGGCGGGGGCAGCTCGGGGCGGATCGGCGGGAAGAAGGTGGAGCCCGCGTTGGGTGGCGGGTTGAGTCCGCCATAGGGCCCGAGCGGATCACTCACCGCGTTGGGAGGGAAGAGGCCGGGCAGCGTCCCTCCGCCGCCGAGCACGGTGCTCTGGTTGCCGGACTCGAAGATGGCGGCGTACACCTTGCGCCCATCCGAGCTCACGGCCAGCGCGCGCGGATCCTCACCCAGCAGTGGCACGCGGCGCGCAGGCGCCAGCGGCTGAGCCGGGTTCACCACCAGCACGGTGTTGGCCTGGGAGCAGGTGATGAAGGCCTGTCGCGGAGAGCCCGCGAACACGACGTCCGCCGGCTCGTCATCCGTGGGGATGGTGGCCACCACGTTGTGCGTGGTGAGGTCCACGATGCTCACGCTGTCGGAGATGTGATTGACGACCCATGCCTCCGTGTTGGTGCGAGCGCGCACGGAGACAGGCTCCAGTCCCACCGGGATGGAGGCCAGCAGTCGCGGCGGGCGCCCCCAAGCGGAGGGCTCGAACACCAGCAGGCGGTTGTCCGCGGTGTTCACCGCCAGCAGCCGCTGGCCGTCCGGCGTCATATCCAGCGGGTGGACATGCGGGTTCTCCCAGTTCACGAACGAGCTCGAGGCGCGTGCGGGCTCGGGCAGGGCCAGGAGCATCAACGAACACAAGGCGGCGGCGATCCGAAGAAGCGTTCTCATCCACATTTCCCCCTGTCAGCGGACTGCCAGGGGGGTGTGCACGGCGCGCGCCACGAGGGCCTGCCCGGAAGTCCAGGCATTTGCGCGACGCAGGACACGCACTTGCGCGCGCGGTTGAGCAACGGCCGCCCCGCGCCGCGCAACTTGCGCAAATCTTGCTCAAGGGGCCGAGGGAGCATTCCGGCTCGACGTGGGAAACGCGGTGGCGCCCCCCTCCTCGTGGTCCTGGCCCCTGCCTGTCGGCCGGACTTGTTGCGAACTGGTATGACAAGCAGACCAGTTGCTGGCTTTCTCGCCCGACACGGGCACCTCCCCGGCAGGTGGTGGGGACAGGGAGGGGCTGCGTTCGTCTCCAGCAGCAGCAGCATTGGGGGGAAGGCGGAGTGATGCCTTTTTCCTACCCACGCGCTCGTGTCTGATCGGCCTCCCTTGAAACAGGTTAACGACGGCGCGGGCGGGGAATGCCGTAGGTCCCCAGCCGCGTGACGAGCGTGCGCCGGGAGATGCCGAGCCGCTTGGCGGCCTCGGTCTGGTTGCCGGCGCACTGCTCCAGCGCCTCCAGGATGCGCTGCCGCTCCAGGGCCGCGATGTCCTCTCCCAGCTTGCCGCCTGTAGGGGCGGGAGGACTCGGCGCGGCCTTCGTGGGTGGAGGCTCCGCCGGCTTCTGGGGGACGTCGAACACGAGGTGCTCGGGCTGGATGGCGCTTCCTCGGCACAGCACCACGGCGCGCCCCATGACGTTGCGCAATTCTCGGAGGTTGCCGGGCCAGGGGTGTCGCTCGAGCAGAGCCTGGGCTTCAGGCGTGAGCGCGGGGGGAGGGCGCCCCTGCTCGCTCGCGAAGCGCGCGATGAAGACGCGGCTCACGGCGGCGATCTCTCCCACGCGCTCGCGCAGCGGGGGGATGGTCAGCGTGAACCCGTTGATGCGGAAGTAGAGATCCTGCCGGAACGAGCCGCGCGCCACGCAGGCCTCGAGATCCTGGTGGGTGGCGGCGACGAAGCGCACGTCCACGCCGTGGGAGTCGGTGCCTCCCACCCGGAGGATCTTCCGATCCTCCAGCACGCGCAGCAGCTTCACCTGCACGGATGGGGGCATCTCCCCCACCTCGTCCAGGAAGAGCGTCCCGCCGTGGGCCAGTTCGATGAGCCCGGGCTTGGCGCGGGCGGCGCTGGTGAAGGCCCCCTTCTCGTGGCCGAACAGCTCGCTCTCCAGCAGCGACTCGGAGAAGGCCGCGCAGTTGATGCGCACGAAGGGGCCACTGGCGCGGGGGGAGCGCTGGTGGATCGTCTCCGCGAGCACCTCCTTGCCCACGCCCGTCTCCCCGCGCAGCAGGACGCTGAGCTGG
Organism: Hyalangium gracile; assembly: GCF_020103725.1. Classification (NCBI taxonomy): domain Bacteria; kingdom Pseudomonadati; phylum Myxococcota; class Myxococcia; order Myxococcales; family Archangiaceae; genus Hyalangium; species Hyalangium gracile. The sequence goes on along the minus strand of NZ_JAHXBG010000014.1, from coordinate 242,526 downwards.
CTCTGGGCGACCAGGGCCGCCAGCTCATACAGCCGCTGCATGTGGGGATCGCTCACGACGGCGCCCGGCTGCGCGGCGGCCGGCGCGCTTTGGGACAAGGGCTCGGAGGCCGGCCAGAGGACGACGACCACCGAGCCGATCTCCATGAGGGTATGGGGCTCCACGGCGACGGGCGTGCCCGGCTGGAGCCGGCGCTCCTCGATCTTCCCGGTCCCCCCCGCCTGCTCCTGTGCCATGCGGAGCCGGGTGCCATTCACGCTGCCATGGTCCTCGAGTATGAACGGAGGGCCCAGGTGGAGCGTGGCGTGCCGCCGTGAGACGGAGGGATCCTCGATGCGGACATCGCACCCCTCGCCGCGCCCCAGGGTGATGCGGCCCTGGGACGGCAACGGATAGCTGCGGGTCTCCCCGGACACGAAGGTAATGAGGCGGAAGCCCTCTCCCATGGCGCGGACTCTACCAATTGACAGGGCCCGAGTACCCCTCTCACCGGTCGCTGGGAGGCAAGCGCTTGGAGGGTGACCTCGTCGCCCATGACCTGGGGGACGGGTAGAGTGCGGCTCATGCCGCTTCGCGTACCTGCCCCGGGTCGGGCTGACATCGCGGTCCTGACCGTCATCCCACAGGAACTGTTCGCGGCGCGAGAAGCGCTGAACCTCTCCGAGAAGACACGCTCCAAGGATGAGGTGGGCACCATCTCCTATCGCGGCGAGGTGAGCTCGGCGCTGACAGGCCGCAGATATGATGTCGTCCTCATCTGTCTGGGGCGGGCGGGAAATGCTGTCTCAGCCGCGTCTGTCCAGGATGTCATCTTACGGTATCAGCCTCAGGCCGTGCTGCTCATGGGCATCGCCGCGGGCCTGCGCGGCAAGGTCAGGGTTGGTGAGGTGGTGCTCTCGGAGCGGGTGGTTGCCTACGAACCCGCGGCCGCCGTACGTGCGCCGGATGGGAATTCCCGTCAGGAGCCACGGCCAGAGAGCCAGGTCATCCCCCATCGGATGAACCAGGATGTCACGCACTACCGGCCAGAGCCCGAGCGCCTCCAGCGGCGCTTCATGACACTCGGAGGGCGATTCCCCGAGGCAGGGCAAGACAAGGAGTCGTTCTATCAGGAGCACGTCGCCACCCGGATCACGGTGAAGACGGCGACGATCGCCAGCGGCGAGAAGCTCCTCCGGGATCCAGCCAGGCTGCTCGAAGTCCGCGCGCTGCACGGGAAGATCGAGGTGGGCGAGATGGAGGCGGTGGGCCTGATGGAGGCGTGCCAGAGGAGCGAGGTGCCGTGGCTCGTGATCCGGGGCATCTCCGACTTCGGCGATGAGTTCAAGGACGACCGTTTTCATGAGCTGGCCTCCCGTACGGCCGCCGTGGTGCTGGCGGACTTCATCGAGCACGGCCTGCAACTGCCTGAACGCTCAGGTCCTTCGGGCTCTCGCAGGTGGCCGATGCTGGCGGTGGGAGCGCTGCTCCTCATGGGCGGAGCAGGGCTCTATTGGGCGAACGGGGCTCGAGAGAAGAACGTCCCTGCCGCGCTTTGCAAGAGCAGTCCTGGCCCAAGCCCCTTCAAGCGGCCGGATGCGACACATTTCCTGGTGGCGCACTTCGAAGGGAGCCCGTCAGCCGATCAGAGCTTCTCGGAAGTCGTGTCGACCCAGGTCATGCGTGCCTTGAAGACCTACAACGAAGAGGCTCTCAGGAATCCGCGGGAGGTGGATCTGGAAGTTCCCGAGGACTCGCTGGAGATAGGGAGACTCGACTGCTTCATCGAGAGCCACGCGCAGGCGGAGGCTGTGGCGCGAGCGCTCGATGCGGATGTCGTGATCTGGGGACAAGCATTCCTCAACCCGAGCGACAACGGCTATACCATCCGTCCTCATGCCACGCTTTATCACGCCGATGGAAGCATCCGACGAGGTGGTGAGAGCAAGATAGAGGTGCGGAGCCTGGGGCACCTGGATCTCCCCGCGCTGCGCTCGACAGAGCCCTTTCTGCTGGTTCAGTTCGCGGTGGGGCTTCATCTCTACGAGAGGGGCGAGTACTGGCTGGCTGCTCGGTTCTTCGAGAAGTCAGCCGAGCACGTGGTGTCGAAAGAGCGCGGTGCCGCCGAGATCAAGTACATATTGGGGGAGGTTTATCTTCACGCCCAAGCCCTGGAGCCATCGCTTCGTTACAGCAAGGAGGCGCTCGAACTCGAGAGGGGTAGGGGGAGCTCGCTGGAGAGTGCCCTCCTCAACAACCTCGGGAGTGTGCTCGAGGCCAGGGAGGACTACCAGGCAGCACTGGAGCACTACCAGCAGGCGATTGCCGTCTCCGAGAAGGCACTTGGTAAAGACAACCCTGATATGGCCGTGCCTTTGAACAACATGGGCACTCTGTTCTTTGCCCAAGGGAAGCATCCGGAAGCGCTGAGCTACCTCCGGCGGTCACTGGAGATCTCCGAGAAGGCACTTGGCAAGGACCACCCTGAGGTCGCTGGACGGTTGAACAACATGGGGGGTGTCCTTCAGGCCCAGGGGAAATACGCGGAGGCGTTGACTCATTACCAGAGAGCGTTGGTGGTCTCCGAGAGGGCTCTCGGCAAGGAGCACCCCCATGTGGCTACGGTCTTGAACAACATGGGGAGTGCGCTCAGAGCCCAGGGGAAAGACGAGGAGGCGTTGGAGAAGTACCAGCGGGCCCTGGGGATCGTCGAAAAAGCGCTCGGCAAGCGCCACCACAGCATGGTGCCGATCCTGAATGGCATCGGCCACATCCTCATGGCCCAGGAAGAATACGCGGAAGCGCTTGAGCGCTACCAGCAAGGCCTGGTGATCTCCAAGGAGTCACTCGGCGAAGAGCACCCGGATGTGGTCATCGGCCTGAGCAACGTTGGCGGCGCGCTCATGGGGATGGGGGACTACGCAAAGGCGGAGGAGATCTGCCAGCAGGCGCTCATCCTTGCCAGGAGGGTTCTTGGTGAGGACCATCCATTCACTCAGCGCGTGCGAGCGAACCTGGAGCAGGTGCGCTCCCATCAATGAGCGCCATCTTGTGCCGCCGGTTCAAGCGCCTCCCCCTCGAATTTGCAAGGGTGCCTCTCCCGGCCTCCCGGATCTACGGGTTGGATTCTTCAACGGTGAAGGGCTTCCAACCCTCCTCAATGCGAGCTTCGCTGATGCTCTGGCTAACCTTCCTTGACGCCCCTGGCTCCGAAGAAGCCCATGAGCCCTGGAGGGGCGAGTGTGCGCAGGCCCCGGTCTGGCCATGGAGGCCCCCCCTGCGCGCGACCGGTCCCCAACTGGTATGACAAGCAGACCACTTCGGAAAGACCGCGCCCGGCAGGAGGGCCGTCGTGTCGTGGGCCCAGCACGACGCTGGAGAGCGGGTACCGATTTCCGAGGTTCGCTTCCCGCTCTCCAAGCCCCGAGCCGCTCAGTAGCTGGCGTGGATCTGCCCCTCGAGCGTGGTGTCGCCCCCCTCGCTCCACTGGACGGAGATCTTCAGCTGGCACGAGAAGCCGGTCTTGTACTGGAAGGGGACCTGCTGGCCGGGCGTGACCCCATTGGCGCTCAGGACGGTGCGGCCGCCCTGGGCGATGTCGATCACCTGGATGCTCCAGGAGCCATTCGAGGGGGCGGTGATCTGGGCGTAGCCCGTGATGGTGGCCCACGCGGTGGTCTGCTTCGCGGTAGTGAGGGTGCCAGTTCCCCCCACCACGGACACGCTGAAGGGCATGTCGATGGACTTGCCGAGCGCCATGGCGGCCGGGGTTGCCGCACTCACTGCGTCGACGTGGTTCGCGAGCAGCGCCTGCTGCTCGGGCGTCAGCTTCAACTGCGCGGCGGTGGCCTCGCCCAGCGACTGGAGACCGGCATTGAGACTCACGGACTGATTCATGGGGGGGTCCTCTCGTGAAAGGAGCACGACGATGTCGCGCTGACCGGGATGGGCAGCGTCGATGTCGAGGAGGATGCCTTCTTGGGTGGGCGTGGGCTGTGAGGTGCCTCACGCGCATCCTGTAACGGCGTTCACAGAGACTCTCCGACTGACAGCCCCGAGGGAGGCGAAAGGAGACGCTGGTGCCGAGCGCCGCATGGCGTAGGCTCGTGGCGGCGCGTCCGCGCCCCCTTTGCCTCGAGAGCCCCTTGGCTGACGCGGTTCCACTCTCGGATGCCCCGGCCCCGCTGCCCGCTGGCACGCAGGTGGGCCCCTGGCGCGTGGTGGCCTGGGCGGGACAAGGGGCCTATGGCGCCGTCTACCGGGCAGTGCCTGTCCACGCCCAGCACTTGCCACCCGTGGCGCTCAAGGTGGCGCTGCGCCCGGGAGACGCTCGCTTCTTTCGCGAGGCACAGCTGCTCTCGCGGATGAGCCATCCGAGCGTTCCCCGGCTGAGGGACAGCGGCACGTGGCAGTCTCCGGAGGGGACGCTGCATCCGTGGCTCACGATGGAGTGGGTGGAGGGGGTGCCGCTGTACCACTGGGCCTGGAACCCCGCCGTGTCCTCGCGGGAGTGCTTCGGCGTGCTGGCGCAGCTGGCGAGGGCGCTGCAGGCCCTGCACGAGATGGGGGCGCTGCACCGCGACTTCAAGGGAGAGAACGTGCTGGTGCGCCGCGCGGATGGCCGGGCCATGCTCACGGACTTCGGGCTGGGCTGTTTCCCGGGGGCCGAGCGGCTGACGCCCGCGGGTGTCTGCCTGGGCACGCCACTGTATCGCTCGCCGGAGGCGGGCGAGTTCGAGCTCAACCGTCGGCACCATCGCTCGGCTCCCTACGTCCACACGCCCGCGGATGACTTGTACGCGCTGGGAATGGTGGGGTGCCGGCTGCTGACGGGGGAGTACCCGGAGTGGGTGGAGCCGACGCAGGATGAGCAGGGCACCTGGCGGGTGCGCAGGGTGCGAACGCCCGCCTCACTTCGAGGGGTGGAGCCTTCCGTGCGTGCCTGCCTCGTGCGCCTGCTCTCGGTGAGTCCCGAGCAGCGCGGCACGGCGGCGGAGTGCGCCGAGGTGCTGGAGCAGGCCTCGCGCCCGCCATGGGCCATGGGGCCGAGGTGGTCGTGGCTCGCGATGGCGGCGGGCCTGACGCTGGTGGTGTGGAGCGGGTGGACGGTGGCCGCGCGGTTCGAGGAGAAGGGCTCATTGGCGCTGGTGAGGACCGAGGAGGAAAGCTCGCTGGACGCAGGCACGGCGGGGCTTGGAGAGGCTGCGGCGAGCGCTTCAATGGCGCAGTCGCTGGAGCCTTCCGCGCCCGCGCCTCTTGCGGAGGAGCCTCCCCCTGATCCGCAACCCGGGCAGGTGCGGCCTGATGCGAAGGGGCGCTGCCCTCACAAGCGCCAGGTCGCCCTCAACGGGGCCTGCTGGGTGCCGTTGAACCTCGAGGAGTGCGAGGCGCTCGGCTCCAATGGCAACGCCAAGATGTTCAAGGGACGGTGCTATGTGCCGGCCCTGTCCCCGGAGCGTCCCTCGACCTCTGATTCCACGAACACTCCTTGAAGCGGAGTCTCGGACCTTTGGCACCCGCACTTGATTGGAAGGACATGGCCATGCTCCATCGAACTTGTGGAGCCCGCTTATACGCCCCTCGACCTCGACAACCCTGCCCACCTGAATGTGCTCCTGCGGACCTACAAACGTTTCCCGGAGATCGGCGGACGCTCTTCTACTTGAGCAAGGTCGAGGGCGTTTTCTCTTCTTCCTCACGACCGATCGGCGTGCGAGTGGTGGAACCGATCATGAGCACGTTGACTCCCTACACTGTCGAACTTCTCGCTCAGGACCTGCGTTGCCTGATGCAGATGCGAGTGGCCGACCTGCATGATCTCAACGAGTGGAACCAGGCGGCGCGGGTTGTCCAAGACAGGCTTGCGCTGTCGGGCACGACGTTGCCGCACTTGTCCGAAACCGTGTGGCACTACCTGATCGATGCAGACACCCGGCTGAAAGACCTCCAATACGCCACGATGCAGACGGAGCGGATGCGTCTCCTTCTCGAGTTGATGGATCGTGGAGTATTGCCCGACGAGAAGCTGTAGCTGAGTTGCAAGATGGGCGTGACGCGCCTGTCCCGTTGGGTGGCGCTCGGCAGTTTGCGTTGACGCCGTTTGGAGACGGCACGAGGTTCGCAACGCTCCACTCAGACCTTGGGGCGCGAGATCGGGCCCACCTTGCCCTTGACCACCTTCAGGTAGTCCGCCGGGGCGATGAGGATCTGCGTTCCCCTCACGCCCGCGGACACGGAGATGACGTCGAACAGCTCCACCGTCTCGTCCACGAAGACGGGGTACTCCTTCTTGCCGCCAATCGCCGTCACGCCGCCCCGGATGAAGCCCGTCAGCGGCTGCAACTCCTTGAGCGGCACCGTGTCCACCTTCCGGTCCCCGCTCAGCCGGGCCAGTGCCTTCAAGTCCAGCTCCGCGTCGCCCGGCACCACCGCCATCAGCACGCCCGACCTGTCCCCGCGCGCCACCAGCGTCTTGAACACCTGCTCCGCCGGCAGCCCCACCTTCGCGGCCACCGTCTCCGCCGACAGGTCCTCCGGATCCACCTCGTACTCGCGCAGCTCGTACTGGATGCCGAGCGTGTCCAGCTGGCGGGCGGCGTTCGTCTTCATGGCCTCACATCCCCAGGGCCTGCGAGGCCGCCTTCACCCGCGCCAGCGCGTCCTCGGGCGTGGTGCCCACCGCCGACAGGTGCCCCATCTTCCGGCCCTTGCGCGCGTCCCGCTTCCCATACAGGTGCAGCCGCACGCCCGGCATCGCCAGCACCTGCTCGAAGCGCGGCCCGCCCTCGCGCAGCCACAGGTCCCCCAGCAGGTTCACGATGGCCGCCGGGCGCACCACCTCCACCGAGCCCAGCGGCAGGTTGCACACCGCGCGCACCGCCTGCTCGAACTGGCTGGTGAGGCACGCCACCTCCGTGGCGTGGAAGCTGTTGTGCGGGCGCGGCGCCAGCTCGTTCACCAGCAGCCGCCCGTCCTTCAGCAGGAACATCTCCACCACCAGCAGCCCCTCCACCTCCAGCGCGTTCGCCATGTCCCGGGCGATGTTCGTCGCCTCCACCGCCACGTGCAGCGGCAGCGGACCGGGCAGCAGCGACCACGCCAGGATGCGCTCCTCGTGGTGGTTGTAGGCCGGCGGGTACACCACCGTCTCGCCCCTCGGGCTGCGCGCCACCAGCACCGACAGCTCGGCCTGCAGATCCAGCGACGCCTCCGCCACCACCGCTCGCTCGCCCAGATCGCTCCACGCCTGGGGCGCCTCCGTGCCGGCCTTCACCAGCACCTGCCCGCGCCCGTCGTAGCCGCCCTCGCAGGACTTCACGAAGCACCGCCCGCCCAGCTCATCGATGGCCGTGCTCAGCTCCGCCGCGCTGTTCAGCTCGCGCCACGGGCCCACCGGGAAGCCTTTCTTCGTCAGCCAGGCCTTCTGCCGCCCGCGGTGCTGGATCATCTCGAGGATGGCGGCCGAGGGCCTCAGCGGCGCCTGCTCCGCCGCCGCGCGCAGCGAGGGCAGGGGGATCTTCTCGATCTCCAGCGTCACCACGTCGCACGCCCGCGCCAGCTGGGCCGCCGCCCTCGCGTCGCTGAAGTCCGCCGTGTAGCACTGGTCCACCACCCAGCGTGCCGGGCACGCCGGATCCGGATCCAGCGCCTGCACCTGGAAGCCCAGTGTGCGCGCCGACAGCGCCATCATCCGCCCGAGCTGACCGCCGCCCAGGATGCCAATCGTCCCTCCAGGAAGGACCATCTTCATGACAGCTCCCGCTCCCGGAGCACTTCCTCGGTGCGCGCCTGGCGCCACGAGGCCAGCCGCGCCCGAAGCTCCGGATACTTGAGGGCCAGGATGGAGGCGGCATGCAGCGCCGCGTTCGCCGCTCCCGGCTTGCCGATGGCCTGCGTCCCCACCGGCACGCCCTTGGGCATCTGCACGATGGACATCAAGGCATCCAGGCCGTTGAGCACCGTGGTGGGCATGGGCACCCCCAGCACGGGCAGCAGCGTCTTGCTCGCCACCATGCCCGGCAGGTGGGCGGCCCCACCCGCCGCCGCGATGATGACCGACAGCCCCCGTCCCTCCGCCGTGGAGGCGTACTCCATCATCCAGTCCGGCGTCCGGTGCGCCGACACCACGCGCACCTCGTGGGGGATGCCCAGCTCGGTGAGGATGTCGATCGCCGGGCGCAGGTACTCGAGGTCGCTCTTGCCGCCCATGATGACCCCGACCCAGGGGGTGTCCGCGCTCGCCATGCCGTCTGTCGCCTCCTGTGCGACCTCCCGCCGGGAGGCAGGGGAAACGCGGAGATAGGGCGGGGGGATTCCATCGGTCAACCGAGAACCGCCAGCCGTGAAAACACCAAGGGCCCCACTGTCGCCAGTGGAGCCCTCGGTGGGAGGCCTGCCGTGGGAGCCCTGCCTTCCCTCAGTACGTCGAGCCCAGCCGGCCGAAGTCCTTGAGCGCCTTGGCCTTGGAGCGCTTCACCGCCGCGTTCACCGCCTCGTCGCCCCGCGCCGACTCGTACTCCTCGTAGGCCGCCTGCTGCTCGGCCTTGTCCGCGGCCACCGCCGGAGCGCCCGCCACCGAGGCCGCCTCGTCGAACATGGCCTGGTTCTGCTGGATGAGCTGCTGGGCCTCCTCGCGACGGCCCACCTTCAGCGCCTCGGCCGCCTTCTGGAGGTTGGCCGCGCTGCGCGCCCGCACCGCGTACACCGTGGCCTCCTTGTCCTGCCGGGCCACCACCTCCTCGCGGCGGTCCGTCACCATCGCCGACAGCGCGGCCCCGCTCTCCACCGTCCCGTTCTTCAGCAGATCCGTGTACGCCAGCTTCAGCGCCGTCACGTTCACCGCCTGGCCCACCGCCGCGCCCACCACCGTCACCCGCGCCACCACCCGCTCCGTCTGGCCCGCCGAGAAGTCCGGCAGCGCCACGCGCACCGTGCTGCCGGCCTGGTGCGCCCGGTAGCCCAGCACCTCGCCCAGCGTCACCCCGGCGGGCAGCTCGAAGGACAGCTCCACGTTGCGCGCCACCTGCGTGCTGGCCTGCTGCAGATCCTTCTGGAAGAGGCTGGCCAGCTTGCCCGCGTCCTCCAGGAAGCCGTACGCGCCCGCGCCGTGCTCGGCGAACGCCTGCATCAGATCCTCGTTGAAGTCCGTGCCCACGCCGATGGAGCTCACCGTCACGCCCTCGGCGCGGATGTTCTTCACCACCCGCTTCAGGCTCTCCTCATCCGTCACGCCCTCGGTGGGCTGCCCGTCGCTGATGAGGATGATGCGGTTGACCTGGTACTGGCCCCGCGCCGCGTTCACCTGGTGCTGGCCCGTCGTCAGGCCCGCGCTGATGTTGGTGCCGCCCTCGTCCCAGATGCCGTCGATGTACTGCAGCATCCGCCCCCGGTTGGAGTACGTGGCCTGCATGCCCGGCAGGCTCTTCACGTCCGAGCCGTAGTGGACGATGGCCAGCCGGTCCTCCTCGGACAGCATGCCCACCAGCTGCCGCGCGGCCTGCTTGGCCTGCGCCAGCTTGTAGCCATTCATGGAGCCGGACCGGTCAATCACCAGCGCCAGGTTCACCGGGCTGCGCCTGGCCCCCGGCACCTGCGCGCCCGTCACGTCCACCGTGACGAACACATCCGAGCTGCCCGGGATGATGTAGGGGTGGCTCAGCCGGCTCGTCATCGTCAGCGAGCCCTGCGAGGTGCTGGCCGGCGGTGCAGGCGGAGGCGGGGGAGTGGGGATGACCGGGGTGGCGATGTGCGGCTGGGGCGGCGGGGGAGGGGACACCACGCGCGGCATCCCCAGCACCAGGGCCACCAGCGCGAGCACGCCGGCCAGGGCCAGGAAAGTCGAGGTCTTGTTCATGGCAGGGCTCCTTGAAGCAGCAGGCCCTGCATCAGACGAATGGCGCGCGAAAAAGATCTATAGGGCCGCGCGCCAGTGTGTCACTGGGGCGGCAGTGAGGACAGGTTGCCCGCGCAGAAATACGGAGAGTTCGTCTCTCCAAACGTCCGCCGGTAGGTGACCGGGTCCGCCCGCTTGAGGTCCTCCAGGGACGTCTGGTCCAGCAGCAGCGAGCGGCAGACGATGCGGGAGCTGAGCGCCTCGTCCACCGAAGAGTCCGTCACCTCACAGTCCCCGTCCTCGCCCTCCACGCACTCCTGGCTGCAGTAGCCCATGGCGACTTCGTTGGGGTTCGAGTTCCGGGGGTAGTCCGCGTCCCGGACGCAGATGAGATCCTCGCAGTCCGTGGCCCCAAAGGAGATGAAGTCCTGCTTGGGGGCGATCTCGCTCTCGAGCACCGGCTTGGAGCGGATGCCCTGCGCCTCCTCCTCCGCGGTGGGCTTCTTCACCAGCACGCACGGCTTGCCAAGCTCGGTGGTCACTTCGCACCCGCTGGCCAGCAGGGCGGCGCTCAGGATGACGGCCAGACGCGGAGACATGATCGACTTGCACCTCTTCCAAGGAGACGGCGGTGGCCCTGGCACCGTAGCACAGCGGTCCGGTGTGCCAACCGCTTCCGGGTGAAGGTGCTCGGAGCGGAATTGTTCAGGAATGGCGCAGGGATAGACATAGGGCAGGCAAGTTCGGATAGGTTGAGGGGATGCGGCGTGACGGATAGGATGGCCACGCCGTTGACACTCCGAAATCTCGCGGCGGCAATACCGCCCCTCCAACCACGGAGCCTCCGGAAGTGAATCGCCTCCAGGCAACTCTGCTCGCGCTGTGCCTCTGGCCCGCGCTGGCGTTCTCCCAGTCCGATCAGGGCATGGGGCTCGATCTCACGGGCGACGACGCCAGCAAGGCCGAGGAACAGAAGACCGAAGACACCACCGAGACCCCAGCCGTCGAGCCCTCACCCACGCCCTCGGTCAGCGCGCCCGCGGCTCCTCCACCGGAGCCGCTGGACGCACTGCCCACGGACATCACCCAGGAGGACCGCGTCAAGAGCGTCCAGCGCAAGGTGTACCGCAAGGCGGGACGCTTCGAGCTCACCCCGCTGGTGAGCTTCTCCATCAATGATCCGTACTACTCGAAGCTCGGCGCCTCGCTGCGCGGGGCGTACTACTTCGCGGACACGCTGGCGCTGTCGGCGCGCGCCTCCGCGATGCAGGTGCTGCCCTCGGAGGACGTGCGCACCGCCAAGCGCGCCTTCCAGAGCAAGATCTACCACTCGGTGCCGCAGTGGTCGGCCATGGCGGACGTGGAGTGGGCGCCGCTCTACGGCAAGGTGGCCTTCCTCAACTCCATCCTCCACTTCGACGGCTACCTGCTGGGCGGGGCCGGCGTGGTGAGGACGCAGACGTCCGCCCTGGAGGGCCGCAGCGTCAACATCGGCGCGGACCTGGGCGTGGGAATGCGCTTCGTGGCCAAGGACTTCCTGGCAGTCAACGTCGCGCTCATCAACACCTCGTACGTCGACCAGCCGCTGGGCACCAGCAAGGGTGCCATCCAGAATCTCATGACGATCAATGCTGGTATCTCGCTGTTCTTCCCCCTGCGCTCCACGGGCAAGGAGGGAGAATGATGCGCGCCCTTCGACTGCTCACGGCCCTCTGCCTGCTGCCTGCCTCGGCGCTGGCCCAGGACGCCAGGCCGGCGGCGCCCGCGCCCGCTCCGGCGGCGCCCCGGCCCTCGGGGGATCCGGCTCCGGCCGCCCCTGCCGGCTCCTCCGAGTCCGAGGCGGGTGACGTGTCCGAGGTGGACAAGGACGCGCTGGGGCCCCTGCGCGAGCGCATCCGCCCCGTCTCCGGCCACCTCTTCCTCAAGAAGGGTCGGTTCGAGCTGAGCCCCTCGGCGACCATCTCCCTGCGGGACGCCTTCTTCCGCAAGTACATCCTGGGCGCCACCTTCACCTACTTCCCCATGGAGACGCTGGGCGTGGGCCTGCGCGCCGGCTACTCCATCCCCACGGTGTCGGGGGCGGCGCAGATCTGCAACTTCACCGGCGGCGACGACGGCAGCGTCACCCGCGGCTGCAGCGCGCCCACCTTCGAGGCGCTGGATGGCCGCGCTCCGGGGCAGCTCACGCTGATGGCCGGGGTGGACGTGCAGTGGGCTCCCATCTACGGGAAGATCTCCCTGCTGGCCGAGAGCTTCGCCCACTTCGACATGTACGGCGTGCTGGGCGCCACGGCCATCCAGTACAAGGGGCCGCCGGACAGCGCGGACGTGCGGAGCACCTCCCGGATGACGGCCGGCGGCAACGTGGGCATCGGCTTCCGCTTCTTCCTCAACCGCTACATGACGCTGCGCACCGAGGTGAGGGATCTCGTCTACGTGGAGAAGGGCGAGTCCGACAATTCGCTGCGCAACCAGCTGCTGTTCGAGCTGGGCTTCTCCTTCTTCCTCCCTACCGCCCTTCCCGAGTCATGAACCGCTCCCTCCGACTCCTCCGCTTCGCGCTCCTCGGGCTCGCGCTCTGCTGGGCCATGCCGGCTCCAGCCCAGAGCTTCGAGGGCTTGGATTCCTCCTCCTCGAAGAAGAAGAAGCGTGGCAAGGCCACCTCCTCCAAGAAGAAGAAGCAGCGCGGCAAGAAGGGCGCGGAGGAGGAGGCTGCTCCCACGCCCGCGCCCGAGGCTTCTCCCCTGACGCTGCCGACGCCGTCCGAGACGGCGCCCACCGTGCCCGCGGCGAGCGGCACCGGCTCCGAGGCGCCCACGCCGTCGCCCGCCGCCGCGCCTGATCCCGTCGCGGCGCCCGCGGCGCAGGACTCCGGCGGCCTGGGGCTGGATCTCACCGGGGCCGGGCCCAAGGGCACCGCGCCGACGATGACGTTCGACGCGGTGGACGTGTCCGGCAAGACGGCCGATCGCCAGAAGCTGGACGTGGCCGTGTCGCTCTTCAAGAACGACGAGTACGAGCAGGCCGCCATGGCCGGCTACGAGATCCTCAAGGATCCGCAGATGGCCGGCCTCCACGTGGAGGCCCGCTACGTGGTGGCCAAGGCCCTGTACCGCATGGGGCTGTACCACTCGTCGCTGGGTGAGTTCTCGAAGATCCTCGCGGTGGGCCCGCAGACGAAGTTCTTCAAGACGAGCCTGGAGTGGCTGTTCTTCATCAGCCGCAAGACGAAGAACGAGACGGTCATCCTGGACGAGATCGCCCGCTACGCGAACTACGAGTTCCCCGAGAAGTTCCGCAGCGAGTTCCACTACCTGCTGGCGCGCTACCACTTCGTGCGCGGCAAGGCGCTGGATCAGGTGGGGCAGGCGGACCAGGCGGACAAGAGCTTCGAGGAGGTGAAGCGGCTGGCCACGCTGATTCCGCGCACGGATGCCTTCTACCCGCGCGTGAAGTTCCTCGAGGGCCTGGCGCACTTCCGCAACGGCAGCAAGGTGAGGACGGCGGACGGCCGGCGCGGCGACAACAACATGGTGGCCTCCATCGAGACCATGAAGGAAGTGATTCGCCTGACGCGTCCGGTGGGCGGAAAGACGGCGGAGCAGGCCAGCCTGGATCAGTCCCTGCGAGAGCTGGCCTTCATGCAGCTGGCGCGCACGCACTACGGCATGCAGCAGAACCGCTACGCCATCTTCTACTTCAACAAGATCGAGCGCGGCACCAACCAGTGGCTGGAGTCGCTCTTCGAGTCCAGCTGGGCCAACTACCGCGTGGGCCAGTACGAGCAGGCGCTGGGCAACCTCATCACCCTGTCCTCGCCCTTCTTCCGGGAGGAGTACTTCCCGGAGGCGCTCATCCTCAAGGCGGTCATCTATTACGAGAACTGCCGCTACCGCGAGTCCTCGCTCATCCTCCAGGACTTCGAGCGCACCTACCTGCCCGTGCACAACGAGCTGGAGGCGCTGGTGAAGAAGAACATGGAGGCTGGCGAGTACTACAGCGTGCTGGCCGACGTGCAGAAGAAGAACAAGGAGGACAGGAACGGCACGGACGTCATCCTCGAGCGCATCCTCCGGCTGGCCCTCACGGATCAGGATCTGAAGAAGACCAACGACTCCATCCTCGAGCTGGAGAGCGAGCTGGATGCCTTCTCGGAGAAGGGCGACACCTTCAAGTACTCGGAGCTGTCCAAGGCGCTGCTCGAGGGGCTGAAGGAGCAGCGCACCGGCCTGATCGAGAAGGCGGGCATCATGTCCAAGGGCAAGCTGGAGACGGAGCTCATCGCCCTGAAGCAGCTCTTGGCCAACGGCCTGCGCATCAAGTTCGAGACGACGACGAAGGAGAAGGAGTTCCTCGAGGAGCAGCTCAAGGCGGGTGGCCGCACGGCGATCGTCAAGAAGTACAAGTACACCGTGGCCGTGGCGGACGATCAGCTCTACTGGCCGTACGAGGGTGAGTACTGGCGAGACGAGCTGGGCACCTACCAGTACACGCTCACCAAGGGCTGCATCGAGCGTGACTCGGCCAACCGCGACGTCCAGGCCAGCGGCGAGTCGTCATCGCTGTAAGCGCGGGGGTTATGGAGGAGGGAGCGGCACGACGCGCCTCGCTGCGCGTCGTCTTCGGCATCGTCGCGCTGGACCTGATCGGGTTCGGGATCCTCATCCCGCAGCTCGGCGTGTACGGGGTGAAGTTCGGGGCCTCGCCGTTCTCGGCGGGGCTGCTGCTCTCCGTGTACTCGCTGATGCAGCTGTTGTTCGCCCCGCTGCTGGGCCGGCTGTCGGACCGGTATGGCCGGCGGCCGGTGCTGCTGTTGAGCCTGGCGGGCTCCATGGCGGGCTACGTGCTGTTCGCCTTCGCGCACTCGCTGCCGCTGCTCTTCCTGTCGCGCGTCATCGACGGGGCCAGCGGGGGCAACATCTCCACCGCGCAGGCCTACGTGGCGGACGTCACCAGGCCCGAGGAGCGCGCGCGGGGCATGGGGCTCATCGGCGCGGCGTTCGGCCTGGGCTTCGTGCTGGGGCCGGCCCTGGGCGGCTTCCTGGGGGCCTGGGGCGGCAACCGGGCCATCGGCCTGTTCGCCGCGGGGCTGGCGGGGCTCAACCTGCTGTTCACCTTCCTCTTCCTGAAGGAGTCCCGCACGCCGGGCAGCCCCTCCGCGGCCTCCACCCGCTCCATGAAGGGGGCGGCCTTCGCGCTGCGGCTGCCGGTGGTGGGGGTGTGCCTGGTGCTGGGGCTGGTGTTCACCACGGCCTTCTCTCAGATGGAGGGCACCTTCTCGGTGTACCTGCTCTCGCGCTTCCTCTCCTCGGGGCCGGTGGCGCTGGAGGGCGGGCTCTTCTTCCTGTCCGCCTCCGCCTCGCCGGAGATGCTGTCCCAGGCCAGCCTGCGCACCGGGGGCCTCTTCGCGCTGGTGGGGGTGGTGTCCGCCGCGCTCCAGGGAGGGCTGATCCACCGGCTGCTGCCGCGCGAGCGCAGCTCCGAGCAGGGCTACCGCCCGGTGCGCGAGGGGTGGCTGGTGGTGGTGGGCTTCGCGGTGACGGGGCTGGGGCTGGCCCTGCTGCCGGTGGCGCCCGGGTACGGGTGGCTCTTCCCGGTGATGGGGCTGCTCGCGGTGGGCTCGGCCTTCACCAACCCGGCCATGTCCTCCCTGGTCTCCCTGCAGGCCCCGCCCGAGCGGCAGGGCGCTGTGTTGGGTAGCTATCAGGCCTTCGGCTCGCTGGGGCGCATCCTCGGCCCGGCGCTGGGCGGGTGGCTCTTCACGGGCTTTGGCCCGGGGGTGCCCTACGGGACGGCGGCGGCGATGATGGCCGTGGGGGCCCTCCTGGCCCTGGGACTTGCGGTCCGCATGCGAATGCCGGGCGCGAGTGTCGGCCAAAGCTCGTAAGATGGGGGATATGGCGGGGACCTCGCAGGAGCTCAAGGACGTCACGATCGCCTTCGATGTGATGGGCAGCGACCACGGCCCCGAGGAGGTGGTGCGGGGCGCCGCGCAGCTCTCCCTGGAAGCACCTCACATCCACGCGCTGCTGGTGGGGGACCGCGAGGTGATCGACGCGGCCCTGGCGGACACCAAGCACCGCGCCGAGCGCATCTCCGTCCAGCACGCGGCCGAGTTCGTGGGCATGGACGAGAAGCCGGGCGAGGCGCTGGCGCGCAAGAAGCACGCCTCCGTCTCCGTGGCGGCGCAGCTGGTGGCCGAGGGCGAGGCCCAGGCCCTGGTCTCCGCGGGCAACACGGGGGCGGGGGTGCTGGCGTGCGCTCGGCACTTCAAGCTGATCCCCGGCGTGCGCCGGGCCGCGCTGGCGGCGGTGTACCCCACGCGTGGCACGCGCGGCGAGAAGGAGGATCCGTTCTCGCTCATCCTCGACGTGGGCGCCACGGTGGAGGCCACCGCGGAGGACCTGGTGACGTTCGCCGTCATGGGCTCGGCGTACGCGCGCATCGTCTCGCGCAACGAGCGCCCCAAGGTGGCGCTGCTCTCCAACGGCGTGGAGCCCCAGAAGGGCCCGCCGCGCGTGGTGGAGGCGCACGCGAAGCTGTCCTCGTTGCAGGGCATCAACTTCATCGGCAACGTGGAGGGCGTGGACATCCCCAAGGGCACGGTGGACGTCATCGTCACCGACGGCTTCGTGGGCAACGTGTGCCTGAAGATGCTTGAGGGCGTCCACGAGACGGTGGTGGAGCTGGCCCGCTACGCCTACAAGGAGAAGCTGCGCTGGCGCGCCGGCCTGGCCATGCTCTCCAGCGGGATCCAGCGCATCAAGGACATCACCGACTGGGAGCAGTACGGGGGCGCGCCCATCCTCGGCTTCGATCGGATCTTCATCAAGGCGCACGGCCGCTCCAAGGCCCGCGCCATCACCAACGCGGGGAAGGTGGCGGCCAAGGCCGTGGCCCACCAACTGGGCACCTCCATCCAGGAGGGTCTGCCGAAGTGAGCCTGCCGGACCGGATCGATCCCCGGCCGCCGCGTCGCATCTACCGGTGGGATCTGGACAAGACGTATCTGCGGACGGACTTCGACTCCTTCCGGGATCTGGTGCGCACCGCGTTCCAGAAGGCCCACGAGAAGGTGGCGGTGCCGGGCGCCTCCGCGCTCATCAAGGAGCTGTCGGAGAACGGGGACTCGCGGCTGTGCATCGTCTCCGGCAGCCCCAAGCAGATGCGGGCGGTGCTGGAGGAGAAGCTCAAGCTGGACGGGGTGAAGTGGGACGAGTTCGTGCTCAAGGACAACGTGGGCAACCTGCTGCGCGGGCGCTTCCGGGCGCTGCGGGGGCAGGTGGGCTACAAGCTGCCCGCCATCCTCGAGAGCCGCGTGGGCGCGCCCGTCGAGGCCGAGGAGGTGCTCTTCGGCGACGACGCGGAGGCGGACGCGTTCATCTACTCGCTCTACGCGGACCTCATCGCCGGGCGCGTGGACGAGCGCGTGCTCACCCAGGTGCTGGAGGCCGGCGGCGTCTACCCGGATGACGCCGAGCGCGTGCGCAGCGCCTGGAAGCGCATCCCCATCGCGGATCCGGTGCGGCGCATCTTCATCCACCTGGATCGGCTGACGCCCCCCGCGCACTTCGCGCCCTACGGCCCGCGCGTGGTGCCCATCTTCAACTACTTCCAGGCCGCGCTGGTGCTGCTCGCGGACGGCCACCTCACCGCCCCCCAGGTCATCAAGATCGCCGTGGAGATGGTGCAGACGGCCGGGCACAACATCATCACGCTCTCCAACTCGTTCCAGGATCTGATCCGCCGGGGCCTGCCGCTGCAGCACGCGGCGCTGGCGCTCTCGCAGGCCCTGGAGGGGCCCAACGGGCTGATCCAGGCCATCCGCCCGGTGCCGGACATCATCGCCGCCTTCACCAAGCGGCTGGCCGCGCTCGGCACCCCGCCGGCGCCCCCGCGCGCGCAGGCGGTGGACTACGTGTCCCTCATCTCCCACGCGCTGCCGCGGACCCACAAGGACCGGAAGAAGTAGCGCCCGGGGCCGTGCCTCGCCGCCGTCCGCTCGCCCGCGCGGGTGCTCTCTTCGTGCGCCCACGGGGGGCGTGTCACACGGAAAGTGCTGAAGGATACACTCAGGTTGAACTTTTATTTCTGTTATTGCCTGTTTCTCTCATTTCGCAAGAAGATGCGGAGGTGCGAGCAAGCCGGAGACAGGGGGGGCGGGGCCCTGGACTCCTCAAGCCTGTCCCCCGGATGAAGGAGCACCTTCGGCGATGACAATCCGGGGCAAGGTGCTCCTGCTGCTGGTGGTGGCAGTGGGCCTGGTGGGGGGCCTGGGCGGGGTGCTTCACCTGGGGGCCACCCAGCTGGAGCAGCTGCGGGACTCGGGGCTCGAGAGCCAGGAGCAGCGCTACCTCTACAGCCAGCTGCGCGGGGACGCCCTGGTCTTCCTGTCGGAGCTCCAGCGGGTGCACGGCTCGGGCGCGCTGTCCGAGGCGGTGCTCAACGGGTACCGGCGGCGGATGGAGTCGCAGCTCGCGCGGCTCCAGGCGCTCACGGAGGAGAAGGCGGGCTGGCCCGGCCGGTCCACGGAGCAGGAGCAGCGGCACATCGAGCGGCTCTCCCACGAGCTGCGGCAGTGGGCCGAGCGCGCCGAGGAGCGCGTGCGGCGGCTGCCCTCGGGCATCGGCTCGGACGGGGCCCCTCCGCGGGTGAGCATCCAGGAGTTCGGGCGGAACGTGGAGCCCATCCTGGAGGCGGCGCTGGAGATGGAGCAGGCGGAGCTGACGGAGCTGGAGCGCTGCTCGGCGCGGGGGCTGCGCACCAGCCGGCTCGTGGCGATCCTCTCGCCGCTGGCGGCGCTGAGCGTGCTGATCGCCCTGGCGCTCACCATCCTGGTGCCGATGAACCGCCGGCTCCGGGAGCTGCTCGAGGCCGCGCGGCGGATTGGCCATGGGGATCTGCAGTGCACGCTGCCGGAGAAGGGCCGGGACGAGCTCACCACCCTGGCGCAGGGCTTCAACCAGATGGCCCGGGAGCTGAAGGCCTCGCAGTCGCGGCTCATCCACTCGGACCGGCTGGTGTCGCTGGGGCGGACGGTGGCCAGCGTGGGACACGAGATCAACAACCCGCTGGTGTACGTGATCAGCAACCTGGCGTACGTCCACGGAGAGCTGAGCCTCACCGCGCGCGAGTTCACCCAGGAGGAGCGGCGCGAGATGCTCGAGGCGCTGGAGGAGGCGCGCGAGGGCGCCGAGCGGGTGCACTTCATCGCGCAGGATCTCAAGACGCTGGCGCGGGCGGACGACGAGAGCACGGGCCCGGTGGACGTGGCGGAGGTGCTGCGAGACGTGGCGAAGATGGCCTCCCACGAGCTCCAGGGCCGGGCGCGGCTGGTGGAGGAGTGCTCGGGCATGCCGCTGGTGCGGGCCAACGCGACGCGGCTGGGGCAGGTGCTGCTCAACCTGATCGTCAACGGCGCGCAGGCCATCGCGCCGGGCGACATGGAGCGCAACGAGATCCGCGTCACCGCGCGGCTGAGCGCGCCGGATCGCGTCACCGTGGACGTGAGCGACACCGGGTGCGGCATTCCCCCGGAGAACCTGGAGCGCATCTTCGATCCGTTCTTCACCACCAAGCCGGTGGGGCAGGGCACGGGGCTGGGGCTGGCGGTGTGCCTCAACATCATCGAGTCGCTGGGCGGCAGCATCACCGTGGACAGCAAGCCTGGCCAGGGCACCACCTTCCACCTCACCCTGCCCACGCTCTCCGCGGAGCTGCCCGCGCCTCCCAGCGGCACGGGCGCGCGCTCCTGAGGCCCTGAAAAGAAAGGAGGCGCCGCACCTGTCCTCGGTGCGACGCCTCCTCGGGGAAGCTCAGTGCCGGGTGGGCTCAGCTCCGACGGCGGCGGAGCATGCCGAGCGCCATGGCGATGAGGGGCAGCAGGCCGCCCAGCGCGCCCGCGCCGGTGCTGCAGCCCCCGTCATCCGGCTTCGGCATCTCCGGGGCCTTGTACACCTGGAAGCGAGCCTCGGCGGAGGCCGCGCTCACCGCGTTGGCCGCGTCCTTGGCGCGCGCCACCCAGACGTACTCGGCGCCCTCGTCCAGCTCCTGCGTCACGCTGAAGGAGGTGTGGCCGTTGCCGCCCGCGGGCACGTTGCCCGAGGCCACCACCTGGCCATCCGCGTTGCGCACCTCGAAGGCGTACGTGATGGCGTCACCCTCGGGGTCGGTGCTGTTCTGGATGAGGAGCGTCGGCCTGCGGTTGTAGAGGATGGCGTCGGACGGGTTGAGCGCCACGGGGGCGTTCGGCGCGTTGTTCTGCGCGTTCACCACGAACGAGCCCACCGTCCAGTCGCTGGAGCTGTACGGATCCTGCGCGCGGGCGCGCCAGTAGTAGCGCTGGTCCTCGAGCAGGGCCGCCGGCTGCCAGCGGACCTTGCCGTCCTGGCCGGCCTGAACCACGGGGGAGGCCTGGCGGTTCGGGCTGGTGAAGGTGGGGCTGGTGTCCACCTCGATGATGTAGCTGAGCGCGTCCCCGTCGGCGTCCGTGGCGGCGCTCGCCACGAGCTCCGGGGTGAGGCTGCCCACGGTGCCGTTGTTGGAGGGCGCCGAGAGCGCGGGGATGGCCGGCTCGGTGTTGCTCGGGCGGCCGATGTAGACGGTGAACGAGGACACCTCGCTCTGGGTCCGGGCCCCGTGGGGGTCCGTCGCGGTGACGCGCCAGTAGTAGGTGGCGAAGGGCTTGAGCGGGGACGTCACCACCCACGCGGTGCTGCCCTTGGCGCCAGCCGGGATGGCGGGCGACGAGGTGAGCGCCACGGACATGGCGGCATCCTCGGCCAGGTCGAACGTGTAGGTGAGCTCCGTGTCATCCACGTCCAGGGCGTTGTCCGCCACGAGCATCGGCTTGCTGGTGGAGACCTGGGTGCCGGACAGGGGCTGGGCGGGGAAGGGGGCCGCCGGCGCGTCGTTGCTCGGGTTGAACGTGATGCGCTGGGCGGCGCTCCACGGGCCGCGCAGCGCGTCCGGACCCTTCATGCCCACGGCGCGCACGCGCCAGACATAGAGGTGGTCGTCGTCCAGGTCGGCCAGCGTCGGGCTCTCCTTGCCGTCGGTGATGGTGGTGGACGTCGTCGTCCCGGTGGTGGACTGGTCGACCGTCACGTCGCGCACCAGCGCGGTGAGCGCGGCGTCGGAGAAGACCTGGAACTGGTACTGCACGTCGGTGAGGTCGCCCCGGTCCGCCACGTTCTGGGCGGTGAGGACGATCTGCGGCGCGCTCACCTGGGTGCCGGTGAGCGGCGTGCTGGCCACCGCGGCCGAGGGCAGGCGCGGCCCGCCGTTCTCGTCGAGGTACTCGGCCAGGTTGCTGACGCCGTCGCCGTCCACGTCGCCGCTGGCGTCGTCGACGGACGCGTCCAGGCCGTTGGCCTGCTCCCAGGTGTCGGCCATGCCGTCATGGTCCGAGTCCTTGGAGAGGGCGGTGACGGTGACGGTGGTGCTGGCGGAGCCGCCGTCGTCATCCGTCACGGTGACGGTGAAGGTGTACGGCCGGCCGGCCAGGCTGGTCTGCTGGAAGGACGGGGTCCACAGCAGCAGGCCATCGGCCGTGTGGGTCAGCCCGGCCGGAGCGCCGGAGACGCTGAGGCTGAGCACGTCGTTACCGGGGTCCGTGGCGGTGGCGCGCAGGGCCATCACGCTGCCCTCCTGGGCGCTCGCCGTGGTGGGGATGGTCAGGGTGGGCGCCACGTTCTGGATGGCGACGTCGACCTGCGTCTCCGAGAAGGTGTCCTCGTCGAACACGCGCACGCGGGCGGTGAACGCGCCGCCGCCGGCCTTGTTGTCCCGGTAGGTGTGCAGGGCGATGGGCGCGCTGCTCGAGTAGTCGAACGCGCCGTCCCCGTCGAAGTCCCACAGGAAGCCGCGGATCGGGTCGGCGCCCTCCTTGTCGGCGCCGCTGAAGGCAGACAGATCGAACGTCACCGTGGAGGGCTCCTTGCCGTCGCCCGACAGCAGCGTGGCGTGCAGCTCGTCCAGGACGGGGTTCGCCTCGGCGATCTGCATGGCGATGACCTTCACCGGCGAGCTGCTGCCGTCGGCGTCCACGATGCGCAGCGCGTACGTGAGGGCGCCAGAGTCGCGGGCCTCGCGGTTGAGCGAGACGGTGCCGGGCGTCTCGGTCTCCGTCTCCTCGTCCACGTCGAAGGTGTCATCGCGGTAGTCCAGGTCCCACTGGATCTTCCACGGCTTGGAGTGATCGCCCGGGTCGGTGAAGACGGCGGACAGATCGATCGGGCTGCCTTCGTTGAGCTCGGTGCCGCCGAAGATGCCGCTGACCGAGGGCGCCAGGTCCGCGACGGTGACCTCGAGGGTCTGGAGGGCGCCCTGGACGCCGTCCTTGTCGGTGATGCGCAGGGCCACGGTGAAGGTGCCATCGTTGGCGAAGGTGTGGTCCTGGCTCAGCGGGCCCGGGGTGTTGGCGGTGCTCTCGGCATCCGGGGCGAAGGTGGTGCCGTCGTAGTCGAAGTCCCACTCGGCCTTCCACGGCGCGTCGAGCCCCGGGTCGGTGAAGGAGGAGGCCAGCGTGACGGCGATGCGCTCGCGAACGGCGGCGGACAGGGTGATGGGGGCCGCGGCGGGCGGGACGTCGGCCACGGTGAGCGGGACGGTGCTCACGCTCGAGGCCATGTTGCCGCTGTCCAGGACGCGGACGCCCACGGTGGTGTTGCCGCTGGTGCGGACCACGCCCGAGACGGAGACGGGGCCCTGCGTCGGGGAGGTGGCGGCGAAGTCGGTGCTGAACCGGGTGCCGTAGTCGGTGTCGACCTGCACGGCCCACGGCGCGTCCGCGGCGTCCGCGTCGGTGAAGCTGGTCTCCACCGTCAGCGTGTCACCCTCGTTGACGCTGGTGGGGTTGATGGTGACGGCGCCCACCACGGGCGCCTGGCTGGGGGTGAACCAGCGCCACAGGTAGGCCGTCTCGTCGGCCAGTGAGGCCGTCTTGAAGCTGTGCTGGTTGGCCTGGGTGCTGCTGTTTTGCACGCCCACGGTGGCGCTCAGGCCCTTGTCCTGGGTGGCCGAGCCGACGAGCACGTCCTTGTAGTTGAAGAGGACGTCCTCGGTGCCCTCGAAGAAGACCACCTGGAAGGTCAGGGTGTTGGCGGGCGTGGCGGTGCGGGTGTCGCGGTGGTGGACGTTGCGCCACTCCACCACGAGCTCGCGGTTGGGGGCGGTGCCGAGCACACCCCAGAACACGTTGCTGGCGGTGTTGGGGCCTGGGTACAGGTCATCCCAGAACGGCGCCACCAGCGTGGAGCGCGTGGCGTACGGCAGGGCGGCGTTGTCGAACGCCAGCGAGGTGACGTTGTCGAAGGTGATGGCGCCGTTCATGCTGGCGCGCACGCTGGTCAGGTTCGTGGCGCCGGCGAACGGGATGGGGAAGGGCGAGGTGAAGCTGCCGACGGAGTCATCTCCGAGCGCCAGGCTGGTGCCCGTGAAGGTGCGCCACTCGATGGGCACCTGGGCTTTCTGGTAGTTCACCACCGCGGCGGTGTTGAGCGCTCGCGCCTGCGTGGTGGTGGTGGCGGGGGGCTGAGGCTCTTCCTTCGTGCAACCCTGGAGCGCCAGGATCGGCCCAAGGACCAGCGCGGCAAAGCTCCTCATGCCGTACCGGGCCCCAAGGGCGGACGACTTCACCCAACTCTTCATTAACGGCTCCTGCTTTCTACGTGGCAGCGGGGGGGGATCCGGAAGCGCCCGCTCTGAGGGGGCTTCCTGGAGGGGGGTTATTCATTCAATAACCCGGGGTAATTGAGGAGGGCTTGAGGTGAGTTGTCAATAGTCTGACGTTCTTCTCACTTCTCAAGACTGCCGGAGTGGCGCGGCCGCAGGCGGGCAGGGGCACCGCCGGAGCAAGGCGTGCTCATGGAGGCTGTCGCGCTCGCCGGGGTGACCAGATTTCCGGGGACCTCCCTGGTAGGCAGGCTCCAGAAGCTCCCGCGGTCGCTCCCATCCCGGACGAGCAGGCGCCCCGGTCAACAATGGCGTCATGCGCTACACCCTGTAGGGAGGATGCGGTATAGACGGCTGCCCCAGAAATCCAATGCTGGGGCCGTCTACGCGATGACGCGAGATTCCACAGAAACGCCGCCCGCGGGCGGACCGCCAGAACCTGCGCCCGATGACGCGCGCGAGGTTGCCTCGTCCGAGGCTCGGCCGGTCCCCGAGGCTGCGAGCGAGGCAACACCGATGACCGCAGAGATGGAGCTGCAGGCGGATCCGCTGGATCTGCCGCTGCCGACAGAACCCCCCGAACCCCGAGCAGAGACCGTGGAGCCGCCGCCCCCCGAGGTGGTCGCCGCGGAGCCCGTCACCCCCGAGCCCGAGCTGGTCGCACCGACGCTGACGCGCTCCGGAGAGCCCGCGGAGATCGATCCCCGGGAGCTGGATCCGGATGCCCTCAAGGTCGTCCTGAGGCTGCACTCGCATGGGCACCAGGCGTACCTGGTGGGCGGGTGCGTGCGGGACTTGCTGCTCAAGCGCAAGCCCAAGGACTTCGACGTGGCCACCAGCGCGCATCCGGGCGAGGTGCGCGCCACCTTCCGCAACTGCCGGCTCATCGGCCGCCGGTTCCGGCTGGCGCACGTGTACTTCAAGGGTGGGAAGATCATCGAGGTCTCCACCTTCCGCGCCAACCCGCTGGAGATGATGGAGCCCGCCGGCGAGGAGGAGGCGGCGGGCGAGAACGGCAACGGCAACGGCAACGGGGATGAGGATCTGCTCATCACCCACGACAACGTGTTCGGCACGGCCGAGCAGGATGCGCGTCGCCGGGACTTCACCATCAACGGCCTGTTCTACGACGTCACCGAGGGCCGGGTGATCGACTACGTCCGGGGCCGGAGGGATCTGGACGAGCAGTACATCCGGACCATCGGCGATCCGGAGATCCGGATGCGCGAGGATCCGGTGCGCATCCTCCGGGCGGTGCGCTTCGCGAGCAAGCTGGGCTTCGACATCGAGTCGCGCACGTACGCGGCGATGGAGGGCGCGGTGGAGGACCTGCCGCGCTGCGCGCCCGCGCGCCTGCTGGAGGAGACGTTCCGGCTCATCCGCGGTGGGGTGGCGGCGCCGAGCCTCAAGCTGCTCTCCGCGCTGGACGCGCTCAAGATCCTGCTGCCGCCGGTGGATGCGTACCTGCGGCAGGGCGGCAAGGAGGCGGAGCGCACGTTCTACTCCTTCGCCGAGGCGCTGGATCGGCGCGTGGCGTCGGGCGAGCCGCTGGATGACGCCATCCTGCTGGCGACGCTGCTGGTGCCGATCAGCCGGGCGACGCCGCCTCCCGCGGAGCCGGTGGAGCCGGGCGCACGGCCGTCGGTGGCGCAGTCCATCGAGGATCTGCTCGCGGGGTTCGTGCAGACGGCGCGGCTGCCGCGGCGGATCGCCGAGCGGTGCCGGCTGCTGCTGCTGGCGCAGCGCACGCTCACGGGCGAGCGGCGTCGGCGCAGCGCGTCCTTCCGCCGGCATCCGCTCTTCAACGAGGCGATGACGGTGTTCGAGATCTCCGTGGAGGCCACGGGGGAGTTCCGCGAGTCGCTGGAGGCGTGGAAGAGCGGGGAGCTGCCGCCGGTCCGCACCGAGGGCGCGGCCACGGAGGGAGACGGGGGGCGCAAGAAGCGCCGTCGTCGTCGCCGCCGGGGTGGGCGTTCCGCGGGAGCGCCGGGAGCCGCTGGCGCGCCGGGAG
The DNA here is from genome assembly GCF_020103725.1 of Hyalangium gracile. NCBI lineage: Bacteria > Pseudomonadati > Myxococcota > Myxococcia > Myxococcales > Archangiaceae > Hyalangium > Hyalangium gracile. Next base: position 217,030 of record NZ_JAHXBG010000014.1, on the reverse strand, counting down.
CGGAGCCAGTCGCGGCCTCGAGTGACGAGGCCGGGGCCGAGGCGGACAGTGGCTCGGACTCGGACTCGGACTCGGACTCGGATTCGGACGGGCCGGAAGAGGACTGAGGCTCCTCCGGGGCTCCGGGAGACAGAGGCTCGGGGGGCGGGAACACGCATATAGTGGTGTTCGTGCACCCCGAGGACTCTTTCGACGGCAAGGCCGAGGAGCTGATTCGCGCCGGGCGCTTCTTCTTCGAGCGCGGCTGGGTGCCAGCGACCGCCGGGAACTTCTCCGCGCGGTTGGATGAGCGCCACGTGCTCATCACGGTCTCGGGCCGCCACAAGGGCGAGCTGCGGGCCGAGGACTTCCTGGTGGTGGACCTGGACGGGCGGGTGCGCTCGGAGGGCAGGAGGCCGTCGGCGGAGCTGCCGCTGCACCTGCAGCTCTACCGGAGGGACGCGGGGCTGGGGGCGGTGCTGCACACCCACTCGATGAGCGCGACGCTGCTGTCGCGCCTGCATCGGGACGAGGTGGTGCTGGAGGGCTACGAGGTGCTCAAGGCACTGCCGGGGATCCAGACGCACGAGGCGCGGGTGGCGGTGCCTGTGTTCGAGAATGATCAGGACGTGGCGCGGCTGGCGGCGCGGGTGGAGGAGTGCATGGCGGCGCGGGCGGGGCTGCCCGGTTATCTGATCGCGGGCCATGGCCTGTACACCTGGGGGCGGAGCGTGGCGGAGGCGAGCCGGCACGTGGAGGCCCTCGAGTTCCTGTTTGCGTGCGAATGGGAGATGAGGAGATTGGGACGATGAGCGAGCTGAAGGTCTACGCGGACCACGAGCCCGGTAACGCGCGGGTCTACACGGACTTCGCCTTCATCCAGCGAGAGCTGGGGTCGGTGGGGATTCGCTTCGAGCGGTGGGAGGCGAACCAGCCGCTTCAGCCGGGAGCGAGCCAGGAGGAGATCCTGGCGGCCTATCGGGACTCGGTGGATCGGCTGATGAAGGAGCAGGGGTTCCGGTCGGTGGACGTGATCAAGATGGTGCCGGATCACCCGCAGAAGGTGGAGCTGCGCAACAAGTTCCTGAGCGAGCACACGCACAGCGAGGACGAGGTGCGGTTCTTCGTGGAGGGGCAGGGGCTGTTCAACATCCACAAGCAGGGGCGGGTGTACGCGGTGCTGTGCGAGAAGGGGGACTTGATCGGAGTGCCGGACGGGACGCCGCACTGGTTCGACATGGGGCCGCAGCCGCGCTTCATCGCGATCCGGCTCTTCACGAACACGGAGGGGTGGGTGGCGCACTTCACGGGCAACGACATCGCCACGCGCTTCCCGTCCCTGGCGGCCTGAAGACGCACCTGTCAGAGCTCACTCATGACGCGAACGAATGATGGAGGGCGTGCCCTCCTTCTCTGCCTGTGGGTCGCGCTTGCGGGGGGCACGGCGGGATGCTCCTCGGGGACACATTCCATCGCGAGTCGACCGAGTGACGAGAGCCTGCTGGCGGACGCGAGCCAGCCCGTCTACCTGGCTCAAGTTTCGTGCTGGGACACGGAGACTTGCTGCATCTTGAGAGATCCGCTGACGGCGGCGAACCGCTGCATGGTCAGCCCCGCAAGGATCGCCGAAGTCCTCGCCAGCGTGAAGACGGTCTACGGGGCGACGCAATCCCGGGCTGAGGCGCTCGAGGAGCAGGCCCAGGAGGCGGAGGACGCGAAACTCGCCGAAGCCGCCGAAGCCGGAGGAGAAGCCGCCCCCGAGCCTCCTGATTGCCAGGGCCAGAATCATCACGTCATCTCTCGCCCCATCGCCGAGGTGCTGAAGGATCATCCAACCCTCAGCGGCCTGTATGAGCCGAGAGACGAGCGTTTCGTGGCCAGGGCCAAGGACCAGGAATCACACTGTGGCTACCAGAAATGGCACCGCGAGGTGGATCTGGAGGTCATGAAGTGGCTGCGGCGTGAGCGCAGAGCAACGCCTGAGGAGTTCATGGCGAAGCTGCGCGAGATCTACAGCCGCAAGGATATGCGCAAGAGGTTTCCCAATGGCTTCGGACCTGCCACCTGACCCGCGCTTCTTCGTGCTCGAGGATGAGGTATGGGGGCCTCATGACACCCGGTTCTACAAGGCGGAGCCTGCCAATCGAGGAGAGCCCGTCCGCTGTGCGCGGTGTAGCGAGCCCGTCGGCATGAGGGTGTGGCTGCCCCCCTTCCGCGTCGAGCTGGAACTGCATGGGGCGGGCTTTGGAGACTTCGTGGAAGGACCAGGCGACGAGGTGCTCGTGTCCGAGCGCCTGGCGGAGGCATTTCGAGCGGAAGGGCTGACCGGCCTGCTCGGCTTGCAGCCCGTCGAGGTGGTACGGGTGCGAAGAAAGGGCAAGGGGCCCAAGCTCGATGCCGTTCCCCGCTACTTCGTCGCCAGTCCTGGCTTCGGCCGTGGAGCCGTGGATGAGGCGCGGAGCCACTTCCGATACAGCAGGCCCATGACATGCTCGGAGTGCCGCTATGCCGGATTTGACTCCATCCATGGTTTCGCCTTGGAACTCGGCACATGGCAGGGGGAAGACGTGTTCCGCCCTCGTGGCCTTCAGGGGAATGTCGTCGTATCCGGGCGATTCGCCGAGTTCATCAATCGCCACGGCTTCACGAACATGAAGCTCATCCCCACCGAGGAGTGGGTGCTCCATTCGAAGTAGTGCCGTGCCTCGAGTCGAGCGAAGATGGGCGCCATGGTTCGAGCCATCGTCACGGACATCGAGGGCACCACCTCGAGCCTGTCCTTCGTGAAGGACGTGCTGTTTCCCTACTCCGCGCGCCACATGGCTGCGTTCGTGCGCGCCCAGGGCCACAGGCCCGAGGTGCGCCAGCTGCTCGATGAGGCGCGCAAGCTGGCGGGCGGAGCGCTGGACGACGAGCAGCTCGTGGGCACGCTGCTGAGGTGGATCGAGACGGACCAGAAGCTCGCTCCGCTCAAGGGCCTGCAGGGGCTCATCTGGGAGCAGGGCTACCGCGAGGGTGCCTTCCAGGGACACGTCTACGAGGATGCCGCGCGCCGGCTGCGCGAGTGGCACGGACAGGGGCTCCGGCTCTACGTCTACTCCTCGGGCTCGGAGCACGCCCAGCGGCTCATCTTCGGGCATACGCCCTTTGGCGACCTCACGCCGCTGTTCAGCGGCTACTTCGACACCCGCGTCGGCGGCAAGAAGGAGTCCTCCGCCTACGCCGCAATCATCCGGGAACTGGGCCTGCCGGCGGACGATGTCCTCTTCCTCTCGGACGTGCGGGAGGAGCTGGACGCGGCCCGCACCGCGGGAATGCGGACGTGGTGCCTCATCCGAGGCGAAGGTCCCCGAGTGGATCCGGGGACCCACCCCGTGGCTCGGAGCTTCGACGAGGTCCGCCCGTAGCCCACGCGCCCCTCGTGGGTGTCCTCGGGAGAGCTCTTTCCGTACACTGATGCCCGTGGTCTCTCCGTGTTCGTCGGGGACATGGAGACGAGTCAGCACCCGAGCCGCGCTCCGGCGCGCTCGACAGACTGGGGGCATGTCGTGAAGCGATGGCACCTGTCGGTCACCAGCCTCGTGCTGGTGCTCTCGAGCACCGTTGCGGGTGCGCGGGAGCTTCCTTCCCTGGATGCGTTCGCATCGAGCACCGTCTCCACACCTCGCGAGGCGCTTCGTCGCCCCTCACGGCTCCTCGGAGTGCACGTGCTGCACACCGAACCCCGGCTCGGGGTGCCCACCCTCGTGTGGGGGAACCCCGCCGGAGTCGATCCCCGCATCCGGTCCGGCCTGAAGCGGATGGGGCCCGAGCAGGCCGCACGGGCGCACCTGTCCCGGCTCGCTCCGCTCTATGGGCTGGCGCCGCAGGTGGCGGCCTCGACACGAGCCAGCGTGGAGGAGTCTCTCCCCGAGCAGGGCACGGCCCTCGTCACCTTCGGCCAGGACCTGGAGGGCATCGAGGTCTTCCGCCACAGGCTCACGGTGGTGCTGAACGAGCAGCACGAGCTCATCGGCATCTCGGGCTATCTCAGCCCGCATGTGACCCCGGAGTCCCGTCTGGGCAGGCTGCGCTTCCGCCTCCAGGAGCGCGAAGCCATTTCCCTGGCTTACGCGGACTTGAATGGCGAGCGGCTGGAGGCCACGAGCCTCGAGCCGGTGGGCAAGGCTCAGGGCCCCTATACCTCCTTCGACTTCGCGTCCGGTGAGCGCGCCCGGTATTCGAAGGGGATGATGACGCCGGCTCGCGTCAAGCGCGTCATCTTCCCGCTGCCGGATCGGCTGGTGCCGGCTTTCTACGTGGAGCTACACACGGGAGAGGGGAGCGGCCAGGACTCGGACGCCTATGCCTACGTCATCGCCGCGGACGATGGGCGGCTGCTCTTCCGCCACAACCTCACGGCCTCGGACACGTTCTCGTATCGCGTCTGGGCCGATTCGGCGGGGGCGTTCGTTCCCCAGGATGGTCCGCAGGGGCTCGGGGGTTCGCCGAACCCCACGGGCGTGCCGGATGGCTACCAGGCTCCCTTCGTCTCGCCGGGCCTCGTCACCCTTCAGAACGCGCCCTTCAGCCAGAACGATCCCTGGCTGCCCTCCGGCGCCACCGAGACGCTAGGCAACAACGTGGACGCCTACGTGGACATCTCCGGGGCGGACGGGCTGGACGGCACGGACTTCCGAGCCTCGACCACCAGTCCCAACAGCTTCGACCGTGTCTATGACGTCTCGCTGCAGCCGGGAGCCAGCGTGGAGCAGCGGATGGCGGCCGTCACGCAGCTCTTCTACGTGAACAACTTCCTGCACGACTGGTACTACGACGCGGGCTTCACCGAGGCCACGGGCAACGCGCAGACCGACAACTACGGCCGAGGCGGGCTCGGCAACGACAGCCTGCGCGCCGAGGCGCAGGACAGCAGCGGCCAGAACAACGCCACCATGATGACTCCCGCCGACGGGGCCCGGCCGCGGCTGCAGGTGTTCCTCTACACGCCGAACACACGCTACGGCGTCACCGTGACGGAGCCGCCCGCCATCGCGGGCGAGTACGCCGCGGGCACGGCGACCTTCGGTCCCCAGGTCTTCAACCTGACCGCCGACGTCATCCTCGCCGATGACGGCAACGGCACCCGCACCGATGCCTGTCAGGCCCTCATCAACAACGTGACCGGCAAGCTCATCCTGATCGATCGCGTCGGCTGCAACATGGTCATCAAGACGAAGAACGCGCAGAACGCGGGGGCTCTCGGCGTCATCATCGCCCACAATTCGGCGGGGCCTCCTCCCACGCTGACCGGGACGGACGCCTCCATCTCCATCCCCGCGCTCTCGGTGACCCAGGCAGACGGAGTCCTCCTCAAGAACCAGCTCGCCTCCGCGCCAGTGAAGGCGACGCTGCTGCACGAGGCCGCCCCCTTCCGGGACAGCTCCGTGGACAACACGGTGGTCGCGCACGAGTGGGGCCACTTCATCAGCAACCGGCTCATCTCCAACGGCGCTGGCCTGTCCAACAACCAGGGCCGCGCCATGGGCGAGGGCTGGGGAGACTTCCACGCGCTGCTGATGATGGTGCGCGCGGAGGACGCGCAGCTCCCGGGCAACGACAGCTTCCAGGGCGCCTACGCGGTGGGTGGCTACGTCGCCGGGGGCGCGGCTCCCAGCGGCGCGGGCAACAACGGGTTCTACTTCGGCCTGCGGCGCTATCCGTACTCGACGGACTTCAGCCGGAACCCGCTCACGTTCAAGCACATCCAGAATGGCGTGCCGCTCCCGGCGGAGGCCCCCTTCAACCCGGGGCCCGCGGGGGCGTCGAACTCCCAGATCCACAACTCCGGCGAGGTGTGGGGGACGATGCTCTGGGAGTGCTACGCGGCGCTGCTGCGCTCCCAGCCCCGGCTGACCTTCGCGCAGGCCCAGGAGCGGATGAAGCGCTACCTCGTGCTCGCCTACAAGCTCACGCCGCCGCTGCCCACCTTCCTGGAGGCCCGGGATGCTTTGCTCATGGCCGCGTACACGGGCGATCCGGTGGACTTCAAGCTCTTCTCCTCCGCCTTCGCGCGTCGAGGGGCGGGCCTGAGGGCGGTGGCGCCGGACCGCGAGTCCTCGACCCACGCTGGGGTGGTGGAGAGCTTCGCCACCGGCAAGGACGTGGCGTTCGGGGGCGCGGAGCTGGTCGAGGGCTCCGGCTCCTGTGACAGCGACGGAGTGGTGGACCACGGCGAGACGGGCCTGCTGCGAGTGAGCCTGTCGAACACGGGGGCGGACACGCTGACGGCCACGACCGCTCACATCAGCTCGAACGATCCCGGCGTGGTCATCGGCAACGGTGGCCTGCTCACGTTCCCCGCCATCGAGCCTCTCGGGGTGGGCACCGCCGAGCTTCCCGTCTCCGTGAGCAGCACCTCGACGCTTCGGACCATCCGCTTCAACGTCACCTACCGCGACGCGGAGCTGGCCATCCCCGGAGATCAGACGGCGAGCTTCGAGGAGCGCATCCACACGGACGAGACGCCCCAGAGCTCCACGACGGACGACGTGGAGAGCAAGCAGGTGGTGTGGACCGCCTCGCGAGACACCACCCTGGGGAACCTCGGGCCCTGGCGCCGCGTCTCCGAGACGCCGCTCGCCAGCTACTTCCACGGGCCGGACGCGCCCGCGAAGGCGGACATCTACTTCACCTCTCCGCCGCTCGTGGTGGCGCCCACGGGGGACTTCGGCTTCACGTTCCTCCACCGCTTCAGCTTCGACTCGGACGCCTTCGACTTCTACGACGGGGGCGTCATCGAACTCAGCACGGATGACGGGCAGACGTGGACGGACATCGGAGCCTTCGCCTCGCCGGGTTACGTGGGGACGATCTCTCCCTCGGTGAGCAACCCGCTCTCGGGCCGGGATGCCTACAGCGACGTCAGCGAGAACTACCCCGACTGGACGCTGGAGACCGTCAGCCTCGGGACGGCCTACCAGGGAAGGACGGTTCGCGTGCGCTTCCGGATCGGCTCGGACAACAGCATCGGCGATGAGGGCTGGGACATCGATAACGTGAGCTTCACGGGCATCACCAACACGCCCTTCGCCACGGTGGTCGAGCAGCCCGCCGCTTGCGAGAACACCCCACCCGTGGCCAACGCGGGGCCGGACCAGACGGTGGGGGAGCGGACGCAGGTGACGCTGGATGGACGAGGCTCCTCGGATCCAGACCCGAACACCACGCTGACCTACGCGTGGGAGCAGACGGCGGGCCCCTCGGTGACGCTGGTTGGCGCCACCTCGGCGCAGCCTGGGTTCACCGCGCCGGAGGTGACCGCGGCCACCGTGCTCACCTTCCAGCTCACGGTGGGCGACGGGAGGAACTCCAGCACGGACACCGTGAACGTCACCGTGCAGGAGGTGAACCGCGCACCCGTGGCCAACGCGGGCCAGGATCAGACGGTGGCGGAGCGGACGGAGGTGACGCTGGATGGACGGGGCTCCGCCGATCCGGACGCCGGCACCACGCTGACGTACGCCTGGACGCAGACAACGGGGCCCTCCGTGACGCCGAGGGATGCAACCACGGCTCAGGCTGCCTTCACCGCACCCGAAGTGACCGTGCTCACGGTGCTCACCTTCCAGCTCACGGTAAGCGATGGGGTGGACTCGAGCACGGACACCGTGACTGTCTCCGTGTACCCCGTGAATCGGGCGCCGATGGCGGACGCGGGGCCCGATCGCAATGTCGTCGAGGGCACCACGGTGACCCTGGAAGGCCTCGGGATGGATCTCGACGGCGATGTGCTCAGCCCCGAGTGGACCCAGACCGCGGGCCCGGCCGTGACGCTGAGCGATCCCCGTGCGTTCTCCACCACCTTCACGGCTCCGGACGTGAGCACGACGACGGTGCTCACGTTCCTGCTGCGGGTGACGGATCCGAGCGGGGATAGCGGCGAGGACACCGTGTCCATCACGGTGCTCGCGCGGCAGGAGCCCGCGCCAGACGGTGGCACGGGCGGCGGAGACGTGGAGGCGGAGGGCGGCTGCGGCTGCGGCGCGGGGAGCTCGAGCGCTTCGGTGGTGCCGCTGCTGATGCTGGGCCTGGCCCTGCTGGGCCGCCGTCGCCCGTCACCGCGCTGAAGGCTCAGCCCTCCAGCCCTCACCAGGGACAGTTGGAGACCCTCACCGTGCGAGTCAGCGGGGGGGCGGAGTTCCCCGCGCTGTCCTGGACGTCGTAGCGTACGGTGTACACGCCGGGCACCCACCCGTTCACGTACCCCGTCGTCCTCACCGTGGGGGCCACGTTCCCGTAGCACGCGTCCACGGCCTCCACGCCAGGGTCCACCCAGCCGGTGCCGCACGTGTGCGTCATCTCCGTGTCGCCCCTGAGCTTCAGCAGCGGAGGCGTGCGGTCCGCCACGCGCACCGAGCGGATCGCGCCCACCGCCTGCCCCATCGATGTCCACGCGATGTACTGCACGGAGTAGGTGCCTTCGGCGCGCGTGTTAGGACCCGGCCCGGACGCGTCGTTGCCCGAGTTGTACGTGTGGACCTCAAGGGGGCCGCAGGCATCCCAGGCCCTGGCGCCCGGGTCCAGCCAGGTGTCCACGCCGCACTCCAGCGTCATGGGGCTGTCGCCCAGCAGCTCCAGCGTGGGCGCGCCCGGGTCGACCTCGCACACGGCGTTCAGCTCGAGCCCGATGATGAGGGGATCGTGATCGCTCGAGCGGAACGGCGTGGGCGTGTAGCGGTCGTCGGTCTTGAACTCGGTATTGTAGTCGAGCACCGGGGGCTCATCCGCGTTGATGTGCCACACGGTGATGCCTCGCACCTGGGCGGCCAGGCTGGAGGTGGCCAGGGCGTGGTCGAGCTCTCCCGACTGGCCTTCGAAGACGTAGCTGTAGCGCTGGGGGGCGGGCATCCGCAGGCTCAGGTGCTCCAGCCCGCCAGCCACCAGCGTCTGCACCGGATCCTCCTCGCTGTAGGCGTTCAGGTCGCCGATGACGAGCACATCCGGGTCGTTCGACTGCGCCTGCAGCTCGCCGATGAGCTGGAGGAGCGCGTTGGCCTGCGCGATGCGCTTGAGGTTCCAGCAGCCCTGGCCTTGATCCACGTCCCCGCTGGGCGGGCAGGAGCCCTTGGACTTGAAGTGGTTGATGACGACGGTGAGGTCCGACCCGGCGCTGTTCGTGCGGAAGGTCTGGGCGACAGGGGGGCGATCGAAGACGGGATCCGCGGAGCTGAGGGAGGCGCCGGCCAGGCTGACCGACCGGGGCTTGTAGATGAGGGCGACCTTGATGGCGTCGCTGCCGACACCCGTGGCGGGGTCGGGCACCGCGGCGTACATGGGCTCGCCATAGGCGGCGTTCAGCGCATCGACCAGATCCCGCAGGGCGGTCGGGCCGTTGTTCTCCACCTCGATGAGGCCGACGATGTCCGCGTCGATGGCCTTCAGCGCCGCGACGGTCTTCGCCTTCTGCCGAGCGAACTCCTCCGGCGAGTTCGCGCCACGCGAGTTGAGCGTCGTGAAGTAGTTGAGGACGTTGAAGCTGGCGACCTTGAGTCCGCCCGCGATCTGCTCCGGCCTGTCCGTGCGCGGGTTCGTGCTGACGAAGTTCGGCGTGACGGTGGGGAAGAGGCGGTACTCGTTGAAGGCGTAGGTGAGCACGCCAGTCAGGCCCTGCACGGTGTCGCCGACGCGGCGGGTGCCCTCCGGGCCGGGCGAGGACAGGAAGGGGATGGGAGCGGGGTTCTGCCGCGAGCTGCCGTCATCGAGGAGGAGCCGCCGCCGGGCATACTCCTCGGGCGAGCCGCCCTGGCCGTTGGTGGGCGTGAAGAGGCGTCCTCCGCTGGAGAGGAGGAGCTCGCCATAGCGGCCCAGACCGTACGTCTCCGTGACGGTGAGCACCTGCGAGGAGGTGACGAGCATGCCCTCGTAGGCCTCGAGGTCCGCCACGGTGGCCACGGGCAGCGCCAGGGCCGCGGGCTGAACCGTGACACCCCGGGCGCAGATGCTGAGCGCGGTGATGGCGTCGAGCTCGGTGAGGGTGCCGCTGCCGGTGCTGGAGCGGAACTCCTTCACGGTGCCGCTGACGCGCACCAGGTCTCCCGGGAGCACGTCGATGCTCGACAGGGCGTTGCTCCGAGGCACGTAGACGAAGAGCCCATCGCTGGTGGCGGGGTTGCCGTCTCCCTGGGCCGCCTGGATGAAGAAGCCGCTCTGCTGGTCGGCGGCCTGGAAGTCTCCGACGACGACTCCCTCGGTGGAGGTGGTGCGCCCGGCCAGCGGACTGCCGGCGCCGGAGCCCTGGATGGCGGGGATGGAGGTGAGGGGGACGCCCTGGGGACAGGCTCCAGGAGTGTCCGCCGCGAGACTGGCGCGCGAAGCCACGAGCCCTACAGCCAGGGCCACGGCCGGGATGACCGCCACGAGTCGTTTCATGTGTCCTCCAGAGGGAGAGTGGCCGCCGGCAACGTGTGACTCTCCCGGTGGAGCGAGGCAGGTCGCCCATGAACCCGGCCTCCAAGCCCTGTCCGCATCGCGCTCCCCCTGGATCCGCTGCCCCCTCGGCGCGCTGTCGACACTGTGTACGGGGGCTCTTCGGGGGAAGCGTGGGGCAGGCGGGCGGGCGGACCCTCTGCATCTCGGAAGCGCACGAGGGTTCAGCCGAGAGAGAGGGCGGACTGTCCTCCACCTCTCATAGGACGCTCAGTGCCGTCCCCACGGATCCTCATCGTCCGCGGCACCGCCCGTCTCGGCGATGTCCGCGGTGGTGATGGCCTTGGTGCCGAAGCGCTCGGCGATGCGGTCCAGCGCGGCGTTGAGCTTCGCGCTGCGCGGTGGGGGAGGGGCGGGGGCGGCGAAGAGCCCGAGCTGCTGCGGCTCCTGCTGCTCGGCGAGCTGCACGGACACACCGGTCAGCCGGATGGGCTTGCCCTCATGGGCGCGCTCCAGCAGCTCCAACGCGGCCCGGTAGAGCGTCTGCCCATCATCCGTCGGAGCGGAGAGGGTGGTGCGCCGGGTGATGGTGGTGAAGTCGGCGAACTTCACCTTGAGCTGCACCACGCGGCCCTTCGCCTCGGCCTTGCGCAGCCGCCGGGCGACTCGCAGCGCCTGGGCGTGCACGTGGGGGCGCAGCAGATCCACGCCCCGCAGGTCCTCCTCGAAGGTGTCCTCCGCGCCCACGCTCTTGGCTGCGCGATCGGGCACCACCTCGCGCGGATCGATGCCCTGGGACAGCTCCCACAGGTGACGGCCCTGGGAGCCGAACCGCTGCTCCAGCCACCCCACGTCCCGCGCCGCCACGTCGCCGATGGTCTTCAGCCCGGCGCGCGTCAGCTCCTCCTCCGTCTTGGGGCCCACGCCCCACAGGCGGGACACGGGCAGCTTCGCCAGGGTGGGGACCACCTCCTCGGCGCGGACCTCTCGCTGGCCGTTGGGCTTGGCCAGGTCCGAGGCAATCTTCGCCACGAACTTCACCGGGGCGATCCCCGCCGAGGCCGGGAGGTTCAGCTCGAGGGCGATCTCCTTGCGGATGCGGCGGGCGATCTCCGCGGGCTCGCCGAACAGGCGCACGGAGGCGGTGACGTCCAGGAAGGCCTCGTCCAGCGAGAGCGGCTCGATGAGCGGGGTGTAGCGCTCGAAGATGGAGAACACCTGCTCGCTGGCGTCCGCGTAGGCCGAGAACCGGGGCGGGACGACGATGGCCTGGGGCGCCATCTTCACCGCGCGAGCCATGGGCATGGCGCTGCGCACGCCGAAGGGGCGCACCTCGTAGGAGGCGGCGACCACCACGCCGCGCTGTGCATGCCCGCCGACGATCACCGGCTTGCCTCGCAGGGACGGGTTGTCCCGCTGCTCCACGGACGCGTAGAAGGCGTCCATGTCGACGTGGATGATGGCGCGCATGACGTCCATCACTGTAGCGAACCTTCCTGACGAGGCACGGGAATGAAGACCCTCACCGAATACCTCTGGTTCGAGACGAAGTCGCGGCGCGAGCTCGTCCGACTCACGGACAGCGTGGCCGGGCTGGTACGCAAGAGTGGCATCCAGGAGGGCATGGTGCTCGTGTCGGCCATGCACATCACCGCGGGCGTGTTCGTCAATGACGACGAGTCCGGGCTCCACGAGGACATCTGGGAGTGGCTGCAGGAACTGGCGCCCCAGGGGCCGGACTACCGCCACCATCGCACGGGCGAGGACAACGGGGACGCGCACCTCAAGTCCCTGCTCATCCACCACCAGGTCATCATCCCCGTCACGGCGGGGAAGCTGGATCTGGGCCCCTGGCAGCAGGTGTTCTACGCCGAGTTCGACGGCCAGCGGCGCAAGCGCGTCATCATCAAGGTGATGGGCGAGTAGCCGCCGGAGCCAGCGACAGGCCAAGCTTCTGGAGCACCTCGGAGAGATCGGCCGGCACGGGGCTCTCCACCTGCACGGCCTTGCCCGTCACCGGGTGCGAGAACCCCAGCGACTGCGCGTGCAGGAAGAAGCGTGACAGCCCGGGCTGCTCCTTGCCGCCGTAGAGCGTGTCTCCCACCAGCGGGGAGCCCACGCCGGCCATATGAGCGCGCACCTGGTGCAGCACGCCGGTGAGGATCTTCACCTCCACCAGGCTGTACTCGCCCGAGCGCCCCAGCACCCGGAAGAGCGAGTGAGCCTCGCGAGCCCCCTCCGCGCCGGGCAGCGCCGGCTCCACGCGGTCCGGGTGGCGCGGGTGGTGGCGCAGGGGCAGATCGATCTCTCCCTCCTCCGCCAGCGGCCCCGTCACCAGCGCCAGGTAGCGCTTGTCCACGCCCCGGCCGCCGAAGGCCGCGCGCAGCGTGTGCCAGGCCTCGCGCGTGCGCGCCGCGAGCAGCACCCCGGACGTCTCGATGTCCAGCCGGTGGCACAGCCCGCCCTCGCGCGAGTCCTCGGAGGCCGTGGCGCACTCGGGGTAGCGGGCCACCAGCGCGTTGGCCACCGTCCCCGTCTCTCCCGGCCGCAGGGGATGCGAGGGCCGCCCCGCCGGCTTGTCCACCGCCACCACCGTGGCGTCCTCGTACAGCACCACCAGGGGGAAGCCCGCGTCCGGAACGGCCTCGCGCGTCTCCTCCTCGTACTCCACGGTGATGCGCTGGCCGGCCGTCACCAGCAGGCCCTTCTTCGCGGCGCGCCCGTTCACCTTGACGGCGCCCTCCTCGAAGAGCCGCTTGAGCTTCGCGCGCGACAGGCCCAGCGCCTCTCCGATGAAGAGGTCCACCCGCTGGCCCGCCTTCGCTGCGTCCACCGTGAGCGTATGCACCGTGTCCGTGCTCACTCGGCCAGGGCCTCGTAGACTTCCTCGGCCGTCTGGAACCGGTCATCCGGCTCCTTGCGCAGCAGCTTGTGGGCCACTCGCGCCAGCTGAGGATCGCCCTTCAGGTTGATGCCGAGGATGGGAGCGGGCTCCACCTCCAGCACCTGCTGCCACAGCGCGCTCGGCGTCTTCGCGTCGAACGGCGCCCGGCCCGTCATCAGCTCGTAGAGGATGACTCCCAGGCTGTAGAGGTCCGCGCGCGCATCCAGCGGCTCACCGAGGATCTGTTCCGGAGACATGTACCGGAACGTCCCTACCATGCGCCCGTCCGCCGTGAGCCCCGCATCGTCCGCCAGGAACTTCGCCAGCCCGAAGTCCATCAGCCGCACCTGCCGGTCCTCATCCACCATGATGTTGGACGGCTTGAGGTCCCGGTGCACCAGCCCGTGGCCATGAATGTAGGCCAAGGCCTCACATACCTGGAGCATCGCGTCCTTCAAGCGACCCATGCGCTCGGGGCGGTTGAGGTCCTCGGTGCGGGCCTCCTGGATGCGGCGCTCGACCAGCTGGACCTTGGGATCCTGCACCTCGTAGGGCACATCGAAGTCTTCTGGGTCACCTGTGTCCGGCTCATCCGCCGCGTCCGCCAGGGCACGCACGGACTCGGGGCCGGCCCGGAACCCCGCATCCTCGCTGGGCGCCTCCTCGGAGAAGGCGGACAGGTTGAAGGGCAGCGGGCCGTCGTCCTCCTCGTCCGAGTCCGACTCCTCCTCCGAAGAGCCCGACGCTTCCTCCGCGCCAGACTCCTCCTCCTCATCCCCATCCCCCCAGGAGTCGGAGTCGTCTTCCGGCAGGAAGCGCGAGCGGGGCCTGGAGATGGAGCCGGAGGGAGAGAGCAGGTCCGCGCCTCGGAGATTCAGGTAGTTACGCAGGGTGAGCCCTTCGATGAGCTCCATGACGAGATAGGGGTAGCCCTGGAAGACGCCCACGTCGAACACGCGCACCACGTTGGGGTGGGCCAGATCCGCCAGCGTCTCGTACTCGCGCGCCAGCCGCCGCGCCGCCCGGGTGTCCAGGGCGGGGCCTGCCGACAGCAGCTTGAGCGCCACGGGATCATTGGTACGGCGGTCCAGGGCCCGATACACGGTCCCCACACCTCCGCTACCGAGCGTCTCGATGACGCGATAGGGGCCAATCAACTTGGGCGGCATGAATTCCCCGATCCTACGGAGCAGGTCGCTCCAGGGTCAAACAAGCTCGGGGGCGATTCCATGCCGGGTGGACCCCCTGTCCCATCGGCCACCACGCCGATGTACGCCGCCCACCCTCACCGGGCGACCAGCCAGGGTTCGCTGGCGACCGTTGGCCCACACTCCCGTGGACGACGCCGGGCGGTGCCTCTAAGGTGCGACGCTTCATGGAACGCCCCTCTGCCGTCAACGCGCTGGAACAACAGGTCAAGGCCCGTCCGGTGCCCCGCCACGTGGGCATCATCATGGATGGCAACGGCCGGTGGGCGGAGATCCGCGGCCTGCCCCGCCTGGAAGGCCACCGCGAGGGCTCCGCCAGTGTGCGTGAGGTGGCGCGCACCGCCCGCCGTGTGGGCGTCTCCGCGCTGACCCTCTACGCCTTCTCCTCGCAGAACTGGGCGCGCCCGGCGGACGAGGTGGCCGGGCTGATGAGCCTGCTGCGCGAGTTCCTCGAGAGCGAGTACTCGGAGATCATCACCAACGGCATCCGCCTGAACACCATCGGCGAGGTGGACAAGCTGCCGCGCTACGTGCGCGAGCCGCTCGAGCGGCTGCGGACGGACTCGGCGCACAACCAGGGCATGGTGCTGACGCTGGCGCTCTCGTACGGCGGGCGCGAGGAGATCCTCCACGCCACCCGGGAGATGGCGCAGGCGGTGGCGCGCGGCGAGTTGGATCCGGCGCAGATCGGCGAGAAGGAGATGGAGTCCCGCCTGTGGACGCACGGGCTGCCGCCGCTGGATCTGGTGGTGCGCACCAGCGGCGAGTTCCGCGTGTCGAACTTCCTGCTGTGGCAGATGGCGTACGCGGAGCTCTACTTCGCGGATGTGCTGTGGCCGGACTTCCGCACCGAGGCCTTCCTGCGTTGCCTGGCGCACTACCAGCAGCGGGAGCGGCGCTTCGGACTGACGTCCGCGCAGCTGCAGCGTGAGGAAACCCAGCGGGCCAAGGCGTGAACGAGAAGAACAAGAACCTCGTCCTCCGGATTGTGTCGGCGGTGGTGTTGCTGCCGGTCGTCCTCTTCCTCATCGCGAAGGGAGGCGCCTGGAGCGCGGCCCTGTTCGCGGTGGCGGCCGCGGCGTGCACCAGCGAGTACTACTCCATCACCCTCAAGCAGCTGTCGCCGGCGGCGTGGGTGGGCATCGTGCTGTCGGGCGTGGTGCCCCTGCTGCCGCTGCGCAACTCGGAGCACGTGGGAGAGCTGGCCTTCTGGCTGACGGCGGGCCTGTTCTTCTTCGTGTGGACCTACCACCTCATCCGCGGCCCGCTGCCCGAGGCGCCCGTCCGCTCGTCCCATCTGGTGACGGGCTACCTCTATGGCGCGGTGGGGCTGCTGGCCCTGTCCGCGCTCCGCCTGCGCGCCGAGGGCCTGTCGTGGGTCATCTGTGCGCTCGTCATCACCTGGGCCAACGACACCACCGCCTACTTCGCCGGTCGGTTCCTGGGCCGCCACAAGCTGTATGTGGAGGTGAGCCCCAACAAGACGTGGGAGGGGTTCTTCGGGGGCATGGTGGGCTCGGTGGGCGGCATGTTCATCGCCAAGGCGGGCTTCTTCCCCCACTTCACGGTGGCCGACTGCGTGGTGATGGGCGTGGTGGGCGGCATCTTCGGCCCCATCGGGGACCTGTGCGAGTCCATGCTCAAGCGGGCCTACGGGGTGAAGGACTCGGGCAAGCTGATCCCCGGGCACGGCGGCATCCTGGACCGCATCGACGCGCTGCTGTTCAACGCGCCCCTGGTGTTCATCTACGTGCAGTTCGTCCGCGGGTGGCTGGCGTAGCGGCTGTGTGCTCGGCCGAGCAGTGTGGACGGATGTGCGTTGTCCCTGGACCAGAGCGCGATTAGTCTTGCCGCCATGGCGAGTATCGGGTTCTTCGCGCTCCTGCTCGGGGTGCTGGTGACGGTGCACGAGCTGGGGCACTTCCTCGTGGCGAAGGCCTGCGGGGTGAAGGTGCTCAAGTTCTCCTTCGGGTTCGGGCCCAAGCTGCTGGGCTTCACCAAGGGCGAGACGGAGTACCAGATCGCGCTGCTTCCGCTGGGCGGCTTCGTGAAGATGGCGGGGGATGTGCCCGGCGAGGAATTGGATCCGCACGAGGCGCATCGGGGCTTTCTGGCGCAGCCGCCGTGGAAGCGCATGTTGATCGTGCTCGCCGGTCCGGCGTTCAATCTGGCGTTCCCCGTCCTGATCTACTTCTTCGTCTTCTGGGGGCCGCACGAGGCCATCTCGACGCGGCTGGGCTACGTGCCCCAGGGCACGCCCGCGGCGGCGGCGGGGCTGCGTCCGGGGGACCGGATCGTCGCGGTGGACGGGGACAAGGTCCGCACCTTCGAGGAGATGGCGGACGCGTTCGTGGGCCGCTTCGAGCGCCCCGTTCCGCTCACCGTCGAGCGCGACGGCCAGCAGTTCATCACCAACGTGACGCCGCTCAAGTACGTGGACTCCACGCCGTTCGACACGGTGGAGCGGGGGCGGATGATGGTGGAGGCGAACTCGCCGGTGCCGATCGTGGGCGTGCCGCCCGGCTCGGTGGCGGAGCAGGCGGGGCTGAAGACGTTCGACCGCATCCTGTCCATCAACGGCACGCCGGTGCCGGACGAGGCCACGCTGTACCAGGCGCTGGCCAGGCATGACGGCAAGCTGGAGGTGGCGGTGCAGCGCCTGCGGCCGGTGCAGGCGGGCGCGGTGACGATGCAGGTGCCGGAGCTGGTGAAGCTCCAGCTGGAGGAGCAGCAGGGCAAGGAGGGCCTGGCGGCGCTGGGCGTGGAGCCGAGGGATCTCTACGTGGCCACGGTGCTGCCGGGGACGGCGGCCGCGGCGGCGGGGCTGAAGTCCGGCGATCGCCTCGTGTCGTTCAACGGCGAGCCGCTCACCACCTTCCACACGCTCGAGGTGAAGCTGAGCGGGCGGGGCAAGGAGCCCTTCGAGCTGGTGTGGCGCAGCCAGGATGGCGAGCACAAGGAGAAGCTCGCCCAGGCGCCCATCAAGCAGACGGATGAGATGGGCAACGTCACCGAGACGATCGGGCTGGGAGTCCGGCCCTGGTACCTCACCCGGGGCGAGGTGCCTCCGGCGGAGCGGGTGACGGTGACGCTGGAGTGGAACGAGGCGCTGAAGCAGGCCGCGAAGGTGGTGCCGAAGATCATCACCAGCACGGTGGCGGCCATCGCCGGGCTGATGACGAATGACGTGCCGCTGAGCTCCGTGGGCGGGCCCATCATGATGTACCAGATGGCGGCGCGCAGCTCGGAGCTGGGCTGGGACTACTTCCTCAACCTGATGGCGGTCATCTCCATCAACCTGGGCGTGGTGAACCTGCTGCCCATCCCCATCCTGGACGGCTTCCACCTGGTGGCCGCGGGCTGGGAGAGCATCCGGCGCCGTCCCATCCCGGTGCGTGTCCGGGAGGTCGCCAACGTCATCGGCCTGGCGATGCTGGTGCTGCTGATGCTGGTGGCGTTCTTCAACGACATCACCCGGTGAGCGGAACGTTGACGCGGCTGCTCGTGGTGGTGCTGGGGATGGGGCTGCTGACGGGCTGCGCCTCGCGCGCGGCCCGGCCCGATCGGCCCGAGAGCTCCGAGGGGAGGGCTGGCTCCGAGGAGTCTGGCGACACGCCGGAGAAGGGCTCGCGTGCCTATCTGGGCGAGGGCCTGGCCTCGTACTACGGCCCGGGCCTGCACGGCCGGCCGACGGCGAGCGGCGAGCGCTTCGACCAGAACGCGATGACGGCGGCCCACCGTACGATGCGCTTCGGCGCCTGCGTGCGGGTGGTGAACATGGAGAACGGCAAGTCCGTGGAGGTGCGCATCAACGATCGGGGCCCCTTCAAGGCCGAGCGCATCATCGACGTGTCGCTGGGCGCCGCGCGCAAGCTGGACATGGTCTCGAAGGGGCTGGCGCGGGTGCGGCTGTACCGGTGCCAGGACGCGAAGCCGGTGACGTCCTTTTCCGTCCCTCTCGAGGCGCTCCCGGGGTAGAGGAGTGCCGTGTTCCTCGCGCTCGACACCTCCACGCTGACGCTGTCGCTGGCCCTGGTCGAAGGGGTGGGGGAGGACGTGCGCTCCCTGGAGCACGTGGTGGTGGGGCCGCCGCGGAAGCAGAGCGAGGTGCTGCCCGGAGTGGTGGGCGAGCTGCTCGCGCGGCATGGCGTGAAGCTGGCGCAGCTGGAGGGGCTGGTGGTGGGGCTGGGGCCCGGATCCTTCACTGGCCTGCGCATTGGCCTGGCCACGGTGAAGGCGCTGGCCTACGCGGCGCGGCTGAAGGTGGTGGGCGCCTCCTCGCTGGCGGCGGTGGCGCTGGAGGGGCCCGAAGGCCCGCCGCTGTTCTGCCTCGCGGTGGCGCGCAAGGATGACCTGTACCTGGGCGCGTACCGGCGGCGCGGGCGGACCGTGGAGGCGCTGGAGCCCGAGACGGCGATGTCCCCGGAGGAGGTGGCGGCGAGGCTGGCCGCCGAGCCCGAGGCGCTCGCGCTGGGGCCCGCGCTGACGGACTACCGCGCCGCGCTGGAGGCGGCGGGAGTCGCTCCGGGGCGACTGCTGACCGGGCCGGTGTTCCCGTCGGCGGTGGAGCTGGCGCGGCTGGCCCGCTTCCCTGAGACGCAGCCGCTGGAGGCCGTGTTCGCGCTGGAGCCGCACTACGTCCGGGCCTCCGAGCCCGAGCGCAACCCGAAGTTCCCTCCGCTGCCGGGGCCGGCGCCTACGGCTCGCTTGAAAGAGGACTGATGGCCACGCTCACCCTCCAGTGGGGCTGAGCGGGAACGACTCGCCGGGCCTGTGTGTCCACTCCGCGTGCCGCTCATGTCCTTGTCTCTCGCGCGCTGGCTCGGCGTACTGCTGGTCGGAGTGCTCCCTCTCTCCGCGATGGCCGCGGGGCCGGTGGCTTCGGATGTCTTCGAGGCCTACCTCCATCCTCCCGCGCCTCCCGCGGACGCCTTCGATCCGCTGCCGGGCTCCAAGGGAGCTCAGGCTGGGAGCGAGGTGCGAGCGCTGGCGCACGGGCGCGTGGAGACCGTGGACGCGGAGCGCCACACCCTCACGCTGGAGCACTTCTATTACGAGAACCACGAGCTGCTCCGGGTCCGCTCGGAGTACGCGGGGCTGGAGGCCGTGACGCTGCGTCCCGGCGAGCCCGTCCAACGAGGGCAGCGGCTGGGCCGGGTGGGCGCGAAGGGGAAGCTCTCGGTGACGCTGAACACGGGGAAGCGGCTCTCCGACGCCGAGGCCCGACGCTTCACCCAGGCTCGAGCGCGCCTGATGCTGCCGGCGAGCGAGCGGGTGCTGCTGCTCGTCTCCCAGGAGCGCCACGAGATGCGCCTGTACGAGCTGGGGCGCGAGGTGGACCGCGTGGAGGTGGGCTTCGGTCAGGCCGAGGGCCGCAAGCAGAAGCGCGGCGACAACCGCACCCCCCTGGGCATGTACTTCGTGGTGCAGAAGCACCGGGGCTCCTTCTCCGGGCCCTACGCGGAGTTCTTCGGAGGCCACTGGATCCGCCTCAACTACCCCAACGCCTGGGACGCGGACCGGGGCCTGGAGCAGGGGCTCATCACCTCCGAGGTGCGTGACCGGATCGCCCGCGCCTGGGCCGAGCGCAAGCCCACGGACGCCTCCACGCGCCTGGGCAGCGGCATCGGCTTCCACGGCTGGGCGGGGCAGTGGACGCGCGACGAGACGGGCGGCCGGCTCTCCTGGGGCTGCGTCGTCATGCACAACCCGGACATCTCCCGCCTCTTCGACCGGGTGCCCGAGGGCGCCATGGTCGTCCTCTTCTGAGGCCACGTCAGGCTGGTTCCGTGTGTCTGCGCACATTGTCACACCCGTATTGACAAAAAAAGTTGTCAATGTTCCTATGGCTCCATGCTGGACGTGGAAGTCATCGAGGATCCGGCGGCTGCGACGGTGGCGCTCGAGCCCGTCCGGAGCCGCCTGCTGGCGGAGCTGGCTCAGCCTGCGTCCGCGGCCGCCCTCGCGACGCGTCTGGGCCTCGCGCGCCAGAAGGTCAACTACCACCTGCGAGCCCTCGAGGAGCACGGGCTGGTGCGGGTGGCGGAGACGCGCCAGTGGGGAGGGCTGACGGAGCGCCTGCTGGTGGCGACCGCCGCTTCCTACCTCGTGTCGCCCAGCGCGATGGGGCCGGTGGCCACGGATCCGGGCCGGGCCGCGGATCGGCTCTCGGCCAGCTACCTCATCGCCCTGGCCGCCCGCATCGTGCGCGAGGTCAGCACCATGGTTCGCCGCTCAGTGGAGCTGGGCAAGCGCCTGCCGACCCTGTCGGTGGACACCGAGATCCGCTTCCGCTCCCCGGCGGAGCGGGCCGCCTTCAGCCAGGAGCTCGCCGACACCGTCACCAGGCTCGTGGCGCGCTACCACGATGCCTCCGCTCCCGGTGGTCGGGCGCATCGCCTGGTGATCGTCGCGCACCCGTTGCCTCTCGAACCCTCGAATCAGGAGCCATCATGACCGTGAAGAAGGAAGCCTCTGGACGCCGCTCGGTGCAGGTCGAAGTCGAAGTCCCAGGTACCCCCGAGCAGGTCTGGGAGGCCATCGCCACAGGGCCCGGCATCTCGGCCTGGTTCGTCCCGAGCGAAGTCGAAGGGCGGGTGGGCGGCGCCGTCGTCTCGCACTTCGGCCCGGGCATGGACGCCAAGGCCACCGTGACGGTCTGGGAGGCACCCCACCGGTTCGTTGCCGAGGGCGAAGCTATGGGGCCCAACGCTCCGTCGATCGCCACCGAGTGGATCGTCGAGGCCCGCTCCGGCGACACCTGTGTCGTGCGGGTCGTCCACAGCCTCTTCGCGAGCACCGATGACTGGGACGATCAGCTCAACAGCATCGAGGCCGGCTGGCCTGGCTTCTTCCGCATCCTGCGCCTGTACCTCGCGCACTTCCGTGGCCAGCCCTGCTCGATCCTGTCGTTGATGGGCACCAGCCCGGAGGCCCTGGCCGAGGCATGGGAGAAGCTGACGGGCCCGCTGGGGCTCGCGAACGCCGCCCAGGGACAGCGGACGAGCGCGCTTCCCGAAGCACCGCCCCTCGCCGGGAGCGTCGAGAGCGTCGAGACGAACCCGCAGATTCGTGGGCTCGTGCTCCGGATCGACTCGCCAGCCCTTGGAGTCGCCACCCTGGGAGCCTTTCCCATGGGGGAGCAGGTGCAGATCGTCGTCCAGCTCTATCTGTACGGTGAGCAGGCGCCCGCCGCCGTTGCCCGCGCCGAGCCCGCCTGGCGTGCCTGGATGAATTCGCGCTTCCCCATGATCATGGGTGGGCTGGCCTGTTAGCCCGATTGAGGATGGGGCCGGGCTGGCGTAAAGGGACGCGCCATGAACGAGAACGTACGGATCGCCGTGGTGGGAGCCACCGGAGTGGTGGGTCGCGAGGTGCTCTCCGCGCTGCTCGATCAGGGCGTGTCCTCCGAGCGGCTCACCGTCCTGGCCTCCGAGCGCTCCGAGGCCGTCGAGCTGGAGTACGGCGAGGACACGCTGGAGGTGGAGAAGGCCACCCCTGAGGCTTTCCGAGGCGTGGGCCTGGCGCTGCTGGCCACCCCGGCGAGCGCGTCCCGCACGCTGGCGCCCATCGCCCAGGCCGCGGGCGCCTGGGTGGTGGACGCCAGCTCCGCCTTCCGCGCGGACGGCAACGTCCCCCTGGTGCTGCCCACCTTCAACCCCGAGGTGCTGGGCGCCACCTTCAAGGGCCGCGTCGTCAGCCTGCCGTCCGCGGTGTCCAGCGCCCTCGTCTCCATCGTCGCGCCGCTGCAGAAGGCATTTGGCGGCGTCGTCCGGGTCCAGGTGACGGCGATGATGGGCGTGTCCTCGGCGGGCGTGACGGGGGTGAACGAGCTGGAGAAGCAGACCGCCGGCCTGCTCTCCGGCCGAGAGCCCGAGGCCCATGCCTTCCCCCAGCGCGTCGGCTTCAACCTGGTGCCGCAGGTGGGCCCCTTCATGGCCAACTCGCCTTGGACGGAGGAGGAGGCGGGCTGGACGCTCGAGGCGGCGCGGCTGTTCGGCGCCCGGGGAGAGACGCCCGTCATCGCCGGCACCGCCGTGCAGGTGCCCACCTTCTACGGCCACGGGCTGAGCCTGCACGTGCAGCTCAAGGTGCCCGCACCCGTGGAGCAGGCCCGCGCCGCGCTCAAGACGTCCCCCGCGCTCAAGGTGCTGGATGCGCCCGGCGAGAAGGTCTACCCCATGCCCATGCTCGTGGCGGGGGATCCAACGGTCCACGTCGGCAGGTTGCGCACCTTTCCCCAGGCACCCGAGTGGCTCACCCTCTTCGCCGTGGTGGACAACGCCGGCCGAGGCGGGGCGCTCAACCTGGTGGAGGCCGGGCTGCGGCTGCTCCAGCGTCCCGCCTGACAATTTGGCACACGCCCCAGGCCGGGCTTGCCCATTTGGCGGAATGGCGGGGGCGTTCCCTCTGGGAATGAAGGGCGCGACCCCCCGTTTCAGCTGGCCCCCCACTTGCTAGGTTCATCTCCGTCCATGCGTTCCCTGCTGATAGCCCTCACGCTGACTGCAACCACGGCCTGGAGCCAGACCGCGTTGCAGCTGTCCCTGCCCAACAACGACGACGAGCTGCGCGTGCCCAAGGGGCCCTGCGATTTGACTCGCACGGTCAACTGGGCCCACGGCATCACCACGCTCGTCTGTGACGATCTGAAGTTCTGGATCGCGGAGACCTGCTCGGATGAGCCGCCCAGTGGCACGACGCTGGTGGACAGCGTGGCCAAGGAGCAGGTGCTGACCAACCGCTCCGGCACGGTGTCCTTCGAGGTGGGGGAGCTCCCGCTCTTCAAGGGCGGAGAGACGCAGTGCCCCGCCGAGGGCCGGCAGGTGGAGTACAAGCTGTGCGCCTCCATCCCGATCGCGGGTGGCCTGAGCGGCGACTGCTCGTCCAACTCCAAGAACTACCAGAAGGACGACGTGGACGTGACGTACGATGCCCAGCCTCCGGAGGCTCCCTCCATCGAGCGGATCTCTCCGCTGGACGGGGCCCTGTCCGTGCGCGTCACCGTCCCGGATGACACCAGCGAGCTCAAGCTCCACATCGAGCGGACGGACGGCTCCGGCGGTCGGGATCTGCGCCAGTCCTCGGATCAGTCGCTGTTCAAGGTGGAGAACCTGGAGAACGGTGTGACATACCGCCTCACCGCGACGGCGGTGGATGCGGCGGACAACGAGAGTGCGGCATCGGAGGCCCAGGAGGGCACGCCGATCCACACCCTGGGTTTCTTCGACAGATATGTGGAAGCCAAGGGGCAGGAGATGGGAGGGTGTGGCGCGGCGGCGGGAGGTCTCGCGAGTGGTTGGGTGCTGGTCGCCCTGGGGTTCTGGCTGTCTTCAAGGAGAAACCGGTCATGAGTCGAGCAGTGGCTCTCGGCGTCATCGCGCTTCTGGGCGCGCTGCCGAGCCAGGCGCTGGAGGTCTCCGACGCGCCCCGCGCGCCCGTGGGTTCCCCCCGCACGGGCGCGGTGGAGTTCAAGCTGGGTGGTTACAAGCCGCGCATCGACACCGAGGAGGGCCTGGACGGCGAGCCCTACAAGGACACGTTCGGTGACGCGTCGCTGCTGCTCTTCGAGCTGGAGCTGCAGCGCTACTTCTACCAGGGCTTCGGCACGGCGGGCGTGGGCTTCTCGGCGGGCTACGCGGAGAAGTACGCCGACACCCTCACCGACGACGGCGATCCGGCCGAGGAGAAGACGGCGCTCAAGGTGGTGCCGCTCAAGCTCAACGCCCTCTACAAGTTCGACTACGCGGCCTTCCGCTGGGGCGTGCCGCTGGTGCCCTACGGCAAGCTGGGGCTCATCTACATGCCCTGGTGGATCGAGAAGGGCGGGGAGACGCAGGAGCTGAGCGGCCGCTCGGGCAAGGGCGGCCGGTGGGGCTACGGCTTCACGGCGGGCGTCTCGTTCCTGCTGGACGTGCTGGAGCCGCGCCTGGCCCGGGACTTCGACTCGGACATCGGCGTCAACCACAGCTACTTCTTCGCCGAGTGGACCTACGCTGAAGTGAACAACTTCGGCAGTCCCGGGCTGGTTCTCTCCAGCCGACACTGGATGTTCGGGCTGGCCTTGGACTACTAGACCGCTCCATGCGGTCTTCCCCAAGCCTGTCCCTGAAAGTCCCGCTGTTCGTCCTCTCCGTGGTGGCCGGGGGCCTGCTGGCCGCTGGCTGCCACCGCGCGGTCAAGCCCGAGCTGGGGCCGGACCGCACGGTGGAGGCTGGAGTACCGGTGGAGTTCGGCTCGGCCCAGGAGGGCGCGCCGGACGTCACCTGGGATTTCGGGGACGGCACGCCCACCCAGAAGGGCCCCCGCGTCTCCCACGCCTTCGCGCGCTCGGGCGCGTACGCGGTGCGGGCGCTCGATGGCACGACGGAGGTCGGCCGCGCGCAGCTCACCGTGGTGCCCCGGCCGCTGCTGCGCGCCATCCCCGAGGACGCCACGGTGGCCATCTACATGCCCCGGCTGCGCGGCTCGGTGGAGCCGCTGGTGGACTTCTTCGAGCGCTTCGTGGGCCAGGACATGGCGCGCAGGCAGATCGAGGAGATGCCGCTGCTGCCCCTGGCGCTGCGGAGCCTGAAGGGGGAGGCCACCCCGGTGGACCCCGAGGAGGGCTTCGGCCTGTTCTCGGTGCCGGCCTTCCAGGGCGCGGTGATGCTGCTGGGGGTGACGGAGGGCCAGGCGGCCCTGGACAGTCTGGTGCGGGAGCTCGAGTCCAAGGGCCACCCGGTGGAGCGCAGGCCGGACGGGAGCGCGCGCATCGAGATGGCGGGCGTGGAGCCCGTCACGGCGTTCCTGGACCGGGGCTACCTGTACCTGGCGATGCCGCAGAAGGAGGAGGCCCAGGAGGGCGAGACTGTGAAGGCGGCGACCTCCTCGCCGGACGCGGAGGTGCTGCGCAAGGCCGTGGCGGGGTTCACCGGCCCGGGCCTGTCCGAGTCTCCGCTGCTGACGCAGCTGCGCGGCAAGGTGGCGGAGGGCAGCCTGTATACCTTCATCCGCTTCCCGGAGAAGCAGGGGGCCGGAGTGTTCCCCGGGTTCATGTCCTCGCTGCGCACGACGGAGGGCCGGGTGGAGCTGGACGGCTTCATGCCCGCGACCAAGCCGCTGCTCGATGGCAAGCAGGGGCCGCTCCCGGCGCTGCTGGACAAGGCCCCGCTGGGCCCCGTGGCGGTGGCGATGATGTCCATTCCTCCCAGCGAGATGGCCTCCATGCTCTTGGGTGCCCCCGGCTCGCCGCAGCGGACGGAGGCGCTGGAGAGCTGGCGGCAGCAGGGCGTCGACGCGGAGGCGCTGCTCGGCGCGGTGCGAGGGGACGTGACGCTGCTGGTGTACTTCGACGCGCCGGCCTTCTACCGGAACTTCCTGGGCAACAAGCGGCCCGAGCCGCGCGGCTCGGTGCTGCTGGAGGCGGGCCTGACGAACTCCGCGCCGGTGGTGGCGGCGCTCAACAAGGCCTTCGAGAAGGGCACCTGGAACGTGGAGCGCAGCCAGGAGAAGGGCGCCACCCGGTTCCGGATGCGGGTGATGGAGCAGCCGCTGGTGCTCACCGTGGCGGGGGACCGCCTGTCGCTGCAGGCGGGTGAGGCGCTGGACGCCAGGCCTCGCGGCAACGTGGGCGCCTCCCTGCAGGAGCGCTTCGGCTCCAGCGCGTTCGGGCCGAGCCACCTGTCGCTGATGGTGGACATGGGGCGGCTGCGCGCGGAGATGGATGCGCCCGAGCAGGTGCCGGGGATTCCCCAGGCGCAGCTCAGCGCGGCGAAGGCCATCGGCGGGGCCTTCCTGGATCAGCTCCCCCCGTTCGATCATGCCTTCCTGGACTTCTCGCCCGAGGAGGGCGGGGCCCGGCTGCGAGGCCGGATCAT
Organism: Hyalangium gracile; assembly: GCF_020103725.1. Taxonomy (NCBI): domain Bacteria; kingdom Pseudomonadati; phylum Myxococcota; class Myxococcia; order Myxococcales; family Archangiaceae; genus Hyalangium; species Hyalangium gracile. Next base: position 190,694 of record NZ_JAHXBG010000014.1, on the reverse strand, counting down.
GCTGCGGACTCCCTGAGACATGGGCTCGATCTCCGTTCTCTACTTCGCCGCGGCGCGCGAGCGCGCGGGAGCCCAGCGCGAGACGCTGGAGGTGCCCGAGGGCGTGCGGGTGCGTGAGGTGCTGCGGCAGGTGGCCGAGCGCCACCCGGCGCTGGGGCCGCTGCTGCCGCACCTGCGCGTGGCGGTGAACCAGGAGTTCGTGGACGTGGAGGCCGAGGTGCCGGCCGGGGCGGAGCTGGCGCTCATTCCTCCGGTGTCGGGCGGCTCGGGGCTGTTCTCGGTGGTGGACCGGCCGCTGCGGCTGGAGGACGTGGTGGCGGCGGTGTCGGGCGAGGCGTACGGCGGGCTGGTGACGTTCTCGGGCTCGGTGCGCAACCAGACGGAGGGCCGGCGGGTGCTGAAGCTCGAGTACGAGGCCTATCCCCCCATGGCGGAGAAGCGGCTGGCGGCCATCGGCGCGGAGGTGGCCGAGCGCTGGAGCGGCACGCGCCTGGCCATCATGCACCGGGTGGGGACGCTGATGCCGGGAGAGCTGGCGGTGGTGATCGCCGCCGCGGCGCCCCACCGCAAGGAGGCGTTCCTGGCCTGCGAGCACGCCATCGAGCGGCTCAAGCAGGACGTGCCGATCTGGAAGAAGGAGTTCTTCGAGGACGGCGAGATCTGGGTCGGCCTGGGCCCGTAGCCGGAGCGCTCGCCGACCGCGGCTACTGGACGCCGAGGTGGGAGGGCACGGGGAGCGGGGTGCCGCCGTCGGTCCTGGGCTTCTGCTCGCTGGGGGAGATGGGCTTCAGGGGCGTGTCGATGCCCAGGGCCTTGCGCCGGGCCTCCGTCTTCTCCCTCGCCGCGGCGAGCGCCCGGGCATTGTTCTGCTGCATCGTCTCGGGGTCCGGGCCTCCGGCGAGGAACGCCAGGGGCATGCTCACGAAGAGGGCGATGGCCGCGGCGACGAGGACGACCATCTTGAGCCGGGACTGCTTCTCCCGGTCCTTGGCCACCGAGTGCTGGACGAGCAGATGGAGCTGGCCTTCGGTGAGCCGCAGCGTGGTGCCCTCGGGCAGCTCCACGCTGGTGCGGCCGTCGCGCCGCGAGAGCGCGGACTCGGGGACGCCGTGGAAGGCATCTCGCTTGGTGCTGCGCTCCAGCTTCACGTTGGGAGGGACGAAGACGCGATAGCCGTGCTCGGTGCGCTCGGCCAGGAGGAAGGGCTCTTCGGGCAGGGTGAAGCCGTAGAGCGGCACCAGCGCCTTCTCATCGGGCGCTGCGTGCACCTGGAGGTGCTCGGGGCCGACGCTCCAGGCTTCGGCCAGGGACTCGCCCCAGTAGAGCTCGCAGAAGAGGCCGGCGTTGGGTGAGGGATTCATGGACCGTCCGAGGATAGAGCCTTCAACCCGCGTCAGCAGCGCCCGCATCGAGTAGGGGGCCGCCCGCGTCGGGGGCGCTCCCCGGCCCGGTCGGTGCTCCAGCATCCAGGGGAGGGAGTCCCCCATCCGGAGCTGGCCCCGCATCGCTCGCCACCCCGGCATCCGGAACCGGGGCTGGGGTGGGTCGCCCTGCGTCTGACACCAGGCCGGCTCTGGAGGTTCCCCCCGCATCCGGCGTCTGGGCCCCCGCATCCGGCGCCTGTACCCCCGCGTCGGGGAGGGGGGGCTGGCTGGACGCCTCCCCACCATCCAGGAGGGCAGGCCCCGCCGGGGCTCCAGGGCCTGGAGCGGCGCGCGGCTCCGAGGAGGGGAGGGCGCGGCGGACCTCGGCGACGGAGATGATGAGGATGGCGGCGGCGATGGCCAGGAAGCCCACCGTGTTCGCCAGCGTCTCCACGCGCGGGGACACGGGCCGTCTCCGGGCCAGCTCGATGGCGAGGAACACCAGTCGCCCGCCGTCCAGGCCTGGCACGGGCACCAGGTGCAGCAGCGAGAGCGCCACCGAGATGGCCACCAGCACGCGCAGGAAGGAGTCCCAGCCGGTGGAGGCCGCGCCGGAGGACTGCCGCACGACGGCCACGGAGCTGGGAGGCTCGGCGGTGGGGCTGGGGCCCACCACCCGGCTCCAGACGAGGGTGAGGGCCTCGGCGGCCACGCGCTGGGTGTGCACCAGGGACTGGGCCAGGGCCTCGCCGGGGGAGTGCTCGCGGTAGACGTACTGCTGGCTCACGCCGATGCGGCCCACCCCGCGCTCATCGGGCCGGGGGCGCACGGCCACCACGCGAGGCTCCCCATGGCGGGAGACGACGAGCGAGCGCTCGCGCCCGGGGCTCTGGCCGATGCTCTCCACGAAGTCCGACCAGCTCTTCACCGGCTGGCCGTCCACGCTGAGGATGCGGTCCCCCGGGAGCAGCTGCGCGAGGGCCGCCTCCGAGCCCGGCGTCACCGTGCCCACCGTGAGTGGCACCACCACGTGGGTGCCGGAGGTGTACAGCGCGAAGAGGACGCCCAGGGCGAACAGGTAGTTGGCCAGCGAGCCGGCGAGGGTGATGACGACGCGCTTCCAGGGGCGCTGGGCCGAGTAGCTGCGGGGATCGGCGGGATCCAACCCCGGGGCGTGGGGGTTCATCCCATGGAGGGTGGCCGAAGCACCCAGGGGGATGGCGGCGACGACATACTCCGTGCCGAGCAGGTGGAAGGACAGCAGCGGCGGCCCGAAGCCCAGCGAGAAGCGGGGCACGCTCACGCCGAGCAGCCGCGCGGCCAGGAGGTGCCCCAGCTCGTGGACGGCCAGCAGCAGGCCGAGGGCGAGGAGGGCCAGGAGGACGTACATCCGCGCGGTGCTTCAGAGCTTCCGGCGCTGACCGGTGCGCTTGTAGGTCAGGTAGTCGGAGAGGATGGTGCCGTGGTCGAAGCAGAGGTCCGGGGGCAGGGCGTTGAGGGGGAAGGAGCGGGCCTCGGCGGCATCGTCGGCGCCCTGGGGCTCGCCCTGGGCGCGGCCGATGTAGACGGTGGACAGGGTGTGCTTGCGCGGATCGCGCTTGGGGTCCGAGTAGGTGAAGAACTGCTCGACGAGCTCCACGGTGAGGCCCGTCTCCTCCCTGGCCTCGCGAACGGCGGCGGCGTGGAGGGGCTCTCCCTCGTCCACGAAGCCGCCGGGCAGGGCCCAGCCGATGGGCGGGTTGGCGCGGCGGATGAGGACGATGCGCTCTCCGGGCAGCTCGATGATGCAGTCCACCGTGGGGGTGGGGTTCTTGAACTGTTTCTCGGCCATAGGGCCGGACAGTCTACCCCGGGCCGAGCAAGGGCACTGCACGGATGCGCGGGGTTGGTTATGGTCCCCCCGTGTCCACGCGCCGCTTCCTCCTGCCCGCCCTGCTGCTCTCCGTGGGGCTCTGTGTCAGCTGCAACGAGTTCCCCCAGAACCAGGGCCACTACACGCTGCAGTCCACCGAGATCTACCGGGACGACTGCAACCTGCTTCCGTCCGTTGATGATGATCCCCACGCGCTCTGGGATGGCTCTCTGCTCATTACCGGACAGGTGGTGCGCATGGACTTCGAGCTGCTGGAGATGCAGCTGGTAGGGCGCTTCCTGGAGTCGGGCGACAGCTTCTCGGTGGACGGCAGCGTGGCCAACGCCACCGTGAAGGTCAACCGGGAGATCTGCCTGCTGGACCAGGTGAGCGTGCACATGGAGGGGACCACGGTGTGTCGCACCCGGTTCGATGGGGTGGTGCGGGTGCGCTACGAGGCGCGGCGTCCGGACCAGTGCGTCTGCGAGCTGTGGGCGAACTTCCAGGCCGTTCAGAATGAAGAGACCTGCGAAGAGCAGCCTTGAGCCCGGGCTCGGGGCGACCTAGACAGGAGGCATCATCTTGCTTGTCCTGCTGGGGAGGGTTGCCCATGGCTGAGCCGCAGCGTCCGTCGCAAGAGATTCAATCGGTCCTCACGGAGAACCGAGTCTTCCCACCACCCGCGGCGTTCTCGCAGCGCGCGCACATCCGGAGCATGGAGGACTACCGGCGGCTGTGGGACGAAGCCGCGAAGGATCCGGAGGCGTACTGGGGGGCTCGGGGGCGCGAGGAGCTGTACTGGAAGGAGCCGTTCCAGACGGTGCTGGACTGGAAGCCGCCGCACGCTCGGTGGTTCGTCGAGGGTCGCACCAACCTGACCTACAACTGCCTGGATCGGCACCTGCCGAAGCTGAAGGACAAGCCGGCCATCCTCTTCGAGGGGGAGCCGGGGGATCGCCGCCAGGTGACGTACGGCGAGCTGGCCGTGGCGGTGAACCGGCTGGCGAACGGGCTGAAGTCGCTGGGGGTGCGCAAGGGGGATCGGGTGGGCATCTACCTGCCCATGGTGCCCGAGGCGGCGGTGGCGATGCTGGCCTGCGCGCGGATTGGCGCGGTGCACTCGGTGGTGTTCGGAGGCTTCTCGGCGGAGGCGCTGCAGGAGCGCATGAACGACGCGGGGGCGAAGGTGCTCCTCACGGCGGACGGGGGTTGGCGCAAGGGCGCGGTGGTGCCGCTGAAGAAGAACGTGGACGCGGCGCTGCCGAACATGCGCACGGTGGAGAAGGTGGTGGTGCTGAAGCGGGCGGGGGACTCGGGGCCGCTGGGGCCGAAGGACGTGTCGTGGGAGGAGCTGGTCGCCAGGCAGAGCGAGACGTGCGAGCCGGAGTGGGTGGAGAGCGAGCACCCGCTGTTCATCCTGTACACGTCGGGCTCGACGGGGAAGCCGAAGGGCGTGCTGCACACGACGGGCGGCTACGCGGTGGTCATCTCGCTGACGACGCGGTGGGTGTTCGACCTGAAGGAGGATGACGTCTACTGGTGCACGGCGGACGTGGGCTGGGTGACGGGGCACAGCTACGTGGTGTACGGGCCGCTGATGAACGGGGTGACGACGGTCATCTACGAGGGGGCGCCGACGCAGCCGGGGCCGGACCGCTTCTGGGAGATCATCGCGCGGTACAAGGCGACGATCCTGTACACGGCGCCCACGGCCATCCGCGCCTTCATGCGGCTGGGAGACGAGCACCCGCGCAAGCACGACTTGAGCTCGCTGCGGCTGCTGGGCTCGGTGGGCGAGCCGATCAACCCCGAGGCGTGGATGTGGTACCGGGAGGTGATTGGCGGTGGGCGCTGCCCGGTGGTGGACACGTGGTGGCAGACGGAGACGGGGGGGATCATGATCTCGCCGTTGCCGGGGGCGACGCCGACGAAGCCGGGCTCGGCGACGTTCCCGCTGCCGGGCATCCACGCGGAGATCCTGGATCGCCAGGGCAACGCGGTGCCGAAGGGGCAGGGCGGGCTGCTCTTCGTGACGAAGCCGTGGCCTTCGATGTTGCGCACGGTGTACGGGGATCCGGAGCGGTACGTGAAGACGTACTTCAGCGAGCTGCCGGGCAAGTACTTCACGGGCGACGGGGCGCGCACGGACACGGACGGCTACTTCTGGCTGATGGGCCGGGTGGACGACGTGGTGAACGTGGCGGGCCACCGGTTGGGCACGGCGGAGGTGGAGAGCGCGCTGGTGGCGCACCCGCGCATCGCGGAGGCAGCGGTGGTGGGGCGCCCGGACGAGCTGAAGGGCACGGCGCTGGTGGCCTTCGTGACGCTGAAGAAAGGCACGGCGCCGTCGCCGGAGCTGAAGAAGGAGCTGGCGCAGCACGTGGCGAAGGAGATCGGCGCGATCGCCCGGCCGGACGAGATCCGGTTCGCGGAGGGCCTGCCGAAGACGCGCTCCGGGAAGATCATGCGCCGGCTGCTGCGCGACGTGGCCGCTGGCAAGCAGACGACCCAGGACACGACGACGCTCGAGGACCTCAACGTGCTGGCGACGCTGCGCCAGGACGAGGAGTAGGGCGCGGCGAAGGGCGTACCCGGGTGTGGCAATCAGGGAGCAACGGTTGCCGCACCTTCGTGGTTCAGCTCCTGCTTCAGCCAGTCTTCGTAGGCAAAGACGCTGGTGAAGATGGAGGACGCGCCATCCTTCCCGATGGCGCTGATGACTCCAATGAGCACACGGTCATCGGCCTTGCTGAAGCCTCCCCCGCCGCTGTCACCACCATAGACGCGGGGGGCTTGCTTGGAGCCCTGCGGCGGGAGACGGGCAATGAACTTCACACTGCCTGAAGGCAGTCGCTCCACCGTGTCGATGATGCTCTCCCCATAGTGGCGATCACCGAACTCATTGGTGGTGTCACCGTTCTCGCCGAAGCCGTGACCCACCATGACGATGGAATGACCTGCCTGAACATCCTTCTCCGGGAGCTTGATGGAGCGAAAGCGTTCGCTCACCGGGGATTCCAGGTGGATGAGGGCCAGGTCAGCCTCCCTGAACCACGAGACACCGTTGGCGTCGTCGAGCACCAGCAGGCGGGGGTGAGGGTGGACGACCCTCCCCAGGTACTCGCTTTGAAGAAGCCTGGATCTGGCCGTGGCTTTTGACGGGAGATACTCCACCACCTGGACGCTGACAGACGTGGCACAAAGCGATGGGTCGATGATCGTGGCGGCATGCTCGAGAATGCGGCTGCGCACGGCATCGATCACAGCTCTTTGCTCTCGGGTCTTGCCAGTGGAAGGCATGGCTTCCTGGAGTCTTTGAGCGATGTGCTGCTGGGGTGCGGTGGGTAGGAACTTCTTCTTCAGGCACACGCAATGGCCCGCTGTCAGGACGTGCCGAGGGCTGATGAGCACCCCACTGCACTGCTCGGAACCGTCCTCCTTCTTGGCGTTGGTGCGGATCGCGACATTCGAGAGGTAGCGGTTCTTGGTGTCCCTGGGGCCCGGGTAGACAGCGGAGATGCCCGCCTCCATGAACGGTTCGTGCGCTTGAGTCGCTGAGTGGGAGGAGCTGGAGGCGCAGCCTCCGCAGAGAAAGAGGATGAGGGTGAGTGACCAGCTGAACGTTAGCAGCAACGGGCTACGAGGCATCAGGTCACTCCAGGCACGGGTGCCGTAATTGGTTCTCTACGGATGGGGAGGAGGGTGCACTGTGGTTGCGTGCTGGAGTTCTTCGTTCAGCCATGCCCTGTAGGTCTGCGTGCGGAGGCAGGTGGACTCCACGCCAAGTCCTCTGCGGGAGATTCCTACGAGGACTGGACGTCCATGGGCCTCGCGCAGACAGGGACCACCCAGATCTTCCTGGTGTGCGGCGCGTGCAGGCGGCTGAAGCACGATGAGGTCGCTCTTCGGGTTGAGTGGTTCCAGAAGCGGGTGCTTGCTGAAGCGCCGCTCGTCATTGCCGAAGCCCACCAGGATGAGAGATTCACTTGCGTCGGGCTCAGTGTCCGAGAGCGTGATGGGTGGGAAGTCGGAGCTGGCCGGTTCATCCAGGAGGATGACAGCGAGATCCGCATGGCTCGACTCGGCACGAGTCGGCTCTCCACGCGGGACTTTGAACTGGGGATGCGGCCGAACCGTGCCGCTGTGGACTTCGCGTAGGGATCGCACGCTTCCATCGTCTGTCGACGGAAGGTAGGCCACCGCTGTCACCGTAGCAGTCGACTCACAGTCTGAATGGGCGCGACAGACGCAGTGGGCCGCGGTGAGTACGAAGCGTGGAGCGATGAGCACTCCGCTGCACTCCTGCGCTGATGTCGAGGCTCCCGACTTGACCTGCACGACCGAAGGGTAGCGATTCTCCAGGTCCGGCTTCCCGTCCAGGAACACCGACGGCTTGGTGAAGGGCGCGCTGTGTCCTTCGAGCAACGCGTAGCCGCTGTCCGCGGCGCTTGCCTGGGCCGTGGAGCCTTGCTTCGGCTTCTCCGCACGCTCCCGGCAGCCGCTGGAGGCCAGCGCTAGAGTGAGCAACCCCACCACCAAGGACGCTGGCCTCGTCAGAGCCATGGCAGTCACCGCTTCAGGTGCGTGATGGCCTCGGCCAGCAGCGCGGCGACGCCGCGACGGGTGACGTGGATCACCTTGCGGCTCGTCGCTGGCGGCCCACCCGTGTAGTGCGCGCTCACCTTGTGGTGCAGCTCCGTGGCGCCCCACACCAGCACCAGGTCCGCCCACTCCAGGTTGTGCCGGGCCTTCTCTCCCGTATGTCGCTCCGTGCCGTCCACCATGCGCAGCTCCACGTGCCCGGCGAGCTGATCCTCCAGCTCCTCCCGCACCGCCGGCGAGCCGCCCACGATCACCACCCGCCTCACGCCCTTGCGCTGGCAGGCCTCCAGGAAGTCCGTCACCGCGCGCCGGTTGTTCGAACCTCCGCAGCTCTCGCAGTACGTCCGTGGCTCCACCAACAGCGGCTCCCGGCCGCTCGCGCCAGCCACCTGCGCGCATGCCGCCGCGCTGCACACCCGGAAGAAGCGCTCGGCCAGCTCCGCCTCCGCGCGCTCCAGCTTCTGCTCGCTCATGCGAGCCTTCTTCGGGTTGATGATCTTCGCTGCTTCCAGCGCCGCTCGGGCTCTTGTACGGGAGTCAGGAGGCGTGATGCCTCGCTCTGCCAGCCACTCGTCGATATCGCGATCGGCGCTCACGGACGGGGAGGAGGCGGCGGTGGTGGGGGGAACAGCTCCTCCTGCAGGGGCACCAGCCCCAGCGCCTCCCGCACCGGCCCGAAGCTCCGCCGGTGGATCGGCAACACGCCCTTCTCCTTGATGGCCTGAAAGTGCTGCGGCGTCGGGTAGCCCTTGTGCGAGGCCAGCCCGTAGCCCGGGTACTGCGCATCCAGCTCCGCCATCATCCGATCCCGCGTCGTCTTCGCGATGATCGACGCCGCCGCGATGCTCATCGACAGCGCGTCCCCGTGGACGATGCCCTTCTGCGGACACGGGCACTCGGGAATCGTCCGAGCGTCCACCAGCGCGTACTCCGGTGCCAGCGTCAGCGCCTGCACCGCGCGCCGCATGGCCAGCAACCCCGCGTGGTAGATGTTGATGCGGTCGATCTCCTCCACCTCCGCCACGCCCACCGCCCAGGCCACCGCGTCCCGCTTGATGGCCACGGCCAGCTCCTCGCGCTTCTCCTCGTCGAGGATCTTCTTCGAGTCGTCCAACCCCTTGAGTCGGTAGTTCTTCGGCAGGATGGCCGCCGCGGCCACCACCGGGCCCGCCAGCGGAGCCATCCCCGCCTCATCCACCCCGGCCACCCGCTCCATGCCCTGCGTCCACAGCTCCACCTCGTAGCGCAGCAGGTGGCGCAGCCGCTGGCCCTCCGAGCGGTTCTTCTCCTGCCGGGCCCGGATGCGGCGAGCGAGCGTCCGAGCCCCTTGCCGACCGTCCGCCTCCAGCGCGGCCAGCAGGCCGTGCGGCACCGGCTGACAGCGCTCGATGAAGCGCTCGGTGAGCTCCGAGAGGGGCGTTTGCAGCAGTTCTTCCAGGCTCGGCATGACTCCCGAAGGCTAGCGACCCACCGATCGCCGAACAACCTCCGAATTGGGAGGCTCGCCAGAGCGCCTACCCCACAGGTAGTGGACGCTATGGGTTGAGCTGCAACGTCACCGTGTCCGGAGTGGGCTCACAGTGGCAGTCGTCGCACACCCACTCCACCTGGGTGGCGGGGGATACCTTGGAGCCCGCCGTGGCGTACAGGCGCGTGACGCCTGGAGCGAGCGTCTCGTTCACCGCCCTGCTGAAGCCCTGCTCGTTGGTGATGCCGGTGATGCTCTCCAGCGTCTCCTCATTCGTCGCGGTGATGGTGGCGCCCTTGACCCGGACGCCCTCCGCCGTGACGACCTCCACCTTCAACGACACCAACCCCTCCGAGCAGACGCCCCCACTTCTGTCCACCACGGGCCTGTTGTCACAGGCGGGCAGGCAGGCGAGGCCCAGCAGTACCGAGAGGATTCTCAACCGAGGCATGGCTCCGAAGCTGGTACTGGCCCCTCGGCGCGGCAACACGCAACGTCAGGAAGTCGGCGAAAGGTGCCTGCTCGCGAACCGCGATGCGTCCGTGTTCGGATACCGGTGAACGACGTAGCGGTAGATGCTCGCGGCGCGCTCGGGCTCCTTCAGCCGCTCGCCATAGACGCGCGCCAGCAGCACCAGCGCCCGCGAGGCCTCCGGGCCATCCGGCGCCACGTCCGCCGCCGTCTCCAGCGCCTTCACGGCCAGCGGGTACTGCCCCTGGGCCACGGCGGCCTGGCCCACGAAGAGGTGGTGGGCCGGCTCGACCTGCTTGAGGAAGCGCGGCTCGCTGAGCCCGGCGTAGAGCGCCAGCGCCTTGCCCGAGTCCTGCGCTCCCACCGCCTGCGTCAGCGCGGACAGCGTCTCGGTGAGGGAGGCGGAAGCCTCGGGCGCGGGCTCCGCCGGGGCAGCCGGGGCGACGCGCAGGGCCGGGGCCTCCACGCGCGGCCGGGTCGCTCCCAGCACGGGCTCCAGGTAGTCCGAGGGCGCGCCATAGCCGAGCTCGTCCCCGCGGCTGTACAGGAGCAGCCCGAGCACGTGCGCCATGAGGAAGGGCGCGATGCACGTCACCAGCTCGGCCGCCCACCTCGAGAAGAGGGGCAGCTCCAGCCGCAGCAGGCCCGTGGCCACCAGCTGCCCGACCACGAGCGCCACGGCGAGCACGGCCAGCGCGCCCAGCGTGAGCAGGAAGTCCCGGCCCAGGCGGCGCGCGGCGCCCAGGACCGCCAGCGGGTTGAGCATCGTCCACACGCTCTTCCCGGCCGCCGACAGCAGCAGCACCATGGGCAGGTAGAGGGCCCCGGCGAGGACGATCAGCCAGAGGACCGGATCCCACACCACCTGGCTCCAGTCGAGCTGGGGCAGCCCGCCGGTGACGTAGAAGGCCGGCTTGGAGAGCAGATCATCCATCGGCTTGCTCACGTCCCAGCGGCGGACGTAGCGCAGGTAGAGCAGCCCGGGCACCCACAGCAGCGACGTGCCCACCAGCCCGCGCATGGCGGGGACCACGCAGTCGGAGAAGACCTCCGAGTAGTCCGGCGTGTCCATCTCGTGCTCGCCACGGGCCGTGGTGCGGACGATGTGGAAGAAGGCGCCCCAGAAGATCCCCAGCCCGATCACCATGGGCAGGAACTTGAGCAGCAGGAAGGTGGCTTCGGCGGCCCACCGGCAGACGGTCAGCAGGAAGCTGAGCCCGATGAGCACCGCCATCCCGGTCTGGTTGAACGGATAGCGCCACGCCTTGCGCAGCCGCTGGGCCAGCGGGGTGCGCGAGCGGTGGACGACCCTGGGCATCGCCCGGCCCTGGCACAGGCCGCAGGAGAGGTACTCCGTGGACAGCGAGCGCCGCGTCGCGACGCAGTCCGGGCACAGCAAGGCCTGGCAGTTGTCGCAGCTCCAACCCGCCACGGCGTCGGGGTGTCGTTGGCAGTGGGTGGGTGTGGGCTTCTCCATGGTCCCCCTCATGGAGAGGGGATTCTAACCGACTGCGTCGTCCCACGCCGTGCCCAGCCAGGCCTGGAAGGCGGCCTTCTGCGCCTCGGTGGGCTTGTCGGCGCGCGTCAGGTACGCCACGTCCGCCGGTTTCTGGCCCAGCACCACGACGAGCTCCATCAGCTTGTCGCGGCGGAACAGCGTCACCCGGACCGTCTCACCCGGGCGTCGGTCCTCGCACCGGCTCACCAGGCCCGCCCCGTCCACCTTGTAGCCGTCCAGCGCCACCACCTCGTCCTCGGGGTAGAGCCCGGCCTCCATCGCGGGCGAGCCTTCCGCCACCGAGGCCACCGTGGCGCTGCCCTTGAGGCCCAGGCCGAGCCAGCCCTTGGGCTTCTCGGTGCTCTTCCGGGATGGCGGAGGCGTGCCGCCCTTGTCGCTGGTGGACTCGCGCACCCGGAAGCCCACCTCGAGGCCCACGTGCGAGAAGACGGAGTAGTCCAGCTCCTCCGTGGAGCGCACCGCGCGATCGAAGAAGGCCGTCATGTCCCTGCCCGCCACCTCGCTGACGGCCGCCTCCACGCCGTTCTCCGGCACGCCCGAGCCGTCCCCGTAGCGCTGCCACAGCAGGCGCACCACGTCGTCCAGGCCCTTGGCGTCTCCGGTGGCGCGGCGGATCTCCAGATCCAGCAGCGCGCACACCACCTCGCCCTTGAGGTAGTAGGAGATGGCGCTGTTGGCCGAGTTCTCGTCCGGCCGGTAGTGCTTGATCCAGCTCATCAGCGACGCGTCCGCCAGCGTCTGCACCCGGCGGCCCGGCGTGCCGTGCAGGGTGGTGAGCGTCTCGCCCAGCCGCGTGAGGTAGCGCTGGGCGGACATGAGGCCCGCCCGGCGCACGAAGAGGTTGTCGTAGTACGACGTCATCCCCTCGAAGGCCCAGAGCAGGGTGGTGTAGTTCTCCTGCGAGTAGTCGAAGGGCACCAGCGCGCGGGGCTTGATGCGCTTGATGTTCCACAGGTGGAAGTACTCGTGCGCCGCCAGGGTGAGGAAGTCCTCCCAGCCGCGGGTGCTCTGCAGCGCCGAGCGGGGGAAGAGCAGCGCCGTGGAGGCCTGGTGCTCCAGCCCGCCGCGCCCCTTGTCCGCCAGGTACACCAGGAACACGTAGCGCCGCATCGGCAGCCCGCCGAACAGCCGCGCCTCCGTCTCGCAGACGCGCTGCAGGTCCGCCGTCAGCTTCTCCGGATCCGGCACCGTGTCGCCCCAGACGATCACCTCGTGCGGCACGCCCGCGGCGACGAAGGTCAGCGGCGTGTGGGGGCCGACCTCGAAGGGGCTGTCCACCAGCGTGTCGTAGTCCGGCGCCACGAAGGTGCCGTTCTTCTGATCCAACGCGCTGAACGCCCGCCAGCCCTCGGGAGCCGTCACCTGGACACGGTGCTCCAGGTTGCGGGTGGCCTCCGTGTAGAGGAAGAGGGTGGCGCCGTTGAAGTAGCCGTGCGAGCCGTCCAGGTGGCTGGTGCGCACCGTCAGCTCGTTGGCGTAGACGCGGTAGCGCAGCGTCACCGACTCGCCGCCGGCGCGGACGCGGAAGGTGCGCTTGTCCGCGCGCTGCACCGGGAGCGGCTCGCCCTGCGAGTCCGTGGCCGTCACGTCCTGGATGTGGCGCGCGTACTCCCTGACCAGGTAGCTGCCCGGCGTCCACACGGGCAGCACGGCGTCGAGTACCTCGGGGCCCGCGGGGAAGACGGCCGTCACCTCGAACAGGTGCGAATGCGGGCGGGGCATCGAGACGCGATACTGGACGGCTTCCGGCATTACGAAGGCTCCGTGGTGCGGGTTGCGAGAGACTACTTCGCCCGGACCAGGATGGCCCCGAAGAACCCGTCCGTCCCGTGCAGATGAGGGGCCAGCCGCAGGAAGGGGCCACGGCTCACCTTCGCCCCCAGCTCCGGGCCCAGCTCCTCCGTCACCGGGCGCACGGAGAAGTCCGGGTGGCGCGCCAGGAAGTCCTCCACCACCGCCTCGTTCTCCTCCCTGAGGATGCTGCACGTGCCGTAGATGAGCCGGCCGCCCGGCTTCACCAGGGTGGAGAAGCGCTCCAGCAGCGCCTTCTGCCGGGCCACGTGGTTCGCCAGCTCGTCGGGCCCCAGCCGGTAGCGCGCGTCTGGCTTGCGGCGGTAGGTGCCGGTGCCGCTGCACGGGGCGTCCACCAGCACCCGGTCCGCCTTGTCCTTCAGCGGTACCAGGGCCTCGTCCGCGGTGGGGCCCTCGGGCGGGATGACCTGGGTGCGGACGTTGTGGACGCCGTCGCGGCGGGCGCGCTTGCGCAGCTCGTCGATGCGGCCCTCATCCACGTCCAGCGCGTGCAGATCGCCCCGGTTCTTCATCTGCGCGGCGAGCTGCAGCGTCTTGCCGCCCGCGCCCGCGCAGGCATCCACCACCCGCGTGGGCGGCGCGTCCACCAGCATGCCGAGCAGCTGGCTGCCCTCGTCCTGCAGCTCGAAGAGCCCCTCCCGGAAGCTCTCCAGCGAGAAGGCGTTGACGCGCGTCTCCAGCCACACGCCCATGGGGGACAGCGGCGTGGGCTGGCACTCGACGCCCTCGGCCTTCAGGCGCTCCAGCAGGGCCTCGCGCGTGGTCTTGAGCAGGTTGACGCGGGCGGTCAGGGGAGCGCGCTCGTTCATCGCCTCGGCGGCGCGCTCGGCGTCCTCGCCGAAGGTCTCCCGGAACTTCTCCGCCAGGAAGTCGGGCAGGGAGGCCGCCAGGGGGAAGCGCTGGTTCGCGGGCAGCGAGTCCAGCGCGGCGGCCGCCTCCGGCAGGGCGTCCAGCGCCGCGGCATCCGCGCCCGTCAGCGCGGAGTCCCGGGCCACCTGCCGCGCGGCCTCGCCGTGGAGGATGCGCGAGGCGGCCAGCCGCAGCACGTCCTGCCGGGTGGTCTGCAGCTGCTCGAAGCCGGGGCGCGCGTGGGAGAGCAGATAGTCCACCGTGCGCTGGCGGCGCAGCAGGGCGTAGACGCGCTCCGCGACGGCGCGACGCTCGGTCGAGTACAGGTGCGCCTTGCGCCGCAGGGTGAAGTCGAGCGCCCGATCGGACAGGCGGCCCTCGTGGCGCACCATGCCGTAGGCCTCGAGGCTGGCCTGGAGGACGAGGTCCTCACGCAGCGGGCGCATGCTGTGGGCCCGGGCGCTCTCGCGAGAGCCCCGCTCGGCGGAGTCTTTCGGGCGCGAGGGCTTCGCGGAGGGTTTGTTCTTCGAGGGCGACTTCTTCGAGGGCGACTTCTTCGAGGCCTGACGGTCGGATCGTTTCATGGCGGGCTCCAGGGCCCCGGGAGGGAGGGGAACCTGCGGTGCAGGCGCCCATCGCATCCCGGCAGCCCCGTGGCAAGCGCGGAGAAGGGCCAGGGTGGGGTTCCCTGGACACCTCCAGAGCGGAGCCTGCCCCTGGCCGGGGGGAGCCGGGAGTCCGGCTCAGCGTCGACGGCGCCGCAGCAGCGCGGCCAGCGTCAGCGCGGCGAACGGGAGGAGGGCGCCCGGAGGCACGGTCGAGCAGCCCGCGCTGGGGGACGCATCGTCCTCGCCCGGCAGGCCAGGCGAGACACCCGGGGAGCCGGGAGTCTGAGGCACCTCCGTCACGGGCTCACCGGGCGTCTCCACGGTCCCCTGCGCCGAGACGGAGACCTGCTTCGTGGTGGTGACGCTCGAGGCCCCGGACGTGGCGGTGGCCGTCACCGTGTAATCGCCCGGCTGGGCGTAGACGTGCCGCACCTCGGTGCCCTCGGCGCTCTGTCCATCCCCGAAGTCCCAGCGGACGGTGTAGTCGGCGGAGGGGGGCGTGGCGCGGAAGAAGGCCTGGAGCGGAGCCGTGCCCCGCTCACCCTCCACGATCACGCTCAGGGTGGGTGGAGGCTCCTGCGGCGCGAGCTCCTTCTTCAGGGTGAGGGAGTCCAGCGTCTTGCCGTCGGTCCCCAGGAGCTTCGCGGTGAGGGTTCCTCCATCGACCACGACGTCCAGGAAGCCGTGCGCGGTGGCGTTGCGGTAGGCGCTCCAGGCCGGCGCCCCCCCGCTGAAGGCGCGCAGGCTCGCGCCGCCGCCGCCGACCACGAGGTAGGGGATGCCCTTCTTGCCCGTGGGGGCGACCGCATCCCCGAGCATGGGCTTGCTGCGCTCGTAGTTGTGGTCATGCCCCGTCAGGACGAGATCCACCCCGTACTGCTCGAAGAGGGGGCCGAACTCGCGGCGCATGAGGAGCTGGGAGCCGTGAGAGCCGCTCGACCAGGGTGGGTGGTGGAAGTAGACGACCTTCCAGGGGGCCTTGCTCGCGGCCAGATCCTGCTGCAGCCAGGCCTTCTGCGCCGCAAGCGTGCAGCGCTCCTTCGAGGCCAGGCCGATGGCGCAGCTGGAGTCCAGCCCGACGAAGTGCACGTGGCCCCAGTCGAAGGAGTAGTAGCGCTCGCCGCCGCTGGGGCTGGTGGGCAGGTAGAAGTTGTCCAGGTACGGCTGCGACTGGTTGGTGACGTACTCGTGGTTGCCGGCCACGGGGAAGAAGGGCACCTCGGCGAGCACCTCCGCCAGGGGCGCGAAGAGGTTGTTCTGGATCTCCGCCTCGGTGCCGGACGTGTAGGCATTGTCTCCGAGCGCGATGAACAGCTCGGGCTGCGCGGCGCGCATGGCGGCGGCGACCCGCTTCTCGTCATTGCCACCGGTGCCGAAGTCTCCCACGGCCGCGAAGTGCACATACCGCGTCCCCGGGACCGGGGCGGTGCTGAAGCTCTTGATGGGCGTCCGGCCGCCACAGGCGCTGACCTCGTAGCTGTACTCGGTGCCCGGCGTGAGGCCCTCGAGCACCACGGCGTGGATGCGGCCACTGTCCGTCGAGCGGGCCACCTGATCCGTGGCGCCTCGAGCGCCGTAGCGCACCTCGGCGGCGCAGTTGGCGTCCAGCCGGAAGGCGATCGTTGCCGTGTCCGGGCCTACGCGCTGCAGATAAGGAGTACGCGTGAGGGTCGCCGCCTGGGCCGCGCCCGCGGTCAGCATGAGCGCGGCAGCCAGCAGGGCGCCTGGCGCGGGTAACTTCGAAAAAAGCATGGAGCCTCCCGACCCGGACAATCCCGGGCCCGGTGGCTCAACTGTTCACGGCGTGGCCCCATTCAGCCGGGCCCCTCGCCGTGCGTACGAGGGGAGGAGCGCTCCCGCAGGAGCGCGCCCCCCTGGCTGGCTACTTCCTCACGTCGTAGGAGGTGAGCTCCTCGAGCCGCTCGCCATCCTCCTTCACCTTCCCGATGCCCGGCACGAGCCAGTAGACGCGCTCCTTGCCCGCCTTGTCGGGCCGATCGCGCAGGACCTTGATGGCGTTGGTGAAGGTGCCGGCGGGGACGACCACCGTCTCATTCACCGCGACGACGCGCCACACGTAGGTCCGGTCCTTCTCATCCACCGTGCCGTCGTCCATCCGCACGGTCTCCTGGATGGAGGACGAGTAGGACCAGCCGACGTTCTGGGGCTGCGCGAGCGACTTCACCGTCGCGGGAGACCACGTCGTCGACCGGACGACCTTGCCGTCCTTGAGGTCCTCCTCGCGCAGGCGCACCACCAGGCCGCTCTGGAGCTCGACCTGCCAGGACAGCTCCTCGAGATACGGCTGGACGCTGCGCACCGCGGTGGCCGTCATCGTCGTGCCCGGCACCGTCTGCTGGCCGACCACCTCCACGCGCTTGTCGAAGACGCCCTTCTGCGGATCATCGATGCGGTAGGTCCACGTCGAGCCCTGCGTGAGAGGCCAGAGCGTCGAGGCGCCGCTCGGATTGCCCGGCTGCAGGGGCTCCTCCGGCAGCTGCGGGTTCTGAGGTCCCGGCTCCGTGGGCAGGCTCGCGCCTCCGCCACAGCCCACCAGCCACACCACGGCCGCCAGCGCGGCCACGACCACTCGCTTCATACCAGATCCTCCCGTGCCCCCTTGGGGCTGACCGCCGTCCACCTCAACCCCCGCAGGGGCGCTCCCTCCGTCTTGCTCAGCGCCGAGACGAGCGAGCCGGGTTCCTTCTCCTCCACTTCCAACTCCAGCCGGCGCCCGTCGAAGTCGAGCGCGCAGCCCTTCACCATCACGTTGCGCTCCTTGAGCGCCTTGCGCAGCGAGGCCTCCGCCCCCACCAGGTCATCGGCCTGCGCCGACAGCACCATGCGCTGCTTGGGCGCCTTCTCCTCGTCCTTGTTGACCAGATCCATGACCAGCAGCAGCGCCGCGACGAACGCCGTGCCCACGGCCGCGACCCCCAGGCTGCCGTGCCCGCAGGCCATGCCCAGGCCGATCACCAGGAAGAGGATCGCCGCGTCGCGCGGATCCTTGAGCCCCGAGCGGAAGCGCACGAAGCCGCCCAGGCCCACCAGCCCGAAGGCCTTGGCCACGCTGTTGCCGATGACGACGGTGATGACGGCGGCCGCGGCGCACAGCAGCACCTGGGCCTGGATCATCTCCGACTTGGGCAGGGCGCGGCCCATGAGCAGGCGCCAGGGCCTCAGCGACAGCGCCGCGCCGATGAGCACCGCCGCCAGCATCCGCGGCACGATGGCGCCCATGTGCAGGGTGGTCAGCTCCTCTTCCACCCCGCTGAAGATGCCCGTGAAGGTAGCCTCCATGGCGCGTTCCTAGAGCGAGACCTGGGACTCGGCGCTGGCCACCGGACGCACGCTCCGCTCCGCGGGGGCCTCCTGGGCCGTGGCGATGACGCAGTAGGCGTTGCGCAGCAGCGGCAGCCGGCCGGGCGCGGCGCTCAGGATGCGCGTGATGAGGGCCTCGGCCCGAGCCGTCATCGGCAGCCCCTTGAGCGAGGACAGCACGGTGGCCGGCCAGCGCTCCGCGAAGGCCTCGCGCAGCTCCCAGGCGCGGGGCTCATCCAGCCCGTCCAGCGAGTCGATGGCCTCCTTGGTCAGGGTGGCGCCCCGCTCGCGCAGCGCGAAGGCCTCGTCCGTGGTGAGGCCGGTGAGCGAGCGCAGCACCAGCTTCATCGCCTTGTCCGCCAGCTGCTCGCGCAGGCCGTTGGCGAACGGCGAGTCCAGCCCGGTGACGCTGCGCAGCACCGCGAGCCGATCGTGCTTCAGGAGCGCCTCGCGCAGCGCATCCGTACGCTCGCCGCTCAGGCCCGTGAGGCTGCGCGCCACCTCCGAGTACAGCTTCTTCTGCACGCCCAGCTCGCGGATGGACCACGCCGTGTCGTCGTCCACGCCCGCCAGGCTCAGCAGCACGTCCCCCAGCCGCCGGTCCCTCAGGGCCTGCTGGCGCAGGGCCCAGGCCGCAGCGCTGTCGTTGCGCTTGAGGCCCGCCAGCACCTCCGCGGGCGCCTGGGCGTACAAGTGGGTGCGCAGCGCCATGGCACGCGGAGACGGGCTCGTCCCGAGGCTCGCCGCCACGTCCACCGGCACCACCTTCGCCAGCAGCTCGCGCAGCGCCCACGAGGCCTCGTCCTCCAGCCCCACGAGGGTGCGCACGGCCAGCCCGGGGAAGCGCTCCACGGCCGCCAGCCGCCGCTGGTGCGCGGCCAGTCCGGGCAGGCCTCCCAGCATCCACACCGCCAGGGCCGGCTCGCGCGCCTCCAGCGAGTCCAGCCCCTGGAAGAAGCGCTCCTCCACGCTGTCCACCGTCACGGTGCTCGGAACCGTCGCGGCGCTCTGCGGGACGATGCGCTGCACCTGCGGCTCGCGCCCCTGCAGCCGCGCCACCACCGCGTCCACGATGCGCTGCTCGAGCACCCACAGCGGCTGATCATTGTTCTCGATGATGAGCCAGCGCGTCGGATCCTTGCGCGCCATGGCCAGGAACGCCTCGCGCACCCGCACCGCGAGCCCCGCGCCCGCCAGCCCCTTGCGGCTGTCGCTGTCCGAGGTGCGCCCCTCCTTGAGCTTGCCCAGCCGCTTGCGCAGCCGCGCCAGGTCCGGCTCCACGTCCACCAGCACCACGAGGTCCGGCCAGATGCCGTGCGAGGCCAGGTTGCACACGGGCTCCAGCTCCGCCATGGGCAGGCCGCGGCCCCCGCCGCTGAGCGCCAGCTGCGAGTACAGGTAGCGATCGCTGATGCACACCTCGCCTCGCGAGAGCGCGGGCGCGATGACCTCCTCGAGCTGCTGCGCGTCCCGCGCCACGTTGAGGAAGAACTCGGTGCGCGCCCCCATCTCCAGCAGCTTCGAGTCGCGCGTCAGCTCGCGAATGCGCCGCGCGATGGGTGCCTGCAGCTCGCCTCCCTCGCGCGCGTGCGCCACCTTGTAGCCCAGCCGGCGCAGCCGCGCGGCCAGGAGGTTGGAGAGCGTTGTCTTGCCGCTGCCGTCGATGCCTTCGAAGTCGATGAACACGGTGCCCTAACCCCCAAGAACCCCATCCGCGGCGAAGGTGTGAACCCTCGCCATCCCCTCGGCGAACTTGCTGTACGCCGGCTTCCTGCCACCAGGGTGCAGCGTCGCCAGCCACGCCGGCAGCTGCTCACCCAGGTGCTTCACCTCGACCACCACGCGCCGATCCGTGAACAGCGGCGGCCCCAGCCGCTCGGCGGTGAGCGTCTCTTCCGACAGCGCCAGCTGCGGGGTGACGGGGTGGAAGCCGATGTCCCGGTCCACCGTCACCCGCCAGGCGTGCGTGGCCTGGTACACGTGGCGCCGATAAGTCACTGCCAGCACCGGCAACAGGCGGCCTCCCGCGATCAGCGGCAGCAGCCCCGCGCTCCGGTGGATCACGCCGCGCAGCTGCGCGCGGGGCACCCACACCCGGCGCTTCTGCGTCACGCCGTTGCGCTCGCGCTTCACCTCCAGCACCACGCGCTCGACTCCGGCGGCGCCCAGGTCCGGCGAGTACTCCTTGGTGCGGATCTTGAGGCAGTCCTCCGGCGTGTGCATGGCGCGCTGGGCCAGCGGGAAGCCCGGCTTGTCGAAGTAGACGGACACGATGCGCGTGGGCGGAGGAAGGTACCCGCCCAGCTCCGCGGACAGTCGTGCGCACAGCTCCGCCAGGGCCTCCGCGTCGAGCACGAGCTTGAACTCACGTCGGAGCTTGGTGACTTCTCCTTCGGCGAACGAGAGCATCGTCGAATCTCCGTGCCTAGAAGCGGGTGGCGAGCTGCAGCAGGTACTCGGTCCCCGGGCCCTCGTCCCCCGGACGCAGGGCGCGCTCGACCTGCAGCTGCGCCTTGAAGGTGTCCGAGAACAGGAGGTTGAAGCCCCCCACGGCCGCCCAGCCGCGCCCGGCCATCTCGCCACGAAGCTGCATCGCCTCGGCGCCGGCGACGGGCTGCAGCGCCCACTCGTTGCCGAGCGGCAGCAGGTAGCTGGCCAGCCCGAGCTGCGCGGTGAAGGGCCCGACGCCCAGCTGGCCCGTGACGAGCTCACCCGTCAGCTCCAGCCCGCCCAGCTTCAGCGTCCCATCCGTCGCCACCGCGTACTGCCGGGTGCCCTCCATCACCTGCGTGAGGTAGGTGCTGGCGCCCACCGTGAGCGCCTTGAAGGGACGCATGGACACGCGCGCCGAGGCGTCCTCGCTGGTGCGCTGGCCCAGCTCGTCCTCGCCGCCCTCGAACAGGCCGCCGGCCACCTTCAGGTTCCACGTCTCCTTGAGCCGCACCTCGCCCATGAGGCCCATCCGCCGGCCGCCCAGCTGGTGCGTCTCCGTCACGTAGTCGTTCACCAGGCCCCGGCGCATCAGCGGCAGGTCCCACGCGGACTCCAGCTCGCGCGCCAGGAAGGGCGCCTTGAACTGGCCGGCGTACAGCCGCAGGCGCTTGTCGGCATCCGCGAGCCGGACGAAGGCGTCCTTGAGCATCGACCTCGACGAGAGGTCCGCGGTCACCTCCGCCTCGACGTAGCCGAACTCCGCCTGCACGCCCAGGCGCGCCGACGGCAGCGACAGCGAGCGCGAGTACTCCTCACGCCCGTCCGCGCTGGCCCGCGCGAAGACACGGCCGAAGACGCGCAGCGAGCGCTCCTCCTCCGTGTTGTCGTCCACCGCGTCGGGGTTCTCGCCCAGCGGCTCGGCCTTGGCCTTCTTCTTCTCCTTCTTGGCCGGGGCCTCGGCGGCAGCCCCAGGCGCGGGCACCGCGGGCGCCGAGACGCCAGCCGCGGAGATTCCAGCCGTGGAGATCCCCGTCGAGGCCGTGGCCACCACGGGATCCTCGGAGGAGGTGTCCGCCTCCGCTTCCGCCACCTGCTGCTGCGCCAGTGCTGGCGCGCTCAATAGGACCGCGGCGAGGAGGCCCCGCCAATTCCATTCCGCCCCATGCCATCCGCCCATGCCCCGCCTCCACGCCGCAGCCCGCGTGGAGCTTCTGCAACGAGGATGCCCGGGGGGAGGGTGTCCGGAACAGGACGCAGCGGCGGAGGCGCTCGCTCGGGAGCCGCTGTCAACGGGACGTTCTTTTCCTTCCGAGGGAAGGAATTTTCCTCACCGGGGAGGCACCCCTCCTTACAGGGTTACAGCGTCGACGGCTTCTCCGGCGGGGTGGAGGACGGCGTGTCCGTGGGCGCACTGTTCGGGCTCGTGTCCTCGGTCAGGGCCGAAGGGGCGGCCTGCGGTACCGTGGGCTCCTCGTCCAGGATCGGGTGGGGCGCGGCGGGCGCTTCCTTGCGCACCACGCTCCGGATTCCGTACGCCAGCGCCAGCGTCGCAGCCAGGCCTACGATTGCCCACAGGAAGAAGCGGGGGATGGGGCGGTCCACCACGTCGATGTCCGCGTGGAGCACCTTGAGCCGGGTGGTGCGGAAGCTCACGTCCAGCTGGTGGGGGCCCGTCTTCTCGGGGGTGAACTCGGCTACCCAGTTCACCTCGCCCTTGGCCCGCGTCACCGTCGCCGTCTGCCCGTGCGTGGCGCCCACCTCGCGCAAGGTGAGGGTGACGGGACCCTCGAAGTCCTCTCCGGCGAAGCTCCCCACGTGGACGCGGACCCGGAGGGGAACGCCCTCACGCGGTGTGTCAGGGTGCAGGCTGCCCTGCAGGCGCTCCTCGGTGTCGGACCAGGCCAGCTCCAGCACGTCATTGCGCCGCTCGACCCGGATCCGATCCGCCTGACCGAAGAGCGAGTGATCATCGGCTCCGGCCGTCCGCCCAGCGAGCAGACTGGCACAGAGGGCGAGCGTCCAGAGGGCGCGGAGACTGCTTTGCCTCGGCAGGGTCCGTCGCCTAAGATGGTTTGTACTGACGCCTACCACTCGAGCATTCTCCCCCCGGCGTCTGTCCCCGGGATGAACCCGAACCCTCAGCCCTTCGGCAAATACCAGCTTCTGAAGAAGCTCGCCACGGGCGGCATGGCCGAGGTGTGGCTTGCGCGCCAGTCCGGAATCGAGGGCTTCGCCAAGAGCGTGGTCGTCAAGCGCATCCTTCCGCACCTGGCGGAGGATCGCGAGTTCGTGGAGATGTTCCGCAACGAGGCGCTGATCGCCGCGAACTTCAACCACCCGAACATCGCCCAGGTCTACGAGTTCGGTGAGGCCAACGGCACCTACTACATCGCCATGGAGTACATCCACGGCGAGGACCTGGGCCGGGTGATGCGCAAGGCCTGGAGCGCGGGGCAGTGGATCGCCCGGCCCCTGGCCATCCGCATCGTCGCCAGCGCCTGCGAGGGCCTGTTCTACGCGCACACGCGCACCGACGGGAACGGCAAGCCCCTCAAGGTGGTCCACCGCGACATCTCCCCGCAGAACATCCTGATCAGCTTCGACGGGTCGGTGAAGCTGGTGGACTTCGGCATCGCCAAGGCGGCCGATCAGGTGGGGTTGACGAAGTCGGGCGCCATCAAGGGCAAGTTCGCGTACATGGCGCCCGAGCAGGCCGCGGGCAAGCCGCTGGACCACCGCGCGGACATCTTCGCCATCGGGCTGGTGCTCTACGAGCTGCTCACCGGCGTGCGCCCGCTCAAGCGGGACTCGGAGCTGGCCACGCTCCAGGCGGCGCTCGAGTGCGCCATCCAGACGCCCTCCGAGGTGGCCGACGTGCCGTCGGAGCTGGATCCGGTGGTGATGAGCGCGCTGGCCAAGGCGGCGGATGATCGCTACCGGGACGCGCGCCAGTTCCAGATCGCCCTGGAGGAGACGCTCGTCGCCCAGCGCTGGGTGGCCAGCTCGGTGCAGATCTCCGAGCTGATGGAGACGCTCTTCGCCGACCGGCTCGCCGAGGAGAAGAAGACGGGCAACCTCCAGCCCAACACCGACGCCGAGGCCCACTCGGGCAACTCGTCTCCGCCGGCTCCCGAGGAGCGGCCCGGTCGGGCGCCCGCGGTGGACATGGAGTGGGAGGCGCCTCCGGGAGAGATCTCCCAGCGCAACGAGCGCCGGGGCACCGCCACCGCCATGCGCGCGGCTGGCAAGGGGCGCGAGCAGGGCTCTCCGCAGATGTCACTGGCCGAGGAGATGGCGGAGTACGCCGCTCCCGCGGGCGGTGGGACGCAGGTGGCGCGCCGCCGCACCGGGGAGTCTCCGCGCCGGGCCACCAGCGCCGGGAACACCGCGGTGGGCCGCACCAGCTCGCGCTCGGACATGCGCCGGGCTCCCGAGCCGGATCCCGACGAGGAGTTCATCCACCACGAGGAGCAGGAGGAAGAGGTGGAGGATCCGCCTCCTCCGCCGCCGCGTCGGTCCTCGGCGCGAGCGCTCCAGGTGGAGCCCGAGGATGAGCCGCCCTCGCTGACGCGGGCCCGTGCCTCGCGCACCGGCGCGCTCGCGGTGAACGCGCGGGCACGGCCGGACGAGGATCCCTACGCCGATCCCGAGCGCACCCGGCTGCCTCCCCGGGAGCGGGATTCCTCGCTCGACGAGACGTTGCCGCAGCCGCCTCGGCGGCGCACGGGCCACATCAGTCGGATCCAGCCCGCCGCCGAGCAGGCGCCAGCCCCCGCTCCGCGTCGGCGCACCTCCAGCCGCGTGGAGATGAAGGAGGCGCCGCCTCCCAGGGCGTCCACGGTTTCGCGACAGGTGCGCGAGGAGCCGGACGACGACGACGAGGTGGAGAGCCGGCCGCAGCCGCGCATGCGCGCGCCGGTCAACAAGGCGGAGCTCATCAAGAAGGTCGTCATGGGGCTGGCCGCCGTCACGGTGGCTGTCCTGATGGTGCTCTTCTGGCCCAACCTCTCGAAGAAGCCCATCGACGGCATGGGCGTCTTCGTGACGGTGGACACCAACCCGAAGGTGAACGTGCGGGTGCGCCACAGCGACAAGTGCGGCAGCCCCGAGCCCTTCACCGAGCTGGGCATGACGCCGATCCGCGGCATGGCGGGCGCGCACATCCAGGACACCCTCATCCTCGAGAACAAGGAGCAGGGCGTCTACGCCGAGGAGGAGGAGGCGCTGCGCTTCGGCGAGCCCGGCGAGACGAAGATCATCAAGCGCGAGTTCAGGATGGGCTACGTCAAGCTCAAGGTGAAGCCCGCGCGTACCAGCCAGCTGAAGGTCCTACGTGAAGGCCAGGAGCTGGGCGGGACGGGGATCAACCTGGAGCTGATGGAGGGCACCCACACCCTCGAGCTCCGGGGCGATCAGCTCAAGGGCCCGGTGCCCGTCGAGGTCACCGTGAAGGCCGGCAACACCGTGGAGACGGTGGTGGACGTCTCCAAGGAGCTGGCGCAGTAGTCGCGTCAGTACTGCGGCAGGCTCGGATCCACGAGCCGCGAGTACAGATCGATGCCGCCCTGGAGCGATGACGCCTCCAGCCCCAGCGAGCGCAGCCAGGCCGCGCCGTGCAGGCTGCGCACGCCGTGGTGGCAGTAGACGACGACGGGGCGGCCGCGGAAGGCCTCCAGCTCGTCGGCGCGCTCCTCCAGCTCGGGCAGGGGGATGAGCACCGAGTCCGGCAGCGCCACGTAGGCGTTCTCATCGGGGTAGCGCACGTCGAGCAGGACGGGGCGCGACTCGGCGGGGCCCGCGAGCAGGTCGGCGAGTTCCTCGGGGGAGATCTCCGGGACGGGCATGGCGGAGCCTCTCAGGCGGCGGTGCCGCAGAACTGCTCGTAGTCGATGAACTCCACCTTCGCGCCGTCCGCGCACACGGGGCACTTGGGATCGCGGCGCAGCTTGAGCTCCTGGAAGCGCGTGCCGAGCGCGTCGAAGGTGAGCAGCCGGCCGATGAGCGGCTCGCCCTTGCCGAGGATGAGCTTGAGGGCCTCGTTGGCCTGCATGAGCCCGATGATGCCGGGGAGCACGCCCAGCACGCCGGCCTCCGCGCACGAGGGCGCCAGCTCCGGCGGGGGCGGAGCAGGGTAGAGGCAGCGGTAGCAGGGGCCCTGGCCGGGGACGAAGGTGGTGACCTGGCCCTCGAAGCGGAAGATGGAGCCGTGGATGTTGGGCTTGCGTGTCACCACGCACGCGTCGTTGAGCAGGTAGCGGGTGGGGAAGTTGTCCCCGCCGTCCAGCACCATGTCGAAGCCCTCGAGGATGCGCAGGACGTTCTGGGACGTGAGGCGCTCGGCGAAGGGCACCACCTTCACGTCGGGGTTGAGGGCCTCGATGGTGGCCCGGGCGCTCTCCACCTTGGGCTGGCCCTGGCGCTCGCGGGTGTGGATGACCTGGCGCTGGAGGTTGCTCAGGTCCACCACGTCCATGTCGACGATGCCCAGCGTGCCCACGCCCGCGGCGGCCAGGTACAGCGCCGCCGGCGAGCCGAGCCCGCCCGCCCCCAGCAGCAGCACCCGGGCCTCGAGCAGCTTCTCCTGCCCGGCCTCGCCCACCTCGGGGATGATGAGGTGGCGGCGGTAGCGCTCCTTCTGCTCGGCGGTGAGCACGAAGGGCTTCTCCACGGGGTAGGCCGCGTCGCTCCACCGGTTGTAGCCGCCCGCCAGGGAGGCCACGCGTGTGTAGCCCATCTCCCGCAGCGTCCGGACCGCCAGCGCCGAGCGGGTGCCGCCCGCGCAATAGACGACGAGCTCCTCCTCTCGCTGGGCCCGCTCCTCGATGCGCAGCTCCAGGTAGCCGCGGGGGATGTGCAGGGCGCCGGGGAGCCGGCCGGCCGCATGCTCGTCCGCCTCACGCACATCGATGAGCTTCACCGGGGAGCGAGCGTCCAGCAGGCGCTTGAGCTCCTCGGTGGAGATCTCCCGGATCTCCTGCTTCACGCTCGACAGCAGCTCTCGGAAGGTGGTGGCCATGTAGGCCTGGGTATAACCCGGTGCCGGCCGGTTTGTTGCCTCGGAGGCTTGCCCGACAGTGGGCTCTGATGGATTTTGACAGGGTCGGCGTTATAAGGCCCCGAGCAAGGAGACAGACGCACATGGACACCACGACGACCCCCCAGACGCCTGCTACCACGACCGCTCCGGCCTGGGAGGCCACGCCGCACATCCCCGTTCGCCTCAGTGAGGCCGCCGTGAAGCAGGTGAAGGAGGTCATCAAGGCCCAGGGCTTCGAGGGCTACTCCTTCTCCATCCGCGTGGTCCCCGCCGGCTGCAGCGGCCTGGGCTACGACTTGAACCTCGTGAAGGAGTCGAAGCAGAACGATCTCACGTGGGAGCAGGACGGGGTGCGCATCACCACGGACGCGCTGAGCAGCAAGTACCTGCTGGGCACCACGGTGGACTACGTCACGACGGTGACGGGCGCGGGCTTCAAGTTCGAGAACCCGAACGCCAAGTCCTCCTGCGGCTGCGGCACCTCGTTCACGACCTGACGTACCGTGCCTCTGTAGTGCTTCGTCCACTACAGCCGTGTGAGGGCATTGCTGGCCCCGCGCTGTAGTGGACCCAAGTATCTTCGCTGCAGCGGTAACCGCTGCCACCCGCCACGCGACGAAGTCGACACGGCGAGATGTTCCTTTGCCCGAGAAAGCTCTACGCTCTGGGTTGAGCCGGCGTCGGGGCCGGCTCGCAGTCCATACCCGCGGCTGGGGGCAGACATGATTCTGGTTACGGGGGCCACGAGCGCCGTTGGCTACACCCTTGTGCAGGAGCTGCGGATGCTGAGAGCACCCGTGCGCCTGTTCGTGAGGGACCCTGGACGGATGGCCCACCTGGAGGCACTGGGAGTCGAGCTCGTCCAGGGTGACCCCTCCGACCGGCATCAGGTGTTGGCGGCCATGGACGGCGTCGAGCGGGTGTTCCTCTCGAGTCCGCTCGAGCAGGGGATGGTGGAGAAGGATCGGAACATGGTGGCCGCGGCGGCGGCCTCGGGCGTCCAGCACATCGTGAAGCTGTCGACGTCGCTGATCGGGCCGATGTGGGGGCTGACGGGCTCTCGCTGGCACTGGGAGTCCGAGGAGATGATTCGCGGCTCCAGGGTTCCGTTCACGTTCCTGCGGCCGCTGTTCTTCATGCAGAACATGCTGCGCTTCGCTGCGGACATCCGCGCGTACAGCAGCTTCTCCGCGCCGGTGGGCGGAGCACGGCTCTCCATGATCGATGCGCGGGATGTGGCCACCGTCGCGGCGCGGGTGCTCACCCAGGGCAACCACCTCGGGTGCGCGTACACCCTCAGCGGCGCGGAGGCGCTCACCTTCCACGACGCGGCGGAGCAGCTCTCGCTGGCCATCAACCGCCGCGTGCGCTTCTTGACCCGCTCCTACTCCGAGTACCAGGAGGGGCTGCTGGCGTCGGGGGTTCCGCCCTGGCAGGCGCTGGACGCGGTGCGCTTCTTCGATCTCGTGGACAAGGGCGTCGCCTCGGAGGTTCGGGGCGAGACGGGGGCTCTGCTGGGCAGGACCCCGCGCACCTTCAGCCAGTTCGCGCGAGACCACGCGGTGCTGTTCAAGCGCCCGGGCTCCCTGTCGGCCATGGGGCCGGAGGTGACGCTCGGAGCCGCATAGGTGAGGGCGCCAGGCGCCGGGCGGCTCAGTCGGGCATGACGCGCAGCCAGGCCTGGGCCTCCTTGCGGCGAGCCAGGCGCTGACCGCGCCGCTCCTCGGCCTCGCGCGCCGCGCCGCGCTCCGCCTCCGTCTCCAGCTTGAGCGGGGGCACCATCACCCGGCCCCCGTCCTTGTTGAGCGCCACGAACGTCATCACCGCGCTCGTGGTGAGGGAGCGCTCGCCCGTCAGCGGGTTCTCCGCGTGCACCGTGACGCCCACCTCCATGGAGGTGCGGAAGGCCGCCAGCACGCGCGCGCGCAGCTGGGCGATCCACCCCACGCGGATGGGTGAGTGGAAGTGCAGATCGTCGATCGAGGCCGTCACCACCACCTGGCGGCAGTGCCGCTGGGCGGCCACGGCGCCGCAGATGTCGATCCACTCCATCACCTTGCCGCCGAAGGCTGAGTTCAGGTTGTTGGCATCCGACGGCAGGATGAGCTGGGTCATCACCACTTCGGAGTCTCGAGGGTTCTTGGCCGCTGTGTCTTCCACTGCAACGCTCCTGTGCTCGGGTGGGGTGGGCGGGGGCATGTGTCCGCCGCTGGATACTGAGGATGACCCTTTGGTCGGGGTTTTCGGGTTACAGGTTGCCTGGTGCGTGCTGACTCCCTATCAGTCTGTGAGCCTGATTGCCCCCTTGGAGGACCCATGGCGCCCCCTTTCGCCGCTCCACTGCCGCAGAGCGCTCTTTCCCCGACACAGACTCCCGATGAGCTGCTGCGGCAGGTCGACCAGCTGATGGAGCAGGACCTGGACACGCTGCCGTTCGGGCTCATCCAGCTGGACCGCTCGGGGCGCATCCTGAAGTTCAACCAGACCGAGGCGCGGCTGGCGCGGATCAACCGCGAGCGGCAGATCGGCCTCAACTTCTTCGACGAAGTGGCGCCCTGCACGAAGGTGAAGGAGTTCTACGGCCGCTTCGTGCAGGGGCTGCGCGAGCGCTCGCTCTACGAGACGTTCGGCTTCGTCTTCAAGTTCGACCATGGCTGGCGCAACGTGGCCATCACCCTGTTCTACAGCGAGAAGACGGACTCGGTGTGGGTGCTCATCTCGCAGACGTCGGTGACGCCGCCGCCGAAGGCCGACCGCTGAGCCCTTGGGGCCAGGGGCGGCTCAGGCCAGGAAGGTGGAGATGCGATCGAGGAACTCCTCGCGTCCCCGGCCGCGGCGGATGTCCTGGCTGGAGACGTCCAGGGTGAGGCAGTCCACGCCGTACTTCTCCTGAAGGACGTGCGGGAAGCTGGTGTAGTAGCCGTTGAGGCCGAGGAGGAACTGGCTCTGGATGCCGCGCTCCTCCTGGCGGCCGCGCGTGCGGATGCGATCGAGCAGCACTTCCACCGAGCCCACCGAGAAGCAGATGACCTTGTCCGGCGGGTTGATGCTGCGGGTCAGGCGCTGGAAGTACTCGTAGTAGAGGTCCAGCTCCTTGTTCGACATGTGCCCCAGGCCGTGCAGGTACTTGGCGAAGATCTCCGGGTCCTCGTAGAGGGTGCGGTCCTGCACGCAGCTCTTCTTCACCGAGTGGATGAGCTCGTGGTGCTCCACGCGGCGGATGAGGAACTCGAGCTGGAGGGTGAAGCTCCAGCGCCGCATGTCGGCGTAGTAGTCCTTGAGGAAGCGGTTGTCGATGACGGGCTCGTCGAAGAGCTCGAAGCCGAAGGCCTGGCTGATGAGCTTGGCGGCCGTCGTCTTCCCGGCGCCGATGTTGCCGGCCAGGGCCACGAAGCGCTTGGCCTTGGGCAGGCGGGCGCGCAGCGTGTTGCGCGAGGCCTTGGAGCCGGTGGCAGGGGAGGCCTGGACGGGATCCGGAGCGGCGGCGGGCTCCGTGACGGGGGCGACGGGCTCGGAGGCGGGAGCGGCGGGCGTGGGGCGCTTGCGCGAGACGTGGCGGGGCATGGGCTCTCGGACTACTGCGCGTGAGGGGCCTCATCCAGGATCCGACGCAGCAGATCCGGACGGTCCGTCATGATACCGCCGACGCGCTCGGACACGAGGCGCCGCATCTCCTCTGGATCATCCACGGTCCAGACATTGACCCACTTGCCGTGGTGGGCGGTGGCGCGCAGGAATTCCTCGTCCACCAGCCGCACCTCGCCGAAGTACAGGGGCATGTCGATGACGGTGTAGCGCGGATCCACCGGGGGTGTTTCACCGCCTCGCACGGAGAGTACGTACGCGGTGAGGGCATCGCGCGGGTAGAAGTGGCAGGCGTCCGGCATGCGGGCCACGAGCCGCTCGGCCACGGAGTCGTGCTCGCTGCCCATGCACACGTGGTCGAGGGCGCCCTCCTCGCGCAGCACCTGGTGGAGGACGTCCTCGGTGCCGGGCGCCTCTGGCTTCATCTCCAGGTTGATGCGCAGGCCGGGGAAGGCGCGCAGCACCTCGCGCAGGGTGGGGATGGAGACGTGTTGATCCCGGAAGGGGAAGGTGCGGCCCGCGTCGGGGGTGAAGCGGAAGCCGGCGTTGACGCGCCGCAGCTCGGCCAGGGAGAGGGCGGCGATGGGGCCGGTGGCGTCGGTGCAGCGCTCAAGGGTGGAGTCGTGGGCGACGACGACCTCGCCGTCGCGGGTGAGGTGGACGTCCAGCTCCAGCATCTGCGTGCGGTAGCGCTCCACGGCCATGCGGAAGGCGGGGAGGGTGTTCTCCGGCGCCAGCAGGGCGCCGCCGCGGTGGGAGATGTGGAGGGTGGGCTGGAGGCCTTGAAGGAACCTGGGGAGCATCGCGATCACGGAATCAGCACGACGTTGCCGAACTGCGCTCGATCCTTGAGCAGCCGGTGGGCCAGGGCCGCGTCCGCCAGCGGCAGCGTCCGATCCAACACCGGCTTGAGCCTGCCTTCTTCCACCAGTTGGAGGACGCGGAACAGGTCCCCCTTGCTGCCCATGGTGGAGCCCAGCAGGGAGATGCGCTTGTAGAAGAGGACCCGCAGGTCCAGCTTCACCTCGTGGCCCGTGGTGGCCCCGCAGGTGACGAGCCGCCCGCCGTAGGGCAGGCAGGCCACGCTCTTCTCGAAGGTGGCGGCGCCCACGTGCTCGAAGACGACATCCACCAGCTTGCGCTGGGTGATGCGCTTCACCTCCTCCAGGAAGTCCTTCTCCACGTAGTTGATGGTGTGGTCGGCCCCGAGCTGCCGGGCGCGCTGGAGCTTGTCCTCGGTGGACGCGGTGGCGATGACGGTGGCCCCCAGCAGCTTGCAGATCTGCACCGCCGCGCTGCCCACGCCCGAGCCCGCCGCGTGCACCAGCACCGTCTCGCCCGGCTTCACGTCCGCGCGGCGCACCAGCATCGTCCACGCCGTGAGGTAGGTGAGGGGCAGGCAGGCCGCCTCGGCGAAGGTGATTCGCGAGGGCTTGGGCAGGATGTTCTGCCGGGGCACGGAGAGCAGCTCCGCGTAGCCCCCGCGCACGTGCTCGCCGATGATCCGGTAGCTCCGGCAGAGGTTGTCCTCACCGCTCAGGCAGCGCGCGCACGCCCCGCAGGACAGGCCCGGGTTCACGACGACCTCGGTACCGGGAGCCAGGTCCTTCACCTCGGCGCCCACGCGCTCCACCACGCCCGCCACGTCGCTGCCCAGGATGTGGGGCAACTCCAGCTTCAGCCCCGGCCAGCCCTTGCGCGTCCAGATGTCCAGGTGATTGAGGGCCACGGCCTTCACCCGCACCAACACATCCCGTGCGCCTACGGTGGGCTCGGGGTGCTCCGCGAGTTGCAGGACTCCCTCGTCTCCGTGCTGGTGGAACACCACCGCCTTCATGCGCGCCTCGGATTTCACGAGTGTGTCACCGGTGGGACGGTCGGGCTTCCTTGCCGGCCCGCGTACCCCCCCGGTATAAGGCCCGATATCAAGTATCAGGCCGGAGGTGCCGGACTCTACGGAGCCCGGTGCCAGAAGATCCATAGGAGAAAAGGTGATGCATCTGCGCAAGACACTGGGCGCGGTGGCCCTGATGGCCGTCGCGGTGGTGGGGTGTTCCGGTCGCGACGAGGAGCCCACGCCGGACGGCGGCCCCAACGGTTGCACCGGCGTGTGCAACCAGAACGATGGCGGCACGGACGGTGGGGCGGATGCCGGTCCGCGCGTCTGCCCGGCGGCGGACAGCCAGGGCCGAGGCCCCATCGGGCAGCTGCGCGCCAACGGGAAGCAGGGCGACGCGGTGAAGCTGGACTACGTGGTCGTCACCGCGGTGGATGACAACACCCGGGGCGGCCAGGGCGACTACATCTCCCAGTTCTGGGTGGTGGATCCGTGCTTCCCGAAGGAGGGCATCTGGGTCGACAAGTACTACACGGACGTCACCAAGAACTACGCGGCGGCCGTGGGTGACACGGTGTCGATCGAGGGCCTCTTCCGCCGCATCAACCCCATCGGCTCGGACGTCAACACCACCAGCTCGAACGCCCAGGAGAAGACGCGCAACGCGTACCGCCCGTCCCTCAAGAGCGCCTTCCAGATCGGTGATCCCAACATCAAGGGCAGCCTGATCGTCACCAAGACGGGCACCGCGCCGGTTCCGCCGGACAGCACCGTCCCGGCGGGCTTCGGCAACGCGGCCGGCGGCACGGCCCAGCCCAACCCCGAGTACGGCGGCGCCCGCATCCACATCCCGGGCCCCCTCACCATCACCAACGCCAACCCGCCGGCCCTCAAGCAGCGCCCTGAGAACCCGGACAGCTCCATCCACCTGGGCTTCGAGGTGTCGGGCGGCGTCCTGGTCAGCAACTACAAGACCTTCGGCGTGACGTTCGACGGCGGCACCCCGCGCTGCGACTGGCGCAACGTCGTCAATGACGGCGGCACCGTCAGCTTCCCCAACGGCATCCGCGGCGTGTGGGATACCTACAGCCTCGTGGGCTGCGCGGATGGCGGCTTCACCAACCCGAACGATGGCGGCACCTACTCCAGCTGCACCTTCTCGTCCCGGGACGCCGGCGCCATCCCCGGCACCAACAACCCCTACACCTACATCCTCTACCCGCAGGACTGCGCGAACGACCTGCCGGGTGTGGCGACTCCGTAGCTCCCCAGGGGTTACCTTGTCTCACCCCCCTCCCCAACCTGGGGAGGGGGCCTGTCCCGCCGGTGGCCACGGCTGATCTCCCACCTTCTCCTCAGTGGCTCCACGAAGCTCGTTTTTGCGGGTAAGCTCCGGAAACCTCGGGTCGGATGAGACCTGAGCCAACCTTCTCGATCCAGCCACGGCGAGACGCCCATTTCCACCACCTCTCCCCAGACTGCCATCCCGTTCGGCAAGTACCTCCTCATCAAGCGGCTCGCGGTGGGGGGAATGGCGGAGCTCTTCCTCGCGCAGGAGCCGCCCAAGCCGGAGCTGGTGGTCCTCAAGCGCATCCTGCCTTACCTCTCGGAGGAGCCGGAGTTCCTCCAGATGTTCCTGGACGAGGCGCGCATCGCCGCGCAGATGCACCACCCCAACATCGTGCAGGTGTACGAGCTGGGGAAGCTCGACAACACCATCTTCATCGCGATGGAGTTCGTCGAGGGCGTGGACCTGCGTCGGGTGATGCAGGAGGAGTCCAAGTTCGGCGCCACCGTGCCCTATGGCGTCGCCGCCGCCATCTGCTCGCAGGTGTCCGCGGGGCTGGACTACGCGCACTTCTCCAAGGGCGTGGACGGCCGTCCGCTCGAGCTCATCCACCGCGACATCAGCCCGCAGAACGTGATGATCGCCTACGACGGGCGGGTGAAGATCGTCGACTTCGGCATCGCCAAGGCCGGCGCGCTCGTCAACCGCAGCAAGCCCGGCGTCATCAAGGGCAAGTTCCTCTACCTGTCCCCGGAGCAGGTGGCGCAGGAGAAGCTGGATCACCGCGCCGACATCTTCGCGCTCGGCACGATGATGTACGAGATCACCACCGGGAAGAGCCCGTTCGCCAAGCCCACGACGGAGGGCATCCTCTACGCCATTCGCTCGGAGGATCCGTCGCCGCCGCACCTGCTCAAGGACGACTACCCCACCGAGCTGTCGCGCATCATCATGCGCTGCCTGGTGAAGGACCGCTCGCTGCGCTACCAGCGCGCCTCGGAGGTGCAGGCGGACCTGGAGGTCTTCCTCGCCTCCGGAGTCATCAGGCAGAGCACGGACATTCCGGAGTACATCGCGCGGCTCATGGGCGAGGAGGAGGAGCGCACCGTCCTCCACATCCCCGTGGCCAAGCCGGCCGGGCGCAAGGAGGCCACGCTGGCGATGTCTCCGGGGCTCACGGCCCGGCCCACGCGTCGCCCCACGGGCGAGGGCGCGGCCGCGGCGCCGGACTACGCCAGCGAGCCGGAGCCGCCCACGCAGATGGCCCGTCCGCGGGAGCTGCCCACCCGGGTGACGGAGCCCGTCGATACCGAGGAGGCCGACCGGACGCACGAGGTGGAGGAGGAGGAAGAGTTCGAGGAGCGCACCGCGGTCGGCACCATGCCTGCCGGCTTCCGGCCCGAGCCCGGCGAGTCCACGGTGCAGGAGCGAGGCCGCGGGCGTGTTCCGTCCTCTCCTGCGTCGACGGCGCTCCCGGCGCGGCGCGCCACGCCTCCCGCGCCTCCTCTCGATCGGGACACCGAGCCGCGCGCTCGCCGGCCGCACACGCCGCCGTCGCGCCGTCCGCTCACCGAGGACGATGATTCCTCCCAGTCCATCTCGTTGACGCAGCCGACGCTCAACCAGCGCCCGCGCCGCGAGGAGGAGGAGGAAGAAGAGGCGTTCGATGAGGGTGAGGGCGACGAGGCGGCCGAGTCCGTCTCGGTGACGCCTCCCACCACGGGCCAGCGGCGGCGCTACTCGGAGCCGCCCGTCCCGTCGCCCGCCGTGGCCCCCTCCACGACGGGGCAGCGGCGGCGCTTCGTGGAAGAGCCCTCCGAGTCCCCCTCGCTGACGCAGCCCACGGTGAATCAGCGCTCCTCCCGGCAGCGCAAGGCCGTGCAGGACGAGGATCCGCCGGTCCAGACCGACTCCGGGCTGCTCTCCGAGCTCGACGAGGATGCCGATCCCACGGAGGGCATCCGGACGGATGCGGAGGACGATGAGTCCACCGCCGGCTACGAGCAGGAGGCCCCGGCCTCCACCATGCCCAACCGCGGGCTGATCATGGCCGTGGTGGCGGTGGCGGTGCTGCTCGTGCTCGGGTTGGGGCTGTTCTGGGCGCTGAGCTCCGGCGAGCCCGTGGCGCCCACGCAGCCGGACGGTCCCATCCTTCCTCCCAAGGGCGCGACTCCCACGCAGGTCGTCCCCCCCGCGCCCAAGGTCGAGCCTCCGCCTCCCGCGCCTCCGCCCCCCGCGCCCCCGCCGGCCAACGGCTCGGAGGTGGTGGCCGCGGCCGGTGGCGAGAATGCCGCTGCCGAGACGGGCAAGCCGGAGGCGCCAGGTCCTACCGCCGAGACGCCGCCGGGCAACTCCCCGGGTGGGGCGGCCGGCACGGGGGAGACGGCTGTCGCGGCGAACGCGGTCGGGACGCCGGCTCCTGCTGGAGCCGCCGGGGAAGAGGATGACACGGGGACGCTGGCCTACCCGGATCCGCCGCCGTCGACGAAGACAGCCGCGGCCGAGGATCCTCCCAAGGGCCCGGAGGTGGAGGTCATCTTCAAGACGACCACCGCTTCGATCCGGGTGGACGGTACGAAGATCGAGCCCAACAAGGTGCTGACCTTTCCCCCGGGCAGGATCACGGTCGAGTGGTCGTGTCCACCCAAGAGGAGGAGGGAAGGGAGCGACATCAAGCGCCTGAAGGCCGGACGGAAGGAACCGTACGTCTACGAGATCCGATGTAGGAAAAGCACCAGATAACGCGGACTTGCACGCGTATCTGCCGGGCTGCCCCAGCGCCGGACAAGTGGGCCCTGGTGCGTTTGAGTGGCTCTAAGTCGTTGGAATTCCTAGGATTTCCGCTCCGCACCTTCCGTTTACACGGTGTCAGACCGGCTCTTAGAATCCCGCGCTGACCTATGGCGCGCCAGAACAAGAAAAACGTAGTCAGCAGGCGGAGTTACCCGCGGCTTGCGCGGCAGCAGCCGGTGGATGCGGAGCCGAACCGGTTGCTCAAGGTGTGGCGTCGCGTGTTGGAGCGGCGTCTGCGCACGCGGCTGCGGGCGAAGGTAGCGATCGAGATCCACGACAACACGCACACGATGCTCACGTTCCAGCGTCAGCGGGCGTTGTTCCGGCTGAGGCTGCACCACATGTTCCTGGCGGCGCCGGACGATGTGCTCCAGGCGCTGGCGGACTTCGTGCGCATGGGTGATGCGGACGCCAGCGTGCGGCTGGACAGGTTCATCGAGCGCAACAAGGCGTATATCCGCCGGGTGTCTCCGGCGCAGATGCGCAAGCGCCTGCGGCTGGAGCCGGTGGGGCGCCACCACGACCTGGGGCGGATCTTCGAGCGGCTGAACGAGCGCTACTTCCAGAGTCGGATCACCGCGGCGATCACGTACGGGCCGGCGCCCCGGGTGAAGGGGCCGCGCAAGAGCATCAAGATGGGCTCGTACTCGGCGGACTCGAAGGTGATCCGGATCCACCCGGCGCTGGATCAGCCGGTGGTGCCGCGCTACTTCGTCGAGTGGATCGTCTTCCACGAGATGCTGCACCACGTGTACCGGGCGCGGCGGGGCGAGGACGGGCGGCGGTGCGTGCACCCGCCCGAGTTCGTGGAGCACGAGCGGCGCTTCCACGACTTCAAGCGCGCTCAGGCCTGGGAGGACGAGAACCTGGATCTGCTGCTGCGCGCCCGCATCGAGTCGTGACGCGGGGCGTCAGCCTCGGATCACGGGAGGATGAGGCCGCCGGGGCTGCGCCGCTCCGTGGCGGCGGGAGCAGGCGAGCTAGGCTGGGCGGAGTGGGCTCCACTGGGAGCCCCTGGCGCCGGGGCCGGGGCGGCTGAGAGCCGGAGGGCCTTCTCGAAGAAGGCTTCGGCGAACCGGGAGAAGGGCTCCTCGGGTCCGTGGAAGAGCCTGCGGGCCTCGGCGCGGGCCACGCGGGCGGCGGAGGCCCGGTCGGTCCGCTCGAAGAAGTCCGCCATCCTCCAGAGCCGCAGGGCATAGAGCCGGCGCCGCTCGGGAGTGAAGAAGGCGCGGGCCTGGGCACGCACGGCCTGCAGGGTCTGCTCCTCGCGCTGGGCACCCGAGAGGGCCAGGGGGCTGTGGGCGATCTCGTCCACCTTCTGCACGAGCTTGCGCAGCTCGGCCTCGGGCGGCATCCAGTCGCCGATCTCCTCCGTCTCGTGGAGGGTGTGGCCCTCCAGAACTCCCTTCACGTCGTCGGGCTCGGGCGCGGGCACGGAGGGCTGGGTGGTGGCGGGCCGCACGCCGTGGTGGCGCATGGCCGGCTCCAGATCCTTGGGGAACGGGGTGCGCGAGCTCAGGTTGAGGGCGGCCGCCTCGCTGAGCAGGGTCGCTGCCTCCTCGCGGGAGATCTCGATGGCATACCGGGGCTCGGTTGCTTCCTTGATGCGCCGGCGGTAGGTGCCACGCGTCACCTCATTGAGGGTGACCTCCAGCACGCCCTGTTCGTCCGAGAAGATGATCTGGGCCGTCTCGATGCCTCCGCCACGGAGGGGACGGCCGATGATCAGGCCGCGCTTGCCCTCTCCCGTGACGCTGGTGATGAGGCTGGACACGGCCTCGGGCTCGGGCACGCGGAGGGGCTCTGGAGCGGGGCGCGGGGCCTCGGCGACGGCGACTCCCTTGGAGCGCAGGCGGTAGAGCGCCTTCTTCGCCGCCTTGGCCAGCGGCTTCACGCTCGACTGGGAGAGGGCCTCGGCCAGCGTGGGGCTACCGGCGAGGACGGCGCCCTCGAGGATGGCCTCGGCGAGCGGGGCGGGGAGGGACTCGACGGCGGCGAGCGTGGCGGCGGCCGGGTCCTTCGCCAGGGCGCGGGCCTGGTCCACGGCTTCAGGAGCGAAGCCGGTGAGCGGCGCGCCGGAGCGGAGTGCGTCCAGCAGGGGACGGGCCTCGTGGGCATTGGGCATAGGGCGCTCCTTCTAGCTCACCGTCAGCGGGACGCGCGAATGGGACCGGGTGACGGGGGCGCTCTGTGCACGGGTCCACGTTCTGGGGACGCAGGTCGCGGGTCCCTCGTCTCGGCGCGGGTCCCCCCATCAGCGGATGGGTCCTCCCGCGCCGGCCGTCCCGCTCTCTCGGGATCCACGGCTCGGATTCGCCGACCTACGGGAGGGACTCCGGGCTCTCTTCGGCCGAACCGGTATGCTGGTCGGACAGGTTGGCCCGCGTCAGCGCCGCCGCACGAGCCAGCTGTCACCTACGTGGGCCACCACTGCCAATTCCGTCTCGAGGCGGGCCCCGAAGACCTGGGTGGGGTGGACGCCTCTCAGCAGGAAGTGATCGTAGAAGGCACCCATCGAGGCGTAGTGGAACTCCTGCGGTCGCCACTCGGAGGGAAACGTCGGGGGCGGCGTGTCCACGTACCGCAGGGGAGAGTGGGGCGTCAGGGCGAAGCTGAAGTTGGTCACCCCACCTCGCGCCCTCGCGAGCACCGCGGCGCCGTGGAGGAACACCGGGAAGCGCACCACGAAGGAGCGCGTCTCGAAGATAAGGCCCATCACCCGAGGCTTCGGGGCGGTGGCCGCCACGAGCTTGTCCCACTCCGCGGCTTCGCGGGAGAAGGCGCGGAAGCCTCGGCCCAGCACCCCACCGAGCAGCAGCGCGCACCCGACGCTCGCCCACAGCAGCACGCGATGGTGCTCACGCTTCGTGACAGGCACGCTGGCGATGAGGAGCGCGGCCGCCAGGTGCGCGTAGCGCGTGTTGAGGTAATAGATGTAGCCGCGGATGTCGAACGGCAGCGCGAAGAACAGGGCGAGCGCGATCAGCCCCAGCCCGAGCATCCGGAACCGGGCCACGGGCCCCTCGGGTCGAAGCCCACCGGACGCCAGGCCCAGCACCAACCCCGCGACAGCTACGGCACCCACCGCGTAGAGCGGCCACCGGTCCGAGCCATCGTGGAAGAGGTTGGCGAGCACCTGGAGGAACTCGTCACGGTTCTGCTCGAAGGACTTGTAGGCCAGGTTCTCTGGAGAAAAGAGCGGTCCCCACGCCTTCCACGGCTGCCCGGGCGCGATCTCCGAGGGCTGGCCCAGTCGCAGCGCCGCCCACCCCAGGAAGAGGGCCACGCCCGGCGCCACCCCCGCCAGCGCCGGCAGCCGCGGGCTCAGCCGGGCCCGGAAGCTCCGAGCGTCACCGTCCTCGGGCACGCGCGTGGTGAGCAGCAGCCAGGGCAGCCCCAGCGCCAGGAAGAAGAAGGCCTGCACATGGAAGACGAGCACTCCCACGAGGCACACCGCCAGTCCCGCTGCCCAGGAACGACGCCGGGGCGCATCGGTCAGCGTCCGCACGAAGAGGCCGCAGCACAGGATGGCCAGCGGCAGCGACGCGCAGTAGTTCACGAAGCCCCACGCGAAGCTGTCCCCATAGGCGAACGGCAGCGCGAGCAGTGACGGCCAGGCGGGCCTCCCCAGCGCGCGCAGCAGGAAGGCGAGCGACAGCGGCAGCCCCACCACGTAGGCGCTGAGGAAGACGCGGTTGGCCAGCTCCAGCGGCAGCAGCCAGTTCAACGCGCTGACCAGGTAGTAGTAGCCCAGGTACGGCGTGAACCCGCCCCGAGCCGCGAAGAACTCCGGGTACAGCGTGGTCGGATCCTCCAACCGGTGCAGCACGGAGATCAGGTGGAGGTGCTGCGGCAGATCCACCATGGGCAGCGAGCGCGCTACCCAGAGCGGCGCCACTCCCAGCAGCAGGGCCACGGCATACAGGACGCGGTCGGTTCGTTCGGGCACAGGCGCCGGCGGACTGTATGCGGCACGCCTCTCCACCGCGAGCAACCGCTACCAGTCCGCCAGGGTATACGCTGCGGGGTGGGCGGAAGTGTGATAAGGTGCTTGGCAGAGACGAGGGGCTGGGGTATAGGCGCCCCCGACTCGTGTGTTCATGTTGTCGCGGGCTGTTGCAGGCTGTGCCCGAAGGAGGAAGCAGATGAAGCGCATCGGTATGACGGTGGCTGCCCTGTGCATGGCGGGCGGCGTGCTGCTGGCACCGAGCGTGGGGCAGGCCTGCGAGGCCCATGGCCACGCCGCCAAGGGCCAGGCGTCCACTCCCCCCGCTAAGAAGGACGGGGACACCCAGGCGCGCCCGGCGCAGAACCCGCTCAAGGAAGTGGACGAGCTGCTCACGGCCAAGTGCCAGTGCGACAGCAAGGCCGACTGCACCTGCAAGAAGGGCCAGTGCGAGTGCTCCAAGTGCAAGGGCGGCAAGCGCCAGGTGATGGATGCCCTGCGCAAGCAGGCCCCGGCGCTCAAGCTGGAGGACGCGCGCTACGACGCGTCCGCCGGCGTCTTCATCTGAAGCACCCGCGGACGGCTGTCACTCTCGCGCCGGCTCGCCGCCCGCCATGGACGGCCGCTCTCCCGCGGCCACCAGCACGGGCCAGCCGCGCGCCATCGCCTCGCGGAAGAACGCCGCCAGCTCCCGGCGGCACTGGTTCACCGCTCCGAGGAACGGATCGATCAGCGCCTCCTCGCCCAGGCTGCGCGGGGCGCTGAGCTCCACCGGGCTGCCACACCGCTCGCAGCGGATGGACACCGGCCTCACCAGCGCCACGGGCACGGCGTAGCGCGCACCGCACTCGGTGCACTTCCACACCAGCGCGCGCTCACCCGCCTCGCGGCGCGCGAGCGTCTCCAGCTCGTCCGCCAGCCGCAGCAGCGCCGGCAGATCCTGC
Organism: Hyalangium gracile; assembly: GCF_020103725.1. NCBI lineage: Bacteria > Pseudomonadati > Myxococcota > Myxococcia > Myxococcales > Archangiaceae > Hyalangium > Hyalangium gracile. Next base: position 149,965 of record NZ_JAHXBG010000014.1, on the reverse strand, counting down.
GGCGGCTGCGCGAAGACGGCCGAGGGGCCAAAGCCCGCGCCCGGCGAGCCCAGCTTCGGCGGCCGGTCACTCTGCAGCAGCGAGCGCAGCTTGTCTCGGGCGCGGATGTCGCGGAACTCGGCGCTCGCGAGGGCGCGCTCCACGGCCTCCGGGATGGGAGGAAGCTCCGGCTCGAGGCGATCTTCATCCGGCAGCGCACGCGGGTGATCAACGAGGCGGTGACCGGGGACGGCTAGGAATCGAAAGCCCACGTGTGCTCCATCTCACCCCGGCCTTCCCGGTGCAAGCTGCGAGTTCGGCTTTGCTGCGCTGGCTGACACTCCGGGCGCGTCGACGCCGCGCGTCAGGACCACTCCAGCATGCGCTGGAGTGGCGCTCGCGCGGCCGCCTGGAGATCCAGCGGAAGGATGAGCTCCGGCGTCCGGTCCCTCATGCAGCGGTAGAGCTTCTCCATCGTGTTGAGCCGCATGTACGGGCACTCGTTGCACGCGCACCCGTTGTCCGGCGGAGCCGGGATGTACGTCTTGCCCGGCGCCTTGAGCTCCATCTGGTGGATGATGCCCGCCTCCGTCACCACGATGAACTTCTGCTTCGGGCTGGCCACCACGTAGTCCAGGATGCCCTTGGTGGAGCCGATGAAGTCGGCGTGCCGCAGCACCGCCTGCTCGCACTCCGGGTGGGCGACCACCTCCGCGTCCGGGTGCTCCACCTTGAGCTGCACCAGCTTCTTCTCGCTGAAGATCTCGTGGACGATGCAGCTGCCCGGCCACAGCACCATGTCCCGGCCCGTCTGCTTCATCACGTGCCGGCCCAGGTGCTGATCCGGCGCGAAGAGGATCTGCCGATCCCTGGGCGCCTGGTTGACGATCTTCACCGCGTTGGAGGACGTGCAGATGACGTCGCTCATCGCCTTCACCGCCGCCGAGCTGTTCACGTAGCTCACCACGAAGGCGTCCGGGTGCTTCTCCTTGAAGGCCTTGAAGGCCGCCGGCGGGCACCGGTCCGACAGCGAGCACCCCGCCTTCAGATCCGGCAGCAGCACCTGCTTCGTCGGGTTGAGGATCTTCGCCGTCTCCGCCATGAAGTGCACGCCGCAGAAGACGATGACGTCCGCCGTCGTCTTCGCCGCCGCCTGGGCCAGCGCCAGGCTGTCCCCCACGAAGTCCGCAACGTCCTGTATTTCACTCTCCTGGTAATAGTGCGCCAGGATGACAGCGTTGAGAGACTTCTTCAGCTCCTGGATCCTGGCCTCGTAGTCGGTTTCGTCGCCCATCGGCCCTCCTCACATGATTCATTTAATCGGTCCTTCGGGATGTGGCCAACGTCCGTAAGCGGGGCTCTCTCTGACGAACCGACACCTCCGGTTGTTTCAGGAAGACGCGTCTAGGCGGGTGAGCCGGAACAACTCCGTTCATTCCGCTCCATGGCAGAACCCATCGGGGCAACTTTTCTTCACTCAGGAAAGCGGTTACCTTTTTGTTTCGCTGACTTCGCTCCCTGGCTCGCGCCTCTGGCAGCGGTCGGGGCGCTCCCTGGCGCGCATGGAGAGGCTGTGATGATGCAGGCCCGGCAGAGCACCGAAGGCGCGCGCTGCAGGAGGTGCTGATGGTCGCGCAAGAGCAGTCGGTGTTGATCGTCCATCCGGATCCGGTGCTGCGCGCCGGGCTGGTGGCGGCATTGTCCCCCCGGCAGATCGTCGCGGTGTCCTCCCGGGATGACGCGGCGCGCACCCTGGCGGAGCGGGTGCCGGATGTGGTGCTCGCGGATGCCATGGAGGCGCGGCGGTTCATCCGGGATCTCGATCGGCTGGCGCCACGGGCGCTTCGCGTCTTCCTGTGTCCCAAGTCCCAGACGGAGGCCATGCGTGAACTGGTGGACGTTGCGGCCGAGGGCCACGAGTTCCACACCGTGGACCCCACCATCCCCGTGGAGGAGATGACGCGAAGCCTGGGCGAGCTGATGCGTCAGCGCTCCTCCCGCCGCGTCCCCACGGTGGGGCTGGAGGCCTCGTTCACCGTGGACGGGCAGCAGCTGCATACCCGGTGCCTGAATGTGGGCAATGAGGGCTTCCTGCTGAGGCTGCCGGTGGATGCCCCCATCGAGCGGCTACCGCCCGGCACCCGGCTCTTCGACTTCCGGCTGGAGCGCGCCGGCCAGGTCATCCTGCGCGCCGGCGGCGGCTTCGTGCGGCACATCGGGCTGGAGCGCACGCGGGAAGATGCCTTCTTCCGCGTCGGCGTCCAGATCGAGCGCGCGGGCGCCAGCATCGGCTACGTGGAGCTGGCCACGCTGGATGACATCGTCCGTGTGCTCGCGGTGCTGCGGCGCGCGCTGCGTCAGCACGCGGTGCTCCAGTGCTCCCTGGTGCAGGGCGTGCGGACGCAGGAGGAGCTGACGGCAACGCTCGTGGAGGATGGCGAGCACTACCACCCCGAGCTGCGCTGCTCGCTCCCCCAGCACTGGTCCCCCAACAGGGGAGACGTGGTTCGGGTGGCCTTCGATCTGAGCGGCAAGAGCTACAGCGGCTGGGCCTCCGTCCTTCGCATCGAGGATGGGGGGATGGTCCTGTCGGTGCCGCGCAGCCTCTCCATGTACCACCGGCGCAACAGCGCGCGGTTCCGCGCGGGAGAGGAGCAGCCCTTCGCCATCTCCTTCGTGTCCCCCATCACCGGCGAGCGCCTCGAGCACCCGGTGATGGACCTGAACGCGGTGGGGCTGTCCTTCGTCTACGACGCGGCCCGCGAGGTGCTCCCGGTCGGGCTGGCCATCCATGACTTCACCCTCGTGCTGCCGGATGGGATGCGAGCGCCCTGCAGCGCCGAGGTGCGCGACAACGCGCCGCTGCTGGATCACACCGCCGGCGGCATGGCCCGGCCCTTCCGCTGTGGGGTGCGGCTGCTCCACGTGCAGCCCGAGGCGCGCCAGGCCGTCACCAACGCCTTCGTCCAGGCCCGCTGCCCGCAGGTGTGGGACGGCTCCAACGAGCCCTTCCGGAACATCTGGGAGATCGTCCGCACGGTGCGCCACGTCTATCCCGACTACCCGTTCGAGGATGGGCCGCACCTGGACGTGCTGGAGGACACCCACCGCAAGCTGGCCGCCGCCAGCGACGAGATCGCCCGCTCGTTCGTCTACCGCGACGGGCTGCAGCTCATCGGCCACGCGTCCGGGGTGCGGACGTACTCGCGCACCTGGATGCTCCAGCACCTCATGGTGCTGCCCTCGGTGCGCCGGGGCGAGAGCATCTCGCGGGACCTGTCCGCGCTCAGCGTGGACTACGCCGAGTCCCTCGAGGACGTGAACTACGTGCGCGTCTACTGGCGCATCCAGAACAAGTGGCCGGATCGCGTCTTCGGCTGGATCGCCCGCAGCATGCACCTGGACGGCCTCACGAGCCTGCGGACGCTGAACTACATGCGCCTGCCGCTCTCCGAGGCGCCACGGCCGCGGCGTGGGCTGCTGCCGGTGCGGCCCGCGGTGGAGGCGGATCTCCAGTGGATCGAGGGCTACCTGCGCTCGCGCGGCGAGGTGGTGCGGCTGATGGCGGATGATCTGGTGGCCTCCGAGGCGCGGATGCCCACGATCGGCGCTCGCTTCGCCAACTACGGGCTCAAGCGCGAGCGCTCCATCTTCGTGGTGGATGGAGAGCACGGGCCGCTGGCCATCGCGCTCGCCGAGGATGCCACCCGGGGCCTGAGCTGGCCGGAGATGAACAACGCCTTCTGCTTCATCGTGCCGGATCCCCTCCACCCCCAGGCCGCCGCGGCGCGTGAGGCGCTCGCCGCCCGCTGCATCGAGCTCGCCTGGGAGCAGGGCAAGCCCTCGGCGCTGGCGCTCGTGCAGGATGACGAGGTGGAGGCCCTCATCTCCATGGGCTTCGCCTGGTTCGGCCGCGTCTGCGAGCACACCTTCCACCGCAGCACCGCCCGGACCTGGCAGATGCTGATGGCCGCCGTCTTCGAGCGCCTCCAGACGCGCTCGGTGCGCCTGTCCCAGCAGGAGGAAGAGGACGCGGCGGCGTGAGCGCCTACGTGATGGAGTCCGAGGGGGAGACGCGGCGGCTGCTGGAGCAGGCCCGCGCCTTGCCCGTCCGCGGCCACCTGCTGAACACCGGGCTGGCCCCAGGCATGGCGGCGCTCGATGCCGGCTGCGGACCCGGGCTCATCACCGCCGTGATGGCCGACGTGGTAGGCCCAGGTGGGAGCGTCGTGGGCCTGGACTCGAGCGACAAACGCCTGGCCGAGGCCCGCTCGTTGTGCTCGGGACTGAAGCAGTGTCGCTTCGTGCAGGCGGATGTGCGCAAGACGGAGCTGCCGGCGAACGCGTTTGACTACGTGTGGAGCCAGTTCGTCTTCGAGTATCTGCCGGCTCCCGAGGAAGGCCTGGCGGAGCTGCTGCGGGTGACGCGCCCCGGTGGGCGGGTGGTGGTGGCGGACGTGGATGGTCCGGGAGATCTGGGTTGGCCGTTTCCGGAGGAGCTCCGCGAAGGCATCCAGAAGCTCGCCGCCGCCGCCAAGGCCGCCGCGGGGGTGGACGTGCAGGTGGGCCGGAAGATGTTCCACCTGTTCCGGCGCGCGGGCCTGAGCCAGATCCGCGTGCACCTGGCGCCGCTGTATGTGGTGGCTGGAGCGGCGGACGCCCGGCAGATGGAGGACTGGGCGACCCGCTTCAAGGCGCTGGAGCCCATCGCCGCGCCCGCTTTCGGGAGCCTGGCTGCCTACCAGGAGTTCGCCCGCCGCTACCTGGCGATGCTGGGCGATCCAGACACTCTGAAGTATTCTGTCCTTCTGATCACGGAAGGGCAAAAGCAGTAATGAACCCCACTCCTCCCTCTCAGGCGACTGAAGCGGCCCTGGCCGCGCCGCCGGAGGTGATCCCAGACGACGCCCCGCAGATCGGAGTGCGCGCGCTGGCCTTCGTGCTGCTGTACTTCCGGCGGCACTATGGCGAGCAGCGCCTGCGCGAGTTCTGGGCACGGCAGGGGTTCAAGCTCTCGCTCGAGTACGTCTCGACGATGACCAACTTCGTGTCGCTCGACTTCCTGGAGCGACTGGTCGAGGCGCTCGTCATCGAGTCGGGGGATCCCGCCTTGCCGCGCAAGGCGAGCATGCTGATCGCCACGCCCGACGCGCTCGGGTTCCTGTTCCACATCTTCCGCACGTTCGGCACGCCGGCCAGCTGCTACCGGAAGATGGTGGAGCTGGGGGCCACGTTCAACCGGGTGGGCCAGTTCAGCATCGAGGTGCTGAGCAACAGCCACATGGTGCTCGCGTACCAGAGCACCTTGCCCGAGCGGAACCGCAACCTGTGCGAGGGCCGCATGGCCCAGTTCGCCTACCTGCCGACGATCTGGAACATCCCTCCGGCGCGGGTGATCGAGCTGCAGTGCCAGGTGCGCGGCGCGGACTGCTGCCGCTACGAGCTCACCTGGCACGAGCCGGTGCGCGGCTGGCGCATGGGCGCGGGCCTGCTGGCCGGCGTGGCGGTGGGCACGGGCATGGGGCTGATGGGCCTGGGGCCGCTGCCGGTGCTGGTGCCCTCGGTGGCGCTGGGCACCGCCTTCTTCGGCGCGTGGATGGACGCGCGCCAGGAGGTGAAGCGCAAGGACGAGTACCTGGCCGCGCAGAACGAGGGCCTCGAGCAGTCGCTCCGGGATCTCGAGCGGCGCTACGACGAAGTCTTCCAGAGCAACGTGGCCCTGGAGGATCGCGTCTCCGAGCGCACCCGCGAGCTGACCGAGGCGAACGCCAAGCTGGAGACGGCGCTCAACACGCAGAAAGAGCTGACGCGGCTCAAGAGCGAGTTCTTCGACAACGTGAGCCACGAGCTGCGCACGCCGCTCACGCTGATCCTCCTGTCGCTGGAGTCGCTGCTGCAGCGAGATCCGGCCACCATCCCCGGCGCCGTGCGCCAGCACCTGGCGACGATGGACCGCAGCGCCCAGCGCCTGCTCAAGCTCATCAACAACCTGCTGGACCTGGCGCAGATGGAGGCCGGCAAGACGCGGCTGCGCTACCAGCCGGTGGAGCTGTACGGCCTGCTGGGCACGCTGCTGGCGCCCTTCAAGGTGATGGCGGAGAAGAAGGGCATCCGCCTGGCGCTGGAGGGCAAGACTGTCACCGCCATCCACGCGGACGTGGAGCGCATCGAGATCGTCTTCCAGAACCTCATCTCCAACGCGCTCAAGTTCACCCAGGAGGGCTCCGTCACCGTTCGCCTGACGGAGGACGAGACGTCGGTGCACGTGGAGGTGGTGGACACCGGCCTCGGCATCGCGCCCCAGGACATCCCCGTCATCTTCGACCGCTTCGCCCAGGCGGACTCCACCGGCACGCGCCGCTTCGGCGGCACGGGCATCGGGCTGGCGCTGGTGAAGGAGACGGTGGATCTGCACGCGGGCCGCATCGGCGTGAGGAGCGTGGTGGGCCGCGGCTCCACCTTCCACGTGCAGCTGCCCAAGGGCACCGCTCACATCCGCGAGGACCTGCGCGACCGCCGCCTGGTGGAGCTGCCGGTGCGCCGCGATCGGCGCTCCTACCCGGGTGGCCTGCCCGCGGTCCGTCCGGGCTCCGTCCCCTCGGAGGCGGGGATGCCGGCGCTGGAGGACGCTCCGCCCAACGCGGCGCGCGTGCTGGTGGTGGAGGACGATCCGGAGATCCGCGCCTTCGTCACCAGCGTGCTGCGCTCGGACTACCGGGTGCTGGAGGCCGTCAACGGCGAGGAGGGCTGCGAGCGCGCCATCAAGGAGCGGCCGGATCTGATCGTCTCGGACGTGATGATGCCGGTGATGTCGGGTCTGCAGATGCTGGTGCAACTGCGCGGCATGCCGGAGACGGCGGACATCCCCGTCATCCTCCTCACCGCCCGGCAGGAGGTGTCCGAGAAGGTGGAGGGCCTGGGCGTCGGGGCGAACGACTACCTGGGCAAGCCCTTCTCTCCGCGCGAGCTGCTGGCCCGCATCGAGGCGCAATTGCGGCTTCGCGAGGCGGCGGTGCGCGCCGCGGAGAACGAGCGGCTGGCGGCCACGGGCCTGCTCACCTCCGGCTTCGCCCACGAGGTGCGCAACCCGCTCAACGGGCTGATGAACGCGCTGCTGCCCCTGAAGGACAGCGTCCTGGGCAGCCCGCCGGATCTGGACACCTCGAAGGCGATGATCGAGGTCATCGAGGAGTGCGGCACGCGCATCCGCTACCTGGCCGAGTCGCTGCTGTCCTTCGTGCGCTCCAGCGACAAGCCCATCCCCGTGAACCTGGATCTGTCGCTGGACTCCACGCTCAACGTGCTGGCGTGGCGGGTGCCCACCGGCGTGGTGGTGGAGCGGGACTACCGGTGCGACGCGCCGGTGATGGGAGATCCGGGCTCGCTCAACCAGGTGTGGGTGAACCTGCTGGACAACGCGCTGCGCGCGGTGGGCGTGAGCGGGCGGGTGAAGGTGGCCACCGAGCGCGACGGGGACATGGCGGTGGTGTCCGTGTCGGACTCGGGCGTGGGCATCAAGCCGGAGGACATGGACAAGCTCTTCCAGCCCTTCTTCTCCACGCGCGCCGCGGGAGAGGGCACGGGACTGGGGCTGGCGCTCTGCCGGCGCATCATCCTGCGCCACGGCGGGCAGATCCACCTGAGCAGCGAGTACGGCAAGGGCACCCGGTGCGAGGTGCGCCTGCCGCTCAAGAGCGCCGAGAGCACCCAGGCGGACCGCACGCGCAAGCTGGCCTGAGCCGCCGCGCGGCGGGCGGCTATTTCACCTCGTGCATGAGCCGCCGCAGCGGGCGCAGCAGCAGCAGCAGCAGCACCGCGCCCACCAGCGAGGCGTACACGAAGATGGCGAAGTAGCTGGTGGGGACGATGCGGCCCCACATCTCGCCCAGGCTGCCGCCCACGTACTGGGCGACGGCGTTGCTCATGAGGAACACGCCCATGAAGAGCGAGGCGAAGCGGGCCGGCGCCAGCTTGGTCACCATGGAGAGGCCCACGGGGGACAGGCACAGCTCCCCGAAGACGGCCAGCAGGTAGCTGAACACCAGCCACAGGCCGCTGACGCGGGCCGCCTGGCTCTTCTCGGCGAGGGCGGTGATGGCCTGGCGCCACTCGGGCTGCGCTCCGGCGCCCACGAGCCGTGACTTGGCCACGGGGCTGAGCTTGTCCACCAGCGTCAGCGTGCGTGTCCGCTCGTCCCAGCCGCTCACGAGGTTCTGGGCCGCCTCGCCCGTGAGCGGGAAGGTGTAGCCGGAGGGCAGGCTCTCGAACTGGAAGGTGACGGGGTGCTCCGGAGCGGCGGCCACCGAGGCGGCCTCCAGGGCGTCCACCTGCTTCAGGTAGGTCGGGTCCACCGTGGGCCGCAGCGCGCTGGTGACGGCGAAGGGCGCCAGCACGCCGCGCACGGACAGCTCCTGGGTGGCCGGATCGTAGCTGAAGCGGCCCGCGTTCAGCTGCTCGAGCTTGATCTCCCGCGGCACGCCCGCCAGCGAGACGCGGGAGATGGTGGCGTCCTCCGCCGTCGCGGCGCCCACCATCACCACATCCGAGGCGGTGATGAGCAGCAGGGCCACCAGCAGCTTGGCCACGGTGGGGACCTCCCAGCCCCGGCGGGCCAGCGCCGTCCACATCAGCGCGAACGGAGGCGCGAAGAGGATGATGAAGATGGCGGGCAGGGACTGGAAGTACTCGGCGGAGATCTCCACGCCCGCGTCCGCCTTGCGGGTGTTGTACTCGGCCCAGACGTTGAGCGCGTTGCCGGCCTGCTCGTAGGCCATCCAGAAGAGCACGGAGAAGGCGAAGAACACGAAGATGACGGTGCTCTTGTCTCGCGAGGCCCCCTTCACCGTGCGCAGCGTGAAGCCCATCCACGCGCTGACCGCCGCGAAGGCCAGGGGCATGATGACCGTCGTCCACGGCGCCTGCTTCGTGGCGGCCAGGTAGAGGAAGCGGGCGGGCAGCGCCGCCGCGATCACGAAGAGGAGCGGGGGCAGCAGCCGGGTGATGGCCCCGCCCAGGCCGGCGATGCCCGGCACCTTCTCGCCCGGCTCCAGGGCGGCGGAGGAGGAGCCCGCGCCACCCGAGCGCTTCTGGGGCATCACCTCGTGCAGGTTGCCGGCCTCCTCCACGGCGCGCATCACGTGCTTCTGGCCGAGCACGAAGATGACCAGGCCGAGCACCATCCCCACGCCAGCGGCGGCGAAGCCGTAGTGAAAGCCCATGCCCGGGGTGGGACCCATGTTCTGGCGCAGCCAGCCGCAGATGAGCGGCGCCATGAAGGCCCCCAGGTTGATGCCCATGTAGAAGATGGTGAAGGCGCCGTCTCGCCGCGCGTCGCCGGGCCGGTACAGCTTGCCCACCATGGTGGACATGTTGGGCTTGAAGAAGCCGTTGCCGATGATGAGGAAGGCCAGGGCCGAGTAGAAGAAGGGCAGGGGCTCGAAGGCCATGAGGAAGTGGCCCACGGCCATCAGCGCCGAGCCCAGGATGATGGAGGCGCGCATGCCCAGGAACCGGTCCGCCAGGAAGCCGCCGAGCAGCGGCGTCAGGTAGACGAGGCTCGTGTACCACTTGTACACGGCCGAGGAGTCCTCGGGCTGGAACTGCAGGTAGTTCAGCAGGTACAGCACGAGCAGGGCGCGCATGCCGTAGTAGCTGAAGCGCTCCCACATCTCGGTGAAGAAGAGGATGTAGAGCCCTTTGGGGTGGCCCCGCGAGGGCTGGGAGGCAGGCGGAGCCGCTTCAACCGTGGGGGAGGCCGAAGGGGGCGTCTCGACGCCGGAGGGGGAAGCGGACATGGATGCCGCATCGAATCGGTCCGCTCACACCCCTGTCAAGCGCTGCTCGCCACGCCACGCGCACTCCGAGTGCGCGGCCGCTCAGGCGCTCTTGGTGACGGTGGCCAGCTTGGGCGCGGCGTGCTCGCCCACGGGGATGGGCGGCTGCGTCTCCTGGTAGTAGTCGCGCACCTTGTAGCCGCGCGCCATGAGGGCCATGCCCACGCCGGCCAGGGCTGCCAGGCCCGCGTAGAAGAAGAACTGGGCCGAGCCGGTGAAGATGTTGAGCTGGGCGGCGATGGCCACCGCCACGTTGGCCAGGGTGGAGTTGAGCAGCCACAGGCTCTGCACCACGCTCTTCATCTCGCGGGGGGCCTGGGTGTAGGCGAACTCCAGCCCCGTGGTGGACACGAGGATCTCCGCGATGGTGAGCACGATGTACGGGAGGATCTGCCAGGCGATGTTGAGCTGGGTGCCGCCCTCGATGACCACCTGGTAGTAGCCGGCGACGACGTACGAGAGCGCGCCGATCACCAGGCCCAGCGGCATGCGGCGCAGCGGGGTGAGCTCCCAGCCGCCCTTCTGGAAGGCGGGGTAGACGACGGCGGCGAGCACCGGGATGAGGATCATCACCAGGGCCGGGTTGACGAACTGCATCTGGCTGGCCTGGAAGGTGAACGAGCCCACCTGGGGATCCATGGCCTTGGCCTGCACCACCCAGGTGGAAGCCTTCTGATCGAAGAGCATCCAGAAGAAGGGGATGGTGGGCATCAGCAGCAGGTTGATGCGGAAGACGGCGCGCACGCCCTCGATGGCCTCCTCGGGGTGCTGCTTGCGGGCGGCGGAGAGCCAGCCTTCGCCAGGCTTGCGCTCCTTGAGGTTGCCCAGCGCGGAGAAGACGACCTTGAGGAACGAGTGCGGGTTCTGGCCCGTGGGGGGGACCATGACGTAGTGGCGCCGGCCGGCCCAGTAGATGATGGTGGCGATGAGCATCAGCACGCCCGGGATGCCAAAGGCGATGGCGGGGCCCAGGTGCTTGAGCGCCAGCGGGATGAAGAGAGAGGCGAAGAACGAGCCGAAGTTGATGGACCAGTAGAAGATGGCGAAGACCTTCTTCACCAGGTGCTTGTTCTCGGCGGTGAACTGATCGCCCACCATGGCGGAGACGCACGGCTTGATGCCGCCCGAGCCCAGCGAGATGAGCAGCAGGCCGGTGTAGAAGCCGTACTTGTTGTCCACGAAGAGGGCGAGGGAGAACTGGCCCACGCAGTACAGGAGGCTCAGCCAGAGGATGACGCGGTACTTGCCGAGGAAGCGGTCCGCCAGGTACCCGCCGAAGAGGGGGAAGAAGTAGACCCCGGACATGAACAGGTGGAAGTGCGACTTGGCGGTCGCCTCCCGGATGGCCGGGTCCGGGTTCACGTTCCTCAGGAGGTAGTCCATGAGGAACACCATGAGGATGTTGCGCATCCCGTAGAAGCTGAAGCGCTCGCAGATCTCGTTGCCGATGATGAAGGGGATCTGCGGAGGGAAGCGGTTGTTCGACGCGGGGGTGGTCTCGGCCATTCGGGGGCGTCTCGGCGGGAGGGTGGGACTCCAACGATCAGCCCTCTGTCCCTACCGCATGGATGAGGCTCAAGACAACCTGGGATGACTCCTGGCTGCCCGCGTCGGGGTAGTCGCCTGGAGGGGTACAGCCGCGTCTGCGCGCGTGGATGTATCTGATTGGACGTTCGCGCTTTCCCTGAATTGGGAAGCCATTGCGTCCAGAGACGAAGCGGAAATGAGCAAGCTCCAGCCAGTTCCCTCGCCCACCACCCGTGGAGGGGGCGAGTCCACCGCAGGGGTGCAGGGCCCAGGCCCGGCGCTGCTGCCCGGGACTCGAATCCATCAGTACGAGCTCATCCGCCAGGTTGGGGCGGGGGGAATGGGAGCGGTCTTCCTGGCGCGAGACACGCGGCTGGGGCGGCGCGTGGCCATCAAGTTCCTGCACAGCACGGACTCGGACACCACGCGGCGCTTCATCCTGGAGGCCCGGGCGACGGCTCGCTGCAGCCACGAGAACATCGTCATCATCTACGAGGTGGGTGAGTACCAGGGCAGCCCGTTCATGGTGCTCGAGTACGTGCAGGGCCAGCCGCTGCACAAGCTGGTGGGTGCGCAGCGGCTGCCGCCCGCGCGGGCCGTGGAGCTGATGTTGCCGGTGGTGCGAGCGCTGTCCACGGCGCATGAGAACGGCATCGTCCACCGGGACCTCAAGCCGGAGAACATCCTGGTGACGGACTCGGGCACCATCAAGGTGCTGGACTTCGGGATAGCGAAGGTGCTCCAGGGGCCGGACCTCTCGCCCGAGAGCACGGGTGTCACTCGGATGCCCACGGTGACGGGCGTGAGCGCGGATGAGCTGTCCAACCTCACGCGCAGCGGCGTCCTGGTGGGGACGCTGGCCTATATGTCCCCGGAGCAGTGGCGCGGGGGCGCGGAGGTCGACGCACGGACGGACATCTGGGCAGTCGGCATCCTCCTGTTCCGGATGCTGGCGGGGAAGCATCCGCTCGATCCGCTGCGAGGGCCGCAGCTGGCGGTGACGGCCTTCCTGGATGAGCCGATGCCCCGGTTGCGCGCGGTGGCTCCGGATGTGCCGCAGGCGCTGGCGGACGTGGTGGACCGGTGTCTGCTCAAGCGGAAGGAGGAGCGGTTCCCGGATGCGGTGTCGCTGATCCGGGCCCTGGAGCCGTTCCTACCGGGCCGTTACAACCGGGAGCTGCGGATCGACGAGGTGCCCTATGCCGGGCTCAGCGCGTTCCAGGAGGAGGATGCCGATCGCTTCTTCGGGCGCTCTCGCGAGATCGCGGCCCTGGTGCATCGGATCCATGAGCGGCCGCTGATGGCGGTGGTAGGGCCCTCTGGCGCGGGTAAGTCCTCCTTCGTCCGGGCGGGTGTGGCGCCGGTGCTCAAGCGCTCGGGCGAGGCGTGGGAAACGCTCGTGGTCCGTCCGGGCCGGCAGCCGTTGGCGGCATTGGCCAGCCTCGTCGCGCCGCTGATGACGTCGGCGTCGCTGGCGCAGGACCTGAAGGAGTACCACCAACTGGTGGAGCAGGTGCGCGCCGAGCCAGGGTACGTGGGCTCGGTGCTGCGCAGCCGGGCTCGGCACCAGCGGCGGAGGATCCTCCTCTTCGTCGATCAGTTCGAGGAGCTCTACACGCAGGTGCCCGACGAGCAGGAGCGCCGGGCGTTCACGGCGTGCCTGTCCGGCATCGCGGACGACGCCACGTCACCCATCCGGGTGGTGCTCTCCATCCGGTCCGACTTCCTGGACCGGGTGCCCGAGGACGAGCGCTTCATGGCCGAGCTGGGGCAGGGGTTGTTCTTCCTCCCACCCCCGAGCCGTGAGGGCCTACGTGACGCGCTGGTGCAGCCCGCGGAGATGGCAGGCTACTCGTTCGAGACGCCAGAGATGGTGGAGACCATCCTCCAGCACCTGGAGACGGCACAGGGAGCGCTGCCGCTGCTGCAATTCGCCGCCACGCAACTCTGGGAGCAGCGGGACCCGGCGCGCAAGCTGCTCACGGTGCAGGGCTACAACGCCATGGGAGGCATCGAGGGCGCGCTGGCCCGGCACGCCGACACCGTTCTGGACAAACTCTCTCCGCAGGCACTGGCCCTGGTGCGGTCCATCTTCCTGCGGCTGGTGTCGGCGGAGCGCACCCGTGCCATTGCCTCCATGGAAGAGCTGCGGGCGCTGACACGGGATGCTGCGGAGCTCCAGCGGCTGACGGACTACCTGGTGCAGGCACGACTGCTGGTGGTGCAAACGGGCGGAGACGCCAACGGGGCGACGGTGGAGATCGTCCACGAGTCGCTGATCCACGGCTGGCCGACGTTGAAGCGCTGGCTGGACGAGAACCAGGAGGATGCGGTCTTCCTGGAGCAGCTCCGCAACGCGGCCCGGCAGTGGCAAGCCAAGGAGTACGACAGCGGGCTGCTGTGGGGTGGTGAGATGGTGGAGGAAGCGCAGCGTTTTCAGCGCCGCAATCGAGACGAACTTCCCCAGGTGCAGCAGGACTTCCTCGAGGCGGTCCTCGCCCAAGCGGCGCGAACGGTTCGGCGCAGACGCGTCCTGTTGGTGGGCTCGGCGGTGTTCCTGGTGCTGCTGGTGGCCGCATCCGCGGTGGCGATGGTGGTGATTCGGACCTCGCAGGTGACGGCCGAGAAAGCACGGGCGGAAGCGGTGATGGCCAAGGAGGAGGCGGAACAGCAGGCGCGGCATGCGCGCAGCTCTGAGGCCAAGGCGCAGAAGAGTCTTGCCGAGGTGACGGCCGTCCAGAAGCAGCTCGAGGACGCACTGACGCGAGAGACGAAGGCAAGCACGGAGCTCGAGGCTGCGTACGCCCGGCTCCAGGGAACGAACGACGAGTTGGTAGAGACATTGCACAAGGAAGCGCTGGCGAACAAACGCGCGAAGTTCATGCGGTGGATGTCGGACCGGCACGCCGCGAAAGCAATGAAAGCACAACAGGAATTGAGCAAGGCCTTGGAGCAGCTGACGAAGAAACGAGACGAGGACTTGAAGTTGATCGAAGAACTCAAGAAGCGCGGCACCCATGCCACAGAGCTGAAGGAGTAGGGAGGAATCGCATGGGAATGTCTCGGACCATATTCGGCATCGCGCTTGGGCTACTGCTCATTGCCCCTCTGGCCGCCGCGCAGCCGCTGCATCAGCAACTCAACACCAGCACTCGTAGCCCTTGGTCCCAGGGAGTCTCTCAGGAAGACCAGGGCGCAGCTGCTGCGCTGTTCCAGGAGGGCAACGGATATTACGAGCAGGGCCTCTTCCTGAAGGCCGCCGACCTGTATCGGAGATCGCTCAAACGCTGGGATCACCCTGCCATTCACTACAATCTCTCGCTGGCGTTGATGGACTCTGGCTTGAAGCTGGAACTTCGTGAGCATCTGGAAGCGGCCATGCGCTACGGAGAAGCGCCGCTGGACAAGAAGATGCTGGAACATGCCAGCAAGCTCAGGGCCTTCATCGAGAAGCAACTTGTTCGGGTCGACGTCTCCTGCGATGTCCCTGGGGCCTCGGTAATGATGGATGGGCGGGTGCTGTTCACGGGGCCGGACCACTTCAAGGGCTGGGTGCTACCGGGCTCGCATGTCTTCGTCGTCGTTAAGGAGGGGTACCCTCCCAACGAGAGGATCCGAACGCCTCGTGAGGGCGAGGAGATCCGACTCCACATCTCCAATCTGTATGACGACAGTGCGCTCACTCGGTATCGCCGGAAGTGGCCGACGTGGAAGCCGTGGGCGGCGTTTAGCGCAGGAGCGGGGCTCGTAGCTGGGGGGGCCGCGATGACTCTGCTAGGGCGCAGGGATATTCACGCCTTCGATACGCGAGCTAAGGAGTGCGGTTCTGGTGGCTGCACAGGGACTCCTACGTTCGCTAAACTGAGCAGTCGAGGGGAGCGCCTTCAGAAGGTGGGAATAGTTATCTCCGGTGCGGGAGGAGCGCTGGCAGTCGCAGGGGGGGTGTTTGCCTTCATCAACCGTGCCCAGCCATATCGGCTTACCCCTGATGAATGTGATCAGGAGAGTCGTGTCGCGATCCATTTGGGGCGTGGGACGACTGAACTCGTGATGTCTATCCAGTTTTGAGGTTCCGGATGAGACGAGAAATGATGATTCTAAGTGCTCGCGGCCCCCGCATTCTGTCCATGCTTGCGTTGATGGTTTTTCCTCTCGTGTCCTGTGTCGAGGCGGAAAGCGAGATCTGCTCTCTGGGGCGTATCTGCCCTCCCGGACTGAGGTGTGCTCTCGCTCAGGACATCTGCATCAGCACTTCATGTGGCGACGGAGTCGTCGACAGGGGAGAGTCGTGCGATGACGGGAATGTCGAAGGTGATGATGGGTGCAGCGAGGACTGCACTTCTGACGAGCGTTGCGGCAACAACACGCTGGACTCGGGTGAAGAATGTGACGATGGCAATAACGCGAGCGGAGATCGATGCAGCGCGGACTGTAAGTCGACTGAAGTGTGTGGAAATAAATACCAAGATGTTGTCTCGAGTGAGGTCTGTGACGATGGTAACGCAATTAGCGGGGATGGCTGTAGCGTTGATTGTAAGTCGACAGAGGTCTGCGGCAACAAGTATTTAGATGCCGTCAAGGGTGAGCAGTGCGACGACGGTAACAACGTCAGCGCAGACGGCTGTAGCGCGGATTGCAAGTCGACGGAAGACTGCGGTAACAGATATGTGGACGTTGCCAAGGGCGAGGTCTGTGACGACGGTAACACCTCCAGTGGGGACGGCTGCAGTGGAGACTGCAAGTCAGTAGAGGTGTGTGGCAATAGCTATATCGACATCACCGAGGGTGAGGTGTGTGACGATGGCAATGCGATGGGTGGGGATGGCTGTAGCGCGAATTGTCGTTCTGATGAGACGTGTGGCAACGGAATTCGGGACCCAGGCGAAAAGTGCGATGATGGAAATCGCACGGGCGGCGATGGGTGCAGTGCCGACTGTACTGCCACGGACGATGACTGTGGGGACGGTCAATTGGATCCACGCGAGGAGTGTGATGACGGCAATGTCGACGATGCAGATGATTGTCTGAATACTTGTAAGCGGGCGCGGTGTGGGGACGGAGTCGTTGCCACACAGGCCTCACGTCCTGAGCAGTGCGATACCGGGGGCGAGTCAGCAACCTGCGACCTTGACTGTACGTTGCGTGAGTGTGGTGATGGACTCGTGAATGCCTCCGCTGGAGAGGAGTGCGACACGAGGGGCGAGACCGCCAAGTGCACAAAACTGTGCCGCATTTCGCGATGTGGCGATGGCTACATCAATGCCAAGGCAGGCGAAGTCTGTGACGATAGAAATGCCAGCGCTTGCGGCAGTTGCAATGCATGGTGCACTGCTGAGCGCAGCGCGGCGAAGGCCACGGGAAGGATCGAGATTGGCGCCCCAGGCGATTTGGACAGCGGAGAGAGGTTCATTCTCAATGATGGTATCAACTCCCCCATCATCTTCGAATTTGTTCCGGCCAATTGGACAAGGTCTGACGAGGAAGATCGCAAGTTCATTCGCATCACTGGAACAGCCTCTGATCTTGCCATCGCCATCAAGGAGAAGATCAATGCCCAAGTTTACCTTACCATCAACGCTAAGGTTGATGAGGAGGAAGATGATCTAGTCAGGCTTGAGCATGACTTCTCTACGTCTTTGGGCAACAAGGCCATACGCGAATTCATCGGCCATGGCACATTCCTCTTCGCGGGGATGGCAGGAGGAAGAGCAGGAGACTGTCCACTGGACTCTGGGTGCACGGTGGGTGCTGATTGTGCTCCAGGCCTCGCGTGTGTCGAAGGCGTCTGTCAGGGACCTTCGTCACCAGCTTCGACACAGTAGCGAAGAATGCTCAGCTCGGGCTGGGCGTGGCGACTCCTGGAGACGCCCCGTTCGCGGGCTCCACAGGCCGACCCAGGCAGTCCTCTCCCAGGTCTGGTGCCCGAGTGGTGCGCGGCCGGTACTCCCAGTGCCACGGCTCCGAGGGCACCGTGCGCCGGAATCCGAACCGGCACGCGTTCGCCGCGAGCCACTCGTACGTCAGCGTGTTCATGCTGCCCACGGAGATGTCCACCGCTGTGCCCCGCTGGTGGTTCGACCTGCCAGGTCGTGCCGCCCGCGCACCCAGCCCCTTCCGGTAGAGGCGGTACAGGTACTTCTGCTGCTTCCACGAGCGGTGCCCGCTGATCACCCAGAGCCACAGCCCCGCGTCACGCGCCTCCGAGTACATCCGCTCGAAGGCTGCCGCAGCGTCGTGGCGAAGCTGCTTCCCACCCGAGATGCGGACGAGCTTCTTCGGATTGATGAGCCGCCTCGGCGGCGCCTTCTTCTTCGCCACCTTGGCGGCACGCTTCCGCAGCTCCGCTCCCACCGAGACCGACGGGACGAGCAGGCACAGCATGAGGATCGCGATGCTCCAGCGGAGCAGCGAGAACGGCATCTCGTCTCCTGAACAAGAGGGCAGGAATCGTGTCTCTCGCATCTATTCCCCTTTGACAAAGGGCAGGGGAACACGGGCTTGCCTGGTTGCCAGCTACTCCTCAGCGGTCAGCCGACGAGATGGACCCGGCCCAAGGCCCAGGGCTACGTTCTTCGAGCGAGGAGTCCCGCCATGCGTTCCCTGGATGCGCTCGAGTCCAGCCTGATCGTCCCAAGGCGCTTCACGCTCGAGGAGTACCGCCGCCTGCTTCATGTCGGAGTGCTCGGGGAGGATGAGCACGTCGAGCTGTTGGAGGGGCTCATCGTCGACATGGCACCGCAGGGCCGGCCTCACGCGCTGGTGATTTCACGCATGTCCGAGTCCTTCATGGCCGCGCGCAGGCCCGATTGCCGGGTGCGTGTCCAGCTCCCGCTCTCGCTCGGCACCGACAGCGAGCCCGAGCCGGATCTCGCGGTGGTGACTCGCGAGGAAGAGGAGCACGCCCAGGAGCATCCGAGCACCGCCCTGCTGGTCGTGGAGGTGGCGGTGGACTCGCTGCGCGTGGACCGGATGCTCAAGGGCCGGCTGTATGCCCGCGCCGGCATCCCCGAGTACTGGGTGGTGGATGTGGCCGGTCGCGCGGTCGAGGTCTACATCGCGCCCGATACCTCCCAGGGCCGCTACCTCGGCATCCGCACGGTCGCCGCGGGCGAGCCCCTGGGGTCGCCCGCTCTGCCCGGCCTGGCCCTGCAGGTGGCTGAGCTCTTCGCCTGAGCTAGCCCTCCTACGCCGTCGCCCCGTCCGCGCTCCAGGAGGGCAGGGGGCTCACCGTCTCCACCCGCTGACCCACTCGCTGCCGCCGTGCCTTCTTCAGCACGTGCGCCAGGTAGCGCCCGGTGTGGCTCGCCTCCACCTTGGCCACTTCCTCCGGCGTGCCCACCGCCAGCAGCTTGCCGCCGCCCGAGCCTCCCTCCGGCCCCAGATCGATCACCCAGTCCGCGCTCTTGATCACGTCCAGGTTGTGCTCGATCACCAGCACCGAGTTTCCCGCCTCCACCAGCCGGTTCAGCACCAGCAGCAGCTTGCGGATGTCCTCGAAGTGCAGGCCCGTCGTCGGCTCGTCCAGGATGTACAGCGTGCGCCCCGTGGCCACTCGCGCCAGCTCTCTCGCCAGCTTGATGCGCTGCGCCTCGCCGCCCGACAGCGTCGGCGAGCTCTGCCCCAGCCGGATGTACCCCAGCCCCACGTCCTCCAGCGTCTGGAGCACGCGCATGATGTCCTTGTGCGCCCCGAAGTGCTGGATCGCCTCGCGCACGCTCATCTCCAGCACCTCGGCGATGTTCTTCCCCTTGTAGCGCACCCGCAGCGTCGCCTCGTTGAAGCGCTTGCCCTGGCACACCTCGCACGGCACGTACACGTCCGCCAGGAAGTGCATCTCCACCAGCTTCACGCCGTCGCCCTCGCACGACTCGCAGCGCCCGCCCTTGATGTTGAACGAGAAGCGCCCCGACGTGTAGCCGAACGCTCGCGCCTCCTGCGTCAGCGCGAACACCTCGCGGATCGAGTCGAACACCTTCGTGTACGTCGCCGGGTTGCTCCGCGGCGTCCTCCCGATCGGCCGCTGGTCGATGTCGATCACCTTGTCCAGGTGCTCCATCCCCTGGATCGACTTGTGCCGGCCTGGAATCTCCCGGCTCTCGTACAGGTGCCGCGCCAGCGCCGGGTAGAGGATCTCGTTGATCAGCGTCGACTTGCCCGCCCCCGACACCCCCGTCACCGCCGTCAGCACGCCCAGCGGGATGTCCACGTCCAGGTCCTTCAGGTTGTTCTCCCGAGCCCCCTGGATGACGATCTTCTGCTTGCCAGGCTTGCGCCGCTGCTCCGGGATCTCGATCTCCTTGCGCCCGGACAGGTACGCCCCCGTGAGGCTGTGCTCGTCCTTCATCACCTGCGCCGGAGTGCCCTGCGCCACCACCTGGCCGCCCAGCTCGCCCGCCCCAGGCCCGAAGTCCACCAGCCAGTCCGCCTCCTCCATCGTCTCCTCGTCGTGCTCCACGACGATGACGGAGTTACCCAGGTCTCGCAGCCGCTTGAGCGTGCCCAGCAGCTTGCCGTTGTCTCGCTGGTGCAGGCCGATGGAGGGCTCGTCCAGGATGTAGATGACGCCCGTCAGCTCGCTGCCCATCTGCGAGGCCAGCCGGATGCGCTGGCTCTCTCCGCCCGACAGCGTGGACGCCGTCCGGTCCAACGTCAGGTACCCCAGCCCCACGTCCACCAGGAACGACAGCCGACTGCGGATCTCCTTCAGCAGCTCCGTGGCGATCTTCCGCTCGTTCTCCGACAGCTTCAGCTCGGACAGGAAGCGCAGCGCCTCGGAGATGGTCTGCTTGCTCAGCTCCACCAGCGAGTTCCCGTGCACCTTCACCGCACGGCTCTCCGGCTTCAGGCGATCGCCCTTGCACGTGGGGCACGGCTTGTCGCTGAAGAACTTCTGGTAGTACGTCCGCATGGACTCGGAGGTGGTCGTCTTGAAGCTGCGCATCAGCTTGTGGACCAGCCCCTCCCACTCCATCTTGTACTTGCCGCCCTCGCCCCACTCGACGGTGAACGTCTTCCCGTCCGAGCCGTACATCAGCGTCTTCTTCTCCCGCTCGGACAGCTTCCCGTAGGGCACGTCCAGGTCGATCTTGAACGCCTTGGCCAGGCTCTCCACGAAGTCCGCCGTCCAGCCCTCGCCCTTGTTCATCCCGCTGGCCCACGGCTCGATGGCCCCGTCCCGCACGCTCCGCCCCGGATCCGGGACGATGCGGTCCGGGTCCATCTCCGCCTTCGTCCCCAGGCCGTTGCAGTCCGTGCACATGCCCAGCGGGTTGTTGAAGGAGAACGAGGCCGGCGTCAGCTCGCCGAACGACAGGCCGCAGGCGTGGCACGCGTTCAGCTCGCTCATCACCCGGTCCGCGCTGAGCGTCTCCGGATCCTCGGTGACGATCAGCGTGCCCTTGCCCTCGCGCAGCGCCGTCTCCACCGAGTCCGTCAGCCGGTTGCGCAGGTCCGCCTTCAGCACCAGGCGATCGATGATCAGCGCGATGTCGTGCTTGGACTTCTTGTCCAGCTCGATCTTCTCCTCGAGGTTCTTCAGCTTCCCGTCGATGCGCGCGCGGGAGAATCCTTTCTTCTGCGCCTCGGTGAGCAGATCCTTGTGCTCGCCCTTGCGGTTGATCACCAGCGGCGCCAGCAGCTGCACCTTGGAGCCGGCCGGGGCCTTGAGGATCTCGTCGACGATCTGCTGCGCGCTCTGCTTGCCCACCTTGCGCCCGCAGTTGGGGCAGTGCTGCACGCCCACCGAGGCGTAGAGCACGCGCAGGTAGTCATGCACCTCGGTGACGGTGCCTACCGTCGAGCGCGGGTTGTTGCTGGCCGCCTTCTGCTCGATGGAGATGGTGGGAGACAGTCCCCTCAGCGTGTCGTACTTGGGCTTCTCCATCTGCCCCAGGAACTGCCGGGCATAGGCCGAGAGGCTCTCCACGTAGCGACGCTGGCCCTCGGCGTAGAGGGTATCGAACGCCAACGAGCTCTTCCCCGAACCGGACACCCCGGTGAAGACCACGAGCTTCTTCTTCGGGATCTCCAGCGAGACGTTCTTGAGGTTGTGCTCCTTGGCTCCGCGAATGGTGATGACGTCGGGCTCGGACATAATGGGCGCGCGGTCTAGCACTGAAAGGGCGTTCCGGTAGCGGACTTTCTGCCCTTTGTGGCGTGAGTGTTCCTGAACATCCTGGATTTCAAGGTGATTTCCACCCCGAGGGGCCAGGCAGGCCGCCCTTACAAGGGGTGCTGGGGTGCCGGGCCGTTCTGCATTACGGTGCCGCCCACTTCGATGAAGGGCTTCATCCTCCCCGAGCGCTGGCGGGGCATGCCGCTGCTGCTGCTCGCCAGTCTGATGTTCGCGCTGATGGCGCTGTTCGCCCGGATGCTCTCGGGCCAGCTGTCCGTGGGCCAGGTGGTGTGCGGCCGGTTCGCCGTGGGCCTGGTGTTCCTGGCTGGCTACTTCCCCCTCCTGCGCCGCAAGCCCCGCTTCGGCAGCTTCAGTCTGTGGGCCATGCGCGGCATCTTCGGTGGGGCCTCCGTCTACCTCTACTTCGTCTGCATCGATCGGCTCGCCGTGGGGCCCGCCGTGCTGCTCAACGCGTGCTGGCCCATCTATGGATCCGTGCTCGGCTTCTTCTTCCTGAACGAGCGCGTCAGCGGACACCTGCTGGGCGGGCTCATCGCCGCCACGGTGGGCGCGGGGCTCGTCATCTGGGGCACCTCGATGGAGACGCCGGCGCTCTCCTTTGGAGTGGGCGCGTGGGCGGGCATGCTGTCCGCCGTCTTCAGCGGCGCGGCCGTGGTGGCCATGCGTGCCCTGCGCCACCACACGGACGCGGCCACCGTCTTCCTCTCCTTCTGCGCCTTCGGGCTGCTGTTCGGCCTGCCCTTCGCACTGGCCGACTGGCGGCCCCTCACCCCGCATACGGGGCTGCTCCTGGTCGGCGTGGGGCTGGCCTCGGTGGCCGGCCAGATGCTGTTCACCTACGCCATGGGCTACGTCACCACCGCCATGGGGGGGGTGGGCTCGCAGCTGACGCCGGCCTTCTCCTGGGTGCTGGGGGCCCTCTTCCTCGCGGAGCCGGTGGCGCCGCTGGCCCTGCTCGGTGCGGTGGTGTGCGTGGTGGGTGTGCTCTGGGGAACGGGGATCCTCGGGCGATGGGGCAGCGCGGCACCCAAGCCGTCAGGGCGGCCCATCCCGTAAAACAGGGGCGCTTTCTTCCGTGCTCCTCCGGGCACTCCGGAAGAAATTTCAGAGACCTCCGTACAGGGCACTTTCTTTCCACCCCAAGTCCGGGTTTTTGCCCACGTCGGCCGGCGTGTTTGCCCCGTTGACTCCTCGGCTTCTCAGGCTGGGCACTCCGGTTGCAGAGGTCGCCTCCGTCGATGTCCTGGGAGGCGGAGCTTATGTGGGGACGGCGGTGGTGTTTCCTGGCGGCGTGGGCGTGCGTGGCGGCGGCGGCGGCGGGGTGTGATCGGCCGAGCTCGAGCAACCGAGGCGCACGGACCGCGTTCGCGGCGCGCCCCGAGGTGCTCGAGTTTGGCCCGGCGGCGTTGGGCTCCGCCAAGACGGTGAAGCTGAAGCTGGCCAACGAGGGCCGCGCCACCCTGCGGGTGGAGGGCGCCACGGTCAGCGTCCCCAACGTGGAGGTGCTGCCCTTCGAGCCCTTCACGCTGAGCGCGGGTGGCGAGCATGAGGTGGAGGTGCGCTTCTCTCCCGACGTGGAGGGTGCGGTCCAGGGCGTGGTGGAGATCTTCACCGACGCGGAGTCGGACGGGAAGGGCTCGCAGGTGGCCTTCTCGGGCCAGGGGGTGAAGGCCTGGGTCGAGGTGAAGAGCCAGGCGCTCGAGTTCGGCAACGTGCAGCTGGACACCGTGGAGATCCGCAACCTGGTGTTGCACAACCCCACGAAGGTGGCCAGCCCGGTGCGCCTGGAGGTGGTGGGGGCGGACGCCGACCTGTTCTCCTCGAGCGTGAGCCACAAGGACGTGATGCTGGAAGCGGGCCAGGACTGGGCCATTCCCTTCGCCTTCAAGCCGACGCGGCTGGGCACGGCGATGGCGGAGGTGCGCGTGGCGGTGTGCGAGGGCTGTGCG
Organism: Hyalangium gracile; assembly: GCF_020103725.1. Taxonomy (NCBI): domain Bacteria; kingdom Pseudomonadati; phylum Myxococcota; class Myxococcia; order Myxococcales; family Archangiaceae; genus Hyalangium; species Hyalangium gracile. Next base: position 126,542 of record NZ_JAHXBG010000014.1, on the reverse strand, counting down.
CCCGCCGTCGTCGCGCTCACGGGCATGGGCATCGCGTCCCAGCTGGAGATCTCTCCGGTGCGCGTGGACTTCGGCCGGGTGGCCGTGGGCGCCACCGCCGAGGAGCGCATCATGGTGCGCAACCAGGGCACCGAGCCGATGAGCTACACGGGGGCCAACCTCATCGCCAACGGCAACGGCACCTTCCGGGTGGTGAGCGCGCAGGTGCCGCCGAACAACACCCTGAAGCCGGGCGAGTCCGCCGAGGTCCGGGTGGCCTTCTCGCCGCTGGCCCAGGGCCAGGTGCCCGAGGGTCGCGTGGAGATCCAGGTCCGCGCCGCCAACTCCACGGCGCCCGGGCCCAAGGTGGCCATGGTGGGGGCCGGTGGCTCGTCCTGCATCGCGGTGCAGCCGCGGCTCGTCAACTTCGGCGAGGTGGCCGAGGGCATGTCGGCCACCCGTCAGGTGGAGGTCATCAACCGCTGCCGTGAGCAGGTGCTGCTGAGCGATCTCAACCTCAACACCACGCGCGGTGGCTTCTTCACGCTGGCGCAGGCGCCGGCCAGCCAGCCGCTCGAGCCGGGCAGTTCCACCCTCGTGGGCATCACCTTCACCCCGCGCTCCGGGGCCGGCGAGGCCGTGGGCCAGCTGGCGGTGACGACGCGCCTGGGCACCGCCGTCGCGACGGACGGGGTGGCGCTGTCCGGGGTGGGCAAGGTCTTCCCGCCGTGCCAGTACGCGCTGTCGCCGCAGGCGCTCGACTTCGGCCAGGTGCCGGTGGGCGCGGAGGTGGTGCTCGGGGTGTCCCTGCGCAACACCGGCTCCTCGGCCTGCTACCTGGCCTCCATGCAGCTGGCGACGGGCACGGATGAGGTGTTCACCTCCTCGCGGGTGGAGAACCGGGTGCTCCAGCCGGGGCAGCACGCCACGATGCTCGTGCGCTTCAAGCCGGAGGCGGAGGCTTCCTACGGGGGCCTGGCGGAGACGTGGGTGAACCACCCGACCTACGGCCACCCCACGGTCGTCGTGCAGGGCAAGGGCGTGCAGGGCTGCTTCGCCGTGCAGCCCACCCACCTGGCGTTCGGCCTCACCAAGCTCACGTGCGAGCCGCGCACCCGGGAGCTCGTCGCCTACAACAACTGCGTGGGCCCCGTCACGGTGCACGGCATGACGGTGGAGCGCGTCAGCCAGGAGTTCCAGGTGACCGACGCTCCCGCGTTCCCGCTGACGCTGGCGGCCGGGGCGCAGTTCCGCGTGACGGCGAAGTACGACCCCGTGGATGAGGGCGTGGACCTGGCGGCGCTGCGCTTCGATCTGGGCCAGGGCTCCCTCTACACGGCCAGCCTGGTGGGCGAGGCCTCCGAGAACACCGACAAGACGGACACCTTCCTCCAGGAGTCCGGGGCCAAGGTCGACGTGCTCTTCGTCATCGACAACTCGGGCTCCATGATGGAGGAGCAGCAGAGCCTGGGTGCCAACTTCGCGGCCTTCATGAGCTCGGCGCTCGAGTCCGACGTGGACTACCACATCGGCGTCACCACCACGGGCCTGGACCCCTCCTCGGGCGGCTGGTCCCAGTGCCCGGGGGGCGCGGAGGGCGGCGAGAACGGCCGGCTCTTCCCGGTGAACGGCTCGGCGCCGCGCGTCATCACCCCGCTCACCGCGAACGCGGCCAGCGTCTTCGCGCACAACACCCAGGTGGGCGTGTGCCACTGGAACGAGCAGGGCCTGGACGGCGCCTACCGCGCCCTCTCGGAGCCGCTGATGCACAGCGTCGATGATCCGCGCACGCCGCAGGCCTCGGACGGCAACGGCGGCTTCCTCCGCTCGGACGCGCGCCTGGCCCTCATCTTCGTGTCGGACGAGGAGGACTTCTCCTCGCAGCCGGTGTCCTTCTACGAGACGTACTTCAAGTCGCTGAAGGACAATGACTCCAGCAAGCTGAGCGTCTCCGCCATCGTCGGTCCTCGGGACCTGTCCTCCTGCGCCACCGCGAGCAGCTCGGGCAGCCGCTACATCCAGCTGGCCGAGGCCACTGGCGGCGTCGTGGAGAGCATCTGCACGCCGAACTGGGCCAGCTCGCTCAAGAAGCTGTCGGACAGCACCTTCGGCCCCAAGCGCAGCTTCCCGCTCTCGGACGTGCCGGCGGACCCGGCGGCCATCACGGTGCGGGTGAACGGCGTGGAGGTCGCCTCCCAGTGGCGCTACGACGCGGCCACCAACTCCGTCCTCTTCGACATGGGGGCCGCGCCCCCGCCGGGGGCCTTCGTCGAGGTGAACTACCCGCTGGGTTGCTAGCGCGGGTCTGGAACGGGCGGTGAGGTGGGGGCGTCCCAACCGGGGCGTCCCCATCGTTATTTTCGCTTTTCACTGTTTCTGTACACCTGAGGGAATTCCCGCTCGACATGGGAGTTCGCGCGCGGCAGGTTCAAGGGCGGACGATGCCTCCAGAATCCCAGCTCGTGGTCGGCGTGGGAGACATCCATGGGCGCTTCCACCGGGTGGAGGCGTGGATGGATGCGCTGGAAGCGGCGCGCGGTAGGCCCGTGGATCTGGTGCTGGCGGTGGGGGACGTGGAGGCCTTCCGGCGCGCGGATGACCACCGGCGCAAGGCGGCCAAGCGCGCCATGCCGGCCGAGTTCGCCGAGTACGCGGACGGGCTGAAGCGGATGAAGCGGCCGCTGTACTTCATTGGCGGCAACAACGAGGACTTCGAGGCGCTGCACGACACGCCCGAGGGCTGCGAGCTGGCGCCCAACGTGCACTACCTGGGGCGTGCGGGGCTGCGGCAGGTGAAGGGGCTGCGCATCGCCTACCTGTCGGGCATCCACGCGCCGCGCTTCTTCGAGCAGCCGCTGAAGCGGCCGGCGTCGTTGGACACGGCGAAGCAGGCCGGCTACTTCCGCGCGCCCGAGGTGGAGAAGATCTCCGGTGTCCGGGACGTGGACATCCTGCTGGTGCACGAGTGGCCGCGCGGAATCGTCCAGCGCGCCCGGGACGAGGGGCTGTCCACCGGCAGGCCCCTGCCGTCCTACTGGATTGGCAACCCCATCACGCGGCGGCTGGTGGACACCCTCCGGCCGCGCTGGGTGCTGTGTGGGCACTCGCACAAGGGGTTCGCGGTGACGCTGGGAGGCGAGGGCCACCGTCCGGTGTCCCGCATCGCCTGTCTGGATCAGGCCGCCCGCCCGGACGAGGCGGTGTTCTGGCTGGAGTACGAGGGCCGGGAGCCCGTGCGCGCCGGCTGGGGCCTGTCCGGCGAGGTGGCGTGGAAGGCCGGGGAGCAGTGGTCCCTGCTGCGCCTGCCGGCCGTCCGCCCCGCGGGGGCCGAGCAGGACGGTGAGATGGAGGAGATGGAGCCGGGCTGAGCTCAGGCCGCGGGGTGCGCTCGCTGGATGAGCAGCTCGCGGATGCGGGTGCGCAGCGCCTCGGGCTCGAAGGGCTTCTCCAGGCAGGGCAGGTGCGTGCGATCCAGGAACGCGCGCGCGCCCTCGGTGAAGGCGACGCCGGTCAGGAAGACCAGGCACTCGGCCAGCCGGGGCATCTCGCGGACCAGCGTGTCGTACAGCTCCATGCCCGTCATGTCCGGCATCATCAGATCGCAGAGGATGAGCTCGAAGTGCTCTCCGGCTCGGAGCCGCTCCAGGGCCTGGCGCGCGCTGGTGAAGGGCACTACCTCGTGCTCGGGCGCGAGCGTGCGCGAGAGGGCGGTGAGGATGAGGGGCTCGTTGTCGATGACCATCAGCCGGCTCATCGGCCCGGAGGGCGAGCTCGTGGACCCGGGCTCGGTGGAAGGGACGCCCAGCAGGTGCCGGGGCGCCGGAGGCAGGCAGACCTCGAACGTGGTGCCGCGTCCCAGCTCGCTGCGCACGCGGATCTCTCCGCCCATGTCGTGGACGTACGAGTGACAGAGGGCGAGCCCCAGCCCGGTGCCCACGCCCACCGGCTTGGTGGTGAAGAAGGGCTCGAAGATGCGGGGGAGGACTTCGGGAGGGATGCCCTGGCCGGTGTCGCTCACCGCCACCACCGCATGGCCGCGCTCGTCCTTCCGGGTGGTGACGCGGATCTCGTGCCGATCCACCTGGCCTTGGGGCAGGGCCTGGGCGGCGTTGATCAGCAGGTTGAGGAACACCTGGCCCAGCTGGGTCTCGTCCCCAAGCACGATGGGCGGCGTGCCGTAGTCCTTCACCCTGCGGGCGCGGTGGCGGATCTCCACGTCCGCCATGGTGATCGCCAGATCCAGCACCGTGTGCAGCTCCACGGGCTTCAGCTGCCGCGGCTTCGCGCGGGAGAACGTCTTGAGATCCTGGATGATGCGGCGCATGCGCTCGGTGCCCTGCAGCGTGTCCGAGAGCGCCTGCTGCACCTCCTTCCAGCGCGGGGGATCCGCGGCCTGCACGCCGGAGTCGCGCACCTCCCCGGCCACGAAGTGGAGGTTGGAGATGATGAAGGCCAGGGGGTTGTTGAGCTCGTGCCCCACGCCCGCGGCCAGGGTGCCCACCGCCGCCATCTTCTCCGCGTGGACGAGCTGCTCGCGGGTGGACTGCAGCTCCTGGAGCCGGACCTGCAGGTCGGCATTGACGGTGGCCAGCTCGGCGGTGCGCTGATCGACGCGGGCCTGCAGCTCCTGCTCGCGCCCGCGGGCCTGGTGCAGGCGCAGCCACACGCCGCCGGCCACCAGCAGCACGGCGAGCAGCGCGCACGCCACCCGGAACGCCCACGTCTGGTGGAGGCGGGGCTTCAGGTAGAACGTCAGCTCCGCGCCGGGGGCGGCGCCTCCGCCGTCCAGGTACTCGGCGGCCACGCGGAACCGGTAGCTGCCGGGCGGCAGGCGCGTGTAGTAGGCCTCGCGCCGGGGGCCGGCCTGCACCCAGTCCGTGTCCACGCCCTCCAGCTGGTAGCGGAAGTGGAGCTGCTGCGGAGCGCGCAGGCCAGCGGAGGTGTAGTGGAACTCGACCTTGCCCTCGCCTCGGGGGATGTGGTCCAGCTCCGAGCGGGGGATGGTCCGGTCGTCCACCCGGAGCTCCTCGATGGTCACGGGAGGTGGGGGCGCACGCGTGGCCTCGGGGCCCGGCGTGTAGGCCACGGCGCCTCGGATGGTGGGGAACCAGAGCCGGCCGTTGTGGTCCCTCCACCCTGCGGGAGAGCCGAGCGCGTTGCACTCCTCCGAGCGCATCCCATCCTCCGCGCCGTAGACGCGGGCGGTGACGCGCGGGAGGCGGCCGTCGGCCACGGCCTCCAGGTCCTTCACGGCCACGCGGGAGATGCCCTTGTTGCTGCTCATCCACAGGTGGCCGCGCTCATCGGGGAGGATCTGGAAGATGCGGTTGTCGAAGAGCCCCTCCGCCACCGAGAAGCGGTGGACGTGGCCGTCCTTCCACCGGAAGAGGCCGTCGTTGGTGCCTGCCCAGAGCGTGCCGGCCTCGTCCTCGTGGAGCGCCATGATGCGGCTGTTCAGCTGACCGCCCTCGGGTGCCAGCACGGTGCTCTGCCCGTCACGGAGGCGGGCCAGTCCGCCGCCGTTGGTGCCCACCCAGAGGCCGCCCCGCGCGCTGGCGAGCAGCGCGGAGAGGTTCTGGCCGGGCAGGCCTCCGCGCGGAGTGAACGGCTCGAAGCGCTCTCCGGTCCAGCGGGTGAGCCCGGTCGGAGTGCCCACCCAGAGCGTGCCCTGGGTGTCCACGTCGAGCAGGTAGGCCCGCGTGTCGCTCAGCCCCTGGGCGGTGCCATAGGAGGTGAACCTGCCGGCCTGCCAGCGGCTGAGCCCGTCCCGCGTCCCGAGCCAGACGCTGCCGTCGGGGCCCTCCGCGATGGCGCGGACGCGGTCCAGGATGAGCCCGTCCCGCTCCGACCAGGACGTCATCTTCCCGTCGCGCAGGCGGGTGACGCCGCCGCCCACCATGCCGAACCAGATGCTGCCGTCCCGCGTCTCGCGGATGGTCAGCACCATCTCGCTCGCCAGGCCCTCCGGAGCCCCGTAGGAGGTGAAGGGCGCATCCTTGAGCCGATGCAGGCCCCGGGCATCGGTGCCGATCCAGAGGTTGCCCTCGGCGTCCTCGAGCAGATCGCTCACCTGGTCGCCCGCCAGCGAGTTCTTCGAGTCCAGCACCGAGCGCCGACCGCCGGCCAGTCGGACCACTCCCAGCCCCAGGCTGCCGACCCAGAGGCTGCCCGCGCGGTCCACCAAAATCGAGACGACCGGCGCCCCCGGAATGCTCGCCTCGGGCACCCGCCGCATGCTCCCACCCTCGAGGCGATAGACGTCGCCCTTCTCGGTGCCGGCCCAGAGCGTGCCGTCCGGGGCCCGCATCAGCGACTGCACCGACACTCGCTCCTGGCCCTCGAAGGAGATGGGGGCCTCCCAGCTCCTTCCATTCCACCGCTGCAGTCCGCTGTCGCTGCCCGCCCAGATGGCGCCCGCCGCGTCATCGGCGAGCGCGACGACCTTGTCGCTGCCAAGCCCGTCGGCGGCTCTCCAGGTCTGGAACCGGCCCTGGAACATCCGCGAGACGCCGAAGCCGTAGGTGGCGATCCAGAGGCTTCCGTCCCGTGCCGCCAGCAGATCCCGGGGCTCGGCCAGGAGCGTCCCGGGAGGTGGCACGACCGGGAAGAAGGCGCCCTGGCGCCAGCCCGCGATGCCCTCGGTCATTGCGATCCACAGCGTGCCGTCCGGGCCCGTCGTCAGCCCGCGGACCGAGCGGCCGGGGAGGGCCGGGGTGTTCGTCTTGTCGTAGGTGGTGAAGCGCACTCCGTCGAAGCGCACCAGGCCTTCCCAGGTGCCGCCCCAGAGGTAGCCATCCGGTGTCTGCGCCAGGTTCAGGACGCTGTTCTGGGGCAGCCCGTCCGCCGTCTGCCATGCGCGGTGGGGGAACTGGATCAGGGCTTTGTCCGGGTCCAGCGCCGAGGCCTCCCAGGCCAGGCCGAGCCCGAGCACGAGCGCCGCGAGCCACCGCACGCGCAGGAGCGCACCCCGCGAGGCCCGCTCCGGACGGGAGGGGCTCGGGGCGGGGCGAGGTGGGCGGACATGGCGGCGGGCCGGGGCCATGTCCCGCAGCGGGACACCGAGGGCTGGATCAAGTCAATGGGCTCGGCTCCCCACATGCCTTCCACGCGAAAACAGAAGGGCCGGGCGGCCCTCGTTGGCTCGCCCGGCCCCGTGCTGTTCAAGTGCCGCGGTGCGGCGGGCCGACTACCAGGGGCAGTTGACCACTTCCACCGTGCGGGTGAGCGGCGCGGCGCTGTTGCCGCCGCTGTCCGTCAGCGTGTAGGTGACCGTGTAGACACCCTCGACCCAGGCGTTCGGGAAGCCCGTCCAGTGGACCTCGGGGGTGATGTCGCCGTAGCAGGTGTCGAAGGCGGCCCAACCCGGATCCACCCACTGCGAGCCGCACTGGTGGACCATGTGCGTGGGGCCCTTGAGCGTGAGCGTGGGCGCCTTGGTGTCGTTCACCGTCACGTTGCGGATGGCGCTGACCGTCTTACCCATGGCGTCCCAGGCGATGTACTGCACGTAGTAGAGGCCCTCGGCGCAGGTGGCCGGCCCGGGGCCGTACGCGTCATGGCCCGAGTTGTAGTAGTGCACCGTGATGGGCGCGCAGGTGGCGTCGAACGCCTCGGCGCCCGGATCCACCCAGGTCGTCTCGCCGCACTCCAGCACCATGTCCAGGCTGCCGTTGGCCAGCAGGGTGGGCTCGCCGGAGGGGTTCGGCGTGCACGCGGCGGAGCTGTAGTTGGCCGTGGAGGTGTTGGCGTTCAGGTTCGGGTTGCCGCACACCTGGCTGTTCACGCACGCCAGCGCCGGGTGGCTGCAGGAGCCGTCGGTGTGGCACACGTCCGAGGTGCACGGATCGCCGTCCTCGCAGTCCGCCGAGGTGCTGCAGGCGGTGTCCACCACCTCGCCGTTGAGCACCACCTTCGCGCTCTGCAGGTGGTTCTCGATGCAGCAGTCATCCACCTGGGTGATGACCACGCGGTTGTTCTCGCCCGACTTCACGTAGGCCGCCAGGTTGGCGGTGCCCGAGCCGCCCAGGTACACGTAGCTGCCGGGGATGACGAGGCCGCCGGGGTGCGCCGAGTTGTAGATCGTCACCCGCGAGCCGTCGTCCATGCCGTTGAAGGTGATGGTGAACGTCGTCACCGCCACGTTCGAGGGCACGTTCACGAAGGTCTGGAAGTAGGTGAAGTCGCCGTAGCCCATGCAGGTATTCGGCGCCTGACACACACGCGAGGGGTAGACGGAAAATGCGATCGTCTCGCCGTTGGGCGCGGCCACCCAGTCCGGATCCGAGGCGGCCGGGACGCTGGCCACGTCGTACTCGCAGATGTCACCGTGCCGCGAGGGCGAGCAGTTGAACTTGAGCAGGCCCAGCGGGTTGGAGGCCGTCACCTCGTTCCCGTTGTGCATCTGCCAGGGAGTGCGGCTCTGCGCGAGCGCTGGCAGTGCGCTCAGTGCAACGACAGCCCCGACTACGCCACCAAGCACCTTCTTGTTGATCATCGACAACCCCCGAGCAGGCCAGCAGGCCGGTGGCTTCTGCGCTGGTTGGGCACATCCTCAGCAGCAAAAGTGGAGATCACTGTACGGGAGGCGTTTGGTAGGACTCAAGGGGAGTCCCTGAGAATCTGCTTTTCCCAGTCTTCGAGAGCGGGCTCAGGGCTGTGGCCCTGCTCCCCACATGGCCGCCTAGCTGGACGGGGTGAGGCCCTCGCCGTGCAGCACCAGGCAGACGCGGGAGTAGGCCATGAAGAAGCCCAGGCGCGCCGCGTTCCGCTCGGTAGGAATGCCTGGCCCCGAGATGATGACGGCCAGCCGACTGCCTCGCTCCAGCCCTCGCTCCAGCCGCGCGACGATGAGCGCCTGCTGGATGCCTCGCCCGCGAAAGGCCGGCTTCACCGAGGTGCCGAACAGGGCCGTGACGCCGTCACTGGACTCGCAGCCTCCGGCGCCGACGGCCTCGCCACGGATGCGCGCCACATACGCGTCCTGCACCGGCCTTCGCACGGCCTTGATGCCGAGCTCCAGGAACTCGGTGGGCAGTGGCTCTCCCTCGGCGAGGAAGCCGCTCTCGGAGACCTCGACGTACTCCCGGACCGCGGCGTCGTCTCGGGGATCGACGCGCTCGACCGTGACCTCCTTCGGCCAGCCCCGGGGCAGGCTCGCCCGGAGCGCCTCGCCGGCGGAGAGCGGCCGGGCGAGGACGTTGCCGAACCGCTGGAGCGCGAACCCGCGCCGGTCGAGCCCTTCGAGCACGGAGGCCTGCACGAAGGGGCTGAGCTCCACCCGGGGCTCCACGCCGCGCGAGGTGAAGAACTCGACGAGCTCATCCAGCTCGTCATCCGCGATGGCCCGCCCGAGCCCGAACCCGCAGGCCTTGTTCACGTAGGAGCCCTTGCCTCCGAAGGCCAGCCAGCCCTCGGCGAAGGGGTGTGACTCCCGCGCCAGCTCCGCCGCGGCCCTGGCCTGCTTGCTCTCCACGAGGCGGGCGATCTCGATGAAGCTCAGGTTGCTCATGATGGGTCCTCTTCAATCCAGGCGGGGCGAGGTCAGGCATCTGACAGCCGGCGGTGGACAGCGAGGGCTCACCGCCCCGAGCGCCTCGGGGGGCAGGTTAACGTCGCGGCGGCCCGGGACGCAGTGCTGATTGGGGGCCTGTCGCCCGGAGCGCTCGGGCCACGGCGAGGAGAGAGACCTGATGCGAGGCGGCGGCAGGAAGCAGGTGTTTGGAGGGCTCGATCTGGGCGGGACGAAGATCCAGGCCGTGGTGCTGGACGAGGAGGGCAACGTGGTGAGCCAGGCCCGCCGCGTCACTCCGCAGAAGGGAGGCCCTCCGGCCATCGTCGACGCGCTGTTCGGCACGCTGCAGGACGCGGCGAAGATGCTGAAGCTGGAGCCCTCGGCCCTGGCGGGAGTGGGGGTGGGAGCACCGGGCGCGGTGGATCCGGTGGCGGGCGTGCTGCTGCAGGCGGGCAATCTCCCCGGCTGGGACGGGCCCTATCCGCTGGCCGAGGCGCTCTCGAAGCAGGTGAAGGTGCCGGTGTTCCTGGGCAATGACGTGCAGGTGGCGGTGGCGGCCGAGGCGCGGCTGGGAGCAGGGCGGGCGTACCGCTCGCTGCTGGGGGTGTGGTGGGGGACGGGCGTGGGCGGCGGCCTCTTCCTGGACGGCAGGCGCTGGACGGGGCGTGGCGCGGCGGGGGAGATCGGCCACATCGTCGTGCGCCGGGGAGGCGCGCGCTGCTCCTGTGGCCGGCGGGGCTGCATGGAGGCGTATGCGGGACGGGGGGCGATGGAGCGCAAGGCGCGCAAGGCCGTCAGCCGTGGCGAGAAGACGAAGCTGTTCGAGCTGATGGAGACGCACGGCAAGGAGCGGCTCACCAGCGGCATCTGGATGCGGGCGCTGAAGCAGGAGGACGGTCTGGCCGAGCGCCTCATCGCCCGGGCTGTCCGGATGCTGGGGGCGGGGATCGCCTCGGCGGTGAACCTGATCGACGTGGAGGCGGTGATCATCGGCGGAGGGCTGGGCACGCGGCTGGGCCAGCCCTATGTGGAGCGCATCTCCCAGGCGATGCACCCCCACCTCTTCGTGTCCCAGCGGCCCCCGGACGTGCGGCTCTCGGAGCTGGGCGAGCTGTCGGGGGCCATCGGCGCGGCGCTGCTCGCCGAGCCCGCGGCGGAGCAGCTCGCCTCGAGACACGCCTCACGCGAGGCGAGTCGCGAGGGGGCTCGTGGTGCGACGCGCTCCTCGGACTGAGACGCGGTCCCCGGGGCTCAGCGCCCCGTGTCTCGCATGGGGAGCTCGAGCGTGAAGGTGGCGCCCTGTCCCGGACCGGGGCTGGAGCAGGTGAGCTGCCCCTTCATCTCCATGGCGGACAGGGCGCTGATGTGCAGGCCGAAGCCGTGGCCCTGCTTCTTCGTCGTGAAGCCCTGGGAGAACATGCGGGGCATGTGCTCCGGGGCGATGCCCCTGCCGTTGTCGGTCACCTGGATGCGCAGGGCTTCGCCTTCCGAGACGGGGTGGACGGAGATGCGCAGGCGCTTGTCCTGGACATCGCTGGCCATCAAGGCATCTCGGGCGTTGCTGAGCAGGTTGACGAGGATCTGCAGCAGCCGGTGCCGATCGACGAGGAGGGAGGGCGTGTCGGCGTAGTCGCGCTCGATCTGGATGTTCAGGCGCTCGAAGGAGGAGGCATGCAGGCGCAGCGCCTCGTCGATGAGTTGCGGCACGGGCACCTCCTCCACGGCTCCGGCGATGCGCGCGTGCTTCTGCTGCATGCTGACGATGGACTTGATGTGGTCCACGCTGGTGCTCAGCGAGTGCATCTCCTGGAGCAGGGCGTCGTGCTCCTGCTGGAGCTGGGTGAAGAGGGCCGAGAGGTAGTCCGGCAGCTTCTGTCCTCGAGGATCCTCGGTGAGGAAGGAGGAGAGGTGGGCCGCGTGCTGCTGCATCAGGCTGGTCGCCCTGCCCAGGCCCGAGAGGCGGGACTTGCGCAGCAGATCGATGACGAGCGAGGTGGAGACGTTGACGCTGTTGAGGGTGTTGCCCACGTTGTGGAGCACGCCGGTGGCGATCTCGGCCATGCCCGCCTGGCGGGAGACATCGACCAGCGTCCGGTGCAGCTCTCCCAGGCGGGCCTCGGCCTGCTTCCTCGACGTGATGTCGCGGGCGAAGATCGTCATGCCGGTGATGCGGCCGCCCGTGCCGTGCGAGGGATTGACGCTGACGTCGAACGTGAGCACGGTCTCGTTGCGCGCGTAGGGCTCCTCGTAGCGTTGGCGCTGTCCTGCCAGCGCGAGGGCCAGACGCGGCATCCAGGTGGCGCGCAGCTGAGGATTCGACTCGGAGAAGAAGGGCTCTCCCAAGGTGGGCTCGCGGCCCTGGGCTCGGACGAAGGCCTGCTTCATCGCGGAGTTGAGCGCGAGCAGCCGCCCCTCGGTGTCGAGCGAGGCCACCAGATCGTCGGTGCTCTCGATGAGGCTGCTGAGCTTTTCCTCGCTGTCGCGGAGGGTCGTCAGCGCCTGCTCGAGAGACGTCTGCGCCGCGTCTCGGGAGGCGCTGTGGAGCGAGTCCAGCGCCCACGCGCCGATGAAGGAGATGACGGCGAGCACATAGAGGGGCCAGAAGAACGGGCTCGGAACTCCGAGAGGGCCCGCGCGGACATGGGCCTGGTAGAGGGGGTAGAGCACGCCGCTGCTGATGCAGATGATGAGGGTGGGGACGAAGCCCCGGCGAGGCCCCAGCAGGTACACGGAGAGCGCGGGCACCAGCATGTGCGTGGCGTGCGTGCCGATCTGGGGGAGATCCTCCGTGGAGAAGATGATGACGGTGCTGCCGAACGCCATCGTCGTGCACAGGAGCATGGCGGGCAGCGTGTGCGTGGTGACGCGCCGGAGAAGCACCAGGGCCGCCACATAGCCCAGGCTGACACCCCCCACGGCGAGCGTGAACCGCGAGAGCGGGAACATCACGACCACCACGAGGCTGAACAGGAGCACCAGGGCGCAGGCCCCGGCCAGCACCCGGTAGCGTGCGAGCTCCGAGGGGGAGCCCTGGCGCAGCTCCTTCGAGAGCAGCGAGTCCAGCCGAGCCACGAACCATTCGATCAGCCGTGAGCGTGGGGGGGGAGGGCTGGGAGCTTCAGGGGGCGGTGGTCTGACTTCGGGAACGACAGTGCTGGTCATGAAGCCCTGCCTCCCTGCGGCGCGGTCTGGCTCCGAGCAATGTGTCCCGCGAGGACGGCTAGAAGCGGCCCGAGATCACCGCGCCGCGAGGCCCTCCCGATACACGGAGGGAGACCGCGCCCGGGGCCTCGTCCACGCGCCCGTGCAGGAGCAGTGGAACCGCGAGGCCGAACGCCGTGCCCAGCACCGCGCCCGTGGCCACGTCGGTGAGGTAGTGCTTGTCCGCCGCCATGCGTAGCAGGCCCACGCTGGTGGCCAGGGGCAGGCCCGCCACCCAGATCCACATGCGGTGCTTGTAGCCGCGTAGCTCGGCCACCGTGCCTGCGGAGACCACGAGCGCGAAGGCCAGGTTCGTGTGCCCGCTATAGAAGGAGAGGTTGTTGTCGTCCGGATGGGCCGTGAGGAGCTTCTGGTCCTCGGGCAGCACGTGGACGAAGGGGCGCTCGCGGCCGACGATGAACTTCACCGTCTGGTTGAGCACGGCCGACAGCACGGCCGTCTCGACGATGATGCCCGCATCCTGGAAGAAGACGCTCCGGGGCGCTCCGTTCCCCTGAACGAGCGCGTACTGCGCCCCCAGCACCCCCACGGGCAGCAGCCCGAAGTCCACGATGTTGCTCCAGGTGTCCGCGCGCTTGCGCTGGACCTCCGTGGTGCCGGCGAGGCCTCGCCCCCACTTGTCCAGCCCGTTGAGCGTGTCCGTGCCGTCCGCGCTCCGGTCACACCAGCGGCACGGCTCCGGAGCCAGCTGCTCCTTGAAGAGGGCCTCGCTGCTTATCCAGAGGACCGCACCCACACCGGTGATGACACTGTCGCGGGTCCAGTCGAACCGGAGGTTCCGGACGACGGGAGCTCCCTCGGCCGCTGGGAGAGCAGCCGGAGGCACGGGAGATGCAGCGAGCAGGGTGGCGACCGCCAGGACACAGGGAGAGGGCAGCACGGAAGGAAGCATAAACTCCGGCACCTCGGACGTTCTACACTCCACCTACGGAATGTCGCGTCCCGGCCGCACCCTCCAGGTCTTCCCCGATGCAGAGCGTCGCCAGCAAGTGCTGCGCGCCGCACGGGAAAAGCGCGGCCTCGTGCTGGGCTCGGGTTGGCTGACGTGGGACGAGTTCGTCAACGCCCTGGGTGGAGCAGGCGAGCTCAATCGACGCCCCTGCTCGGCCCCCACCTGCCGCGTCCTCATGGCCTCGCTGGCGCAGGGCCTGGCGGACACGCCCTTCGGAGACTTCGTCAGCGAGCCGGCCTTCGCGCGCGCCGCCCTGGAGCTCGTGCTCGACATGAAGGCCGGGCGGCTCACCCCGCGTGAACTGCAGGATGCCTCCGAGTCGCTCCCGCCAGAGCGTCGGGTCAAGGCGCGCGTGCTCGCGGGCCTGTACGACACGTATGAGCGCCGCATGGCCGAGCTGGGGCTCGCGGATCGCGAGGATGTGCTGCGCGGCTCGCGTGAGGCGCTCGGGCGCGGGCAGTGGCCGGCGGCCTGGGAGGACGTGCAGTCCATCGTCATCCACGGGGTGTATGACGTCCGCCCCTCCGGGCTGGGCCTGCTCCTCGCGCTGGCGATGGTGTGCGAGGCGCGGCGGATCTCCCTGCGCATGGAGACGCCGGTGGGGGGCTCCCCGGTGGCGGACGCGGCGCTGGCGGCGCTCTTCCGGGCCTTCGAGAGCCGCGGTGAGACCGTGGGCCACGTGGACCTCTTCAAGGCGGACCTCACCTTCGAGAAGCGCCCCCTGTCCGAGCTGGGGCGGCACCTCTTCTCGCCGCAGGTGAAGCGCGGGGCCCTGTCCGCCACGGCCGCGGGCACGCTGCGGATGTGGAGCGTGGGCACGGCCCAGGACGAGGCCCGGCAGCTGGCCCGGGACGTGCGCCGGCTCGTGACGGAGGGTGTCTCTCCGGGGCGCATCGCCGTCGCCTGGCGCGAGCCCGGGGCGGAGGCGCGGTGGCTGGCCGAGGCGCTCGAGGAGCTGGGGGTGCCGGTGCGCCTGCCGTGGGGCGAGCCGCTCGCGCTGACGGGGCCGGTCCGGCTGGCGCTCGATTTGCCGCTGCTCGTCGAGGATGCCTTCCCGGCCCGGCGGGTAGCGGAGGTGGTGGCCAGCCGCTACGCGCCCTCGCTGTCCCGAGGGGCTCCGGAGGCACCGGCGACGCTCTTCACGCTGGCCGCTATCCGGGACGATCGGCTCGGGGCCCAGAAGGGGCGCGGCGCGTACGACGTGCGGCTGGAGGCGCTGGCGCGGCGGATGGTGGTGGCCAAGGACGAGCATGCCCATGGCGTGCGCGTGCTGCGCGAGCGGTGCCTGAGGCTGATGGAGTGGTGCCGCCGCATCCCCGAGTCGGGGAGCGCGTTGGAGCTGCTCGGGGCCTGGTGGCGGGTGGTGAAGCAGCTCGGGCTGCAGGACACGGAAGGTCCGCTGGAGCCTCGCGTGGAGGGCTCGCTGAGCGCGCATGCGCTGGAGGCTCGGGCCCGGGACGATGCCGCGCGTCACGCGCTGCGACTCCGGGTGGGAGAGCTGGAGCGGGCGTTGAGGAGGGTAGGGGGAGGCCCGAGGATGTCGCGCCGCATCTTCGGACGCTGGCTGGCGGACGCGATGCGGGACACGTACCTGCCGGCCCGTGGGCCGGACTCGGGCGCCGTGGAGGTGCTCGATGTCCGCGAGCTGCCCGGCAGGACGTTCGACTACCTCTTCCTCGCGGGCATGACGGAGGGGCGCTTGCCTGGCCACGAGGAGCCGAACCCGCTGCTCGGAGATGCCGACCGCGCCGAGCTCAACAAGCGCCTGGGGCGGGAGGCCTTCCGCCTCACCGGTGGCGAGTTCGAGGACCGGTCTCCGTGGCGGCTCACCGAGGACCGGCTGCTCTTCGCGAGCGCGCTCGTGGCGGCCGAGCGGCAGGTGAGCCTGTCCTACGCGGTGGCGGGCGTGGGTGGGCAGGAGCAGGTGCCCTCCGCGTTCCTGGAGGAGGTGCGGCGGCTCACGGGCATGACGTGGGAGGCGCGCTCGCTGATGGCGGTGCCTCCGCTGGACGACGTGCTCACGGAGGCCGAGCTCCGGCAGCGGGTGGCGCTGGAGACGATGGCGCCCGCGCGGCTGCGCGTCACCGAGCCGGATGTGGCGGGAGCGATTCTCCGGCGGCGCTTCGAGAGCGAGGAGTGGTTCTCCGCCGCGAAGGAGCTGGCGCACGTGGAGTACGAGCGCCTGCACTTCTTCAGCAACCCGTCGTCCCGAGTGGGGCCCTACACGGGCGAGGTGGATGGTCCGGGGCTGCGGGAGGCGTTGCGAGAGACGTTCCGCTTCGACATCACGAAGCCGCTGTCGGCCTCGGCGCTGGCGCGCTTCGGCAACTGCGGCTTCCAGGGCTTCCTCACGTACGGGCTGAAGGTGGCCGAGCCGGAGTCTCCAGGCGAGGAGTTCGACGCGCGGGGACGCGGGACGTTCTGGCACCGCGTGGTGGAGGAGGTCTTCAAGAAGCTCCGAGAGCAGGGGCTGCTGGGCAAGGGGCTGGAGGAGATCCCCGAGGAGCTGCTGAAGAAGGCGCTCGATGAGGCGGTGCACTCCTTCGAGGAGCGCTACCACGTGGGGCACCCGGTGCTCTGGCAGCTGGCGAAGGAGCGCGCGCGCGCCATGGTGAGGCGCATCCTGGCGGACGAGCGGCGCGGCCTGCCCTTCGAGCAGTACATGCCCGAGGGCTTCGAGCTGAAGTTCGGCCCCGGCGCGGACGAGGATCCATGGCAGGACGTGTTCCTCTACGCGGGCAAGGAGGCCATCTACTTCGAGGGGAAGATCGACCGGCTGGACAAGGGCGCGGGTGACGTGGGCGTCATCGACTACAAGTCGGGCCGGCTGGACAAGCGGGCGCTGCGTGAGCGGCTGCTGTCCTCGGACTTCCAGCTCCCGCTCTACCTGTACGCGGCGCGCGCCAGCGGCCACAAGGAGGCGCGGAACGCGGCCTGGTTCTCGCTGCGCACGGGGACGACGATCAGCCTGACGGAGGTGCTGTCCGAGGCCGAGGTCGAGGGCATGTTGTCCACGGATCCGGTGGTGCGCTCGAAGCTGGCGGAGGAGGGCGGGCTCAACCTGGCCAACGCGGTGGAGGGGCTGGTGCAGGCGACGCGTGAGGGGAGGTTCGGCATGCGTCCGAAGGACTGTGGCGGGTGCGGCTATCGCGCGGTGTGCCGCATCTCGGAGCGGAGGGTGGTGGAGGAGATCGCATGAGTGCGGTGTCGCCCCTGGCGCTGGAGCGCAACCTCGCGCTCATGGCGGGCGCCGGAGCGGGCAAGACGTACAGCCTGGTGACGATGGTGCTGCACCTGTTCGCGGGAGCGCGCGAGGCGGCCGCGCCGCTCAAGCCCTCGCGGCTGTGCATGCTCACGTTCACGGACAAGGCCGCCGCGGAGATGCGCGCGCGGACGCGCTCCCGTCTCGATGCGCTGGCGCAGGGCGAGGCCCAGGAGCCGGAGCTGCGCGCCTCGCTGGAGCGGCTCGGGCGGCCGTTCCCCTCGCAGGACATGTGGCGCGCGCTGCGCGAGGAGCTGGGCGCGGCCACGGTGGGCACCTTCCACTCGCTCTGTGGCCAGCTCCTGCGTCGCGCCCCACCAGGGCTGGGCATCGATCCCGCCTTCGAGGTGCTCGATGAGCTGGAGGCGCTCGGGCTGGTGCTGGATGTGTGCGAGCGCGTGGTGCTGGATGCCCTGGAGGCCGAGGATGCGAATGTCCGCGAGCTGTGCCAGGAGCTGACGTTCTCGGGCACGGGGTTCTCGGATGGCCTCGTGGCCTCGCTGCGGCAGGTCTACGCGAAACTGCGCGAGGAAGGCCTGCGCGCGGCCTCCGCCGCCCTCTCGAATCCGGAGGAGGCCCGCGCGGAGCTGGAGGCGCTCTTCCAGGAGGGGCTGCGGCACTGCGCGGCGGCACGCGAGCTGGATGCCAAGGGCGAGTGGAGCCGCCTGCGCGCCGCCTGCGAGCGGGCGCTGGAGGGCATGACGCCGGAGAACCTCTTCGAGGCGGATCGGCTGCCCTCGCTCAAGGCCGCGTTCCTGGCGGACGGCCGCAACTTCGCGAGGCTGAGCAAGGGCGCCGCCGGGCCCATCCGCTCGCTGTACTGGCTGGTGTTCGGCAAGAGCGACGGCTCGGTGCTGCGGCTGGAGGATGGGTACGCCGCGTGGAGGACCGCGCCCTTCGAGGCCACCTTCCGCGAGCTGCTCGGCCGGGTGGAGGCGCGCCACGAGACCGAGTTCGCCCGCCGCAACGTCTTCGACTTCACGGCCCTGCTGGTGAAGGCGAGGGATCTGCTGCGCGACCACCCGGGCTTCCGCCGCCAGGTGCAGGAGCGCATGGGCGCGCTGCTCGTGGACGAGTTCCAGGACACCAACCGCCTGCAGCTCGAGCTGGTGCTCCTGCTCGCGGAGCGGCGCGAGGGCGGCCCCCGGACGGTGCGTCCGGACGAGGAGCTCCGGGCCGTGCTCCCGCTGGAGCCCGCGTTCCTGTGCGCGGTGGGTGACCGGAAGCAGTCCATCTACGAGTTCCGCGGCGCGGACGTCTCCGTCTTCACGCTGCTGGCGAACAAGCTCGAGTCCGAGGGCGGAGCGAAGGACTTCCTCCGCCACAACCGCCGCTCGGTGCCGGCGCTGCTGGACTTCTTCAACCGCGCCTTCGCGGGCGTGCTGGTGACGAGCCAGCCGCCTCGGCCCTACGAGGTGGAGTACGTCCCGGCGGAGGATGATCTCTCGCCGGTGCGGCGCTCCGTCTCGGAGGAGGCCGCGGTGGAGCGGCTGGTCCTGGGGGAGGCGGAGTCCACGGCGGAGGCGCGCAACAAGGATGCGGATGCGGTGGCCCGGCGCCTGCGGGTGATGCTCGCTCCGGGCGCGGCGCCCAGCGTGATGGACGAGGATGGACAGCGCCTGCGCCCGGCTCGGGGTGGGGAGGTGGCCATCCTCCTGCGAACCTTCACCCACCTCGAGGTGTATCGGCAGGCGCTCATCCGTCACGGCGTTCCCCACCGGGTGCTGCGCGGGCGCGGCTTCTACGGCGCGCAGGAGGTGCTGGATCTGGCCTCGCTGCTGGCCCTGCTGTCGGACTCGGAGGACACGCTGGCCTTGACCGCCGTGCTGCGCTCGCCGCTGGTGGGCCTGTCGGACGCGTCGCTCTTCCGGCTGGCCCGGCACGACGAGAAGCACGGGCTGACGCTGGCGGGGGTGGTGCGGCAGGATCTGGCCGCCTGCGAGCTTCCTCCCCGGGAGCGGGTCCGGCTGGAGCGCTTCCTCGCGGCACTGCCTTCGTTGAAGCGCGAGCGGGATCGGCTCGGCGTGCGCGCCTTGCTCCAGGTGGCGCTGGAGGTGACGGGCTATCGCGAGGCCATGGCGGGCACGCCCTACGCGGAGCAGGCCAGCGCCAACATCGACAAGCTGCTGGCGCTCGCGGGCCGGCGCGATGAGCGCGGGACGGGCGGGTGCACGGCGTTCGCTCGGGAGCTGCGGATGCTGGCCGACTCGGATCCCACCGAGGCCCAGGCGGACCTGCTGGACGCGGGAGATCCTCGCGCGGTGCAGATCCTCACCATCCACCGCGCCAAGGGGCTCGAGTGGCCGGTGGTGGTGGTGCCCGCGCTCGGAGGCAAGCGCCGCTCCACGAGCGCTCGCGCCCACTTCGAGCGCACCCACGGGCTCGCGCTGCGGCCCTGGCTCCCGGACCGGCTGGAGGACTTCCGCTCGCGGCGCTTCGAGCAGGTGAAGGAGGAGCTCAAGTCCCGGGAGTTCGCCGAGTACCGCCGCCTCCTCTATGTGGCGCTCACCCGAGCCAGGGATCTGCTCATCCTCTCCGGCTCGGCGGAGCGGGGGGCCTCGGACTCCTGGTGGCACATGCTCGACGAGCGGCTGGGCGTGGACGCCGCGCTCCGGGAGCGGGTGCTGGACGTGGACGTGGAGGCGTTCCCTCCGCCCGCGGATCCGATGCCTCCGAGCGCGGAGGAGCTCGTGGAGGCGGAGGAGCGCGTGGAGGCCGCCGTGCAGCGTGTCCGCGGCCGGGAGTTCCTGCCCGAGCCGGAGGAAGCCGTCGCCTCGGCCGCCGCGCTCCAGGACTTCATGGCGTGCCCCCGGCGCTACCGCTACGTGCACCAGCTCGGGCTGTGCGGCCCTCGGCCGTGGGAGCTGCCCGCGCGGGCCATGCCGCCCTGGGTGGAGCCCGAGTCCTGGCTGGAGACCCGAGGCTCCGCGCAGCTCGTCCCGCTGCTGCTCCGGGATGTGGATCTGCGCGTGGCGGAGGCCCCCGCGACGGAGCGGCGCGCGCACCTGGAGAAGCTGCTGCGGAACATGGGGCGGATGCCCGACGAAGAGGGCATGGAGGAGGCCCTGGGGATGGTGGAGCGCTTCCTCGCCTCTGCGTTCGCCCGCGGGCTGGCCTCGAGTCCGGCCGCGAACATCCACCGGGAGCTGTCCTTCGTGCTGGAGCTGCCCGCGGGGGCAGGCAAGGGTCGCACGGCGGTCAGCGGAGAGCTGGACCTGTTGTGGGAGACGCCCGAAGGGGAGGCCTGGGTAGTGGCCTGGAGGCCGGGGAAGCGTCACCCCCTGGGCGTGGCCTCCGCCGCGCATGAGCTGGTGGTCCACGGGCTCGCGGCCAGGCGCCTGGTGCGCGAGGGCGTGACCGTACGGGTAGGAATCGTCTTCCTCGGTGAGCCCGCCCCGGAGCCGGAGTTCCTCACTGTTCCCGGAGGGCTGGAGGAGCCCACCGGGCGGCTGGGAGAGGCCGTGCGAGCCCTCGTCCAGGGCGATCTGCGGAGGGAGTGGCCGGGGCGGGAGAGGCCAACCTGCCAGGCACTGCATTGTGGCTTCGCGGAACACTGTCACGCCTCCCCCGGTGCGTGCTAAGGCGACGCCATGCCGAACGTCGTCGTGGTGGGAGCGCAGTGGGGAGATGAGGGCAAGGGCAAGGTCGTCGACCTGCTCACCGAGCATGCCCAGGTCGTGGTGCGTTTTCAGGGCGGCAACAACGCCGGCCATACCCTGGTGGTGGGGGGCCAGAAGACCGTCCTGCACCTGATTCCCTCGGGCATCCTGCATCCGGGGAAGACCTGCGTCATCGGCAATGGCGTGGTGGTGGACCCGGCGGTGCTCGTCGGGGAGATCGACGCGCTGAAGACGCGGGGCTTCCTCAAGGATGACTCGCACCTGCTCATCTCGGACAACGCACACGTCATCTTCCCGTGGCACAAGCTGCTGGACTCGTTCCGTGAGAAGGCCCGAGGCGGCAGCGCCATCGGCACCACGGGCCGGGGCATCGGCCCGGCGTACGAGGACAAGGTGGCCCGGCGGGGCATCCGCGTGAGGGATCTGCTCCAGCCCGAGCGCCTGCGGAAGCGCATCGACGAGCGGCTGCCCGTGGCGCTCGAGGAGCTGCGCGAGCTGTGCCGGCAGGCCAACGAGCCGGTGCCCACGCTGGAGGCCGCCAAGCTCGTCTCCGACTTCTCCGCGCTGGGCGAGCGCCTGCGGCCCCACGTGGGGGACGCCTCGCTCTTCCTGGCCGGGCAGGTGGCTCGCGGCGCGCGCATCCTCTTCGAGGGCGCCCAGGGCACGCTGCTGGACGTGGATCACGGCACCTACCCGTACGTCACCAGCTCCAACTGCGTGGCGGGCAACGCGGCGGTGGGCTCGGGGCTGGGGCCCACGACGATCGACCGGGTGATGGGCATCAGCAAGGCCTACACCACGCGCGTGGGCGGCGGCCCGTTCCCCACCGAGCTCACCGACGCGCTGGGCGACCAGCTGCGCAAGGTGGGAGACGAGTACGGCGCCACCACGGGCCGCCCGCGGCGCTGTGGTTGGCTGGACGGCGTGGTGCTGCGCTACGCGGTGCGCGTCAACGGCCTGAGCAGCCTGGCCCTGACGAAGATGGACGTGCTCTCGGGGATCAAGTCGCTCCAGCTCTGCAACGCCTATGAGCTGGATGGCCAGCGCGTCACCGAGCTGCCGGGCGACTACGAGGACCTGGCCCGCGTCAAGCCCGTCTACGAGACGCTGCCGGGCTGGGACGAGAAGCTCGCCGGGGTGCGCACCTTCGACGAGCTGCCGGAGAACGCCAAGCGCTACGTCCGCCGCGTGGAGGAGATCAGCGGCGTGCCGGTGACGTGCATCTCCGTGGGCGCGGACCGGGGCGAGACGGTCCTGCTGCAGAACCCCTTCCGCAGCTGAGGCGCGGGAAGCCCCTCGCGCGCCGAGGGGGTTTTCTGCTACGGCACTCCCCAGTGACTCGTCCGGGAGCTGCCATGGTGGTTCGCTGCATCCTCATCGGTCTCACTGCCGCGCTCCTGGGGGCGGCGACGCCGTCCGCTCCAGCGCAGGCGGCCTTCGAGCGCGGCGAGAAGGCGCTGGCGGCGAACAAGCTGGATGACGCCGCCGCGGCCTACCGCAAGGCCCTGGAGGCCACCCCGAACTGGGCTCCGGCGCTCAACGGGCTGGGCAGCGCGCTCTTCAAGAAGGGCCAGTCCGTCGAGGCCATCGCCCTCTTCAAGTCCGCCACCGAGGCCGACCCGGAGCTCAAGCTGGCCTGGTTCAACCTCGGCTATGCCGCGCGCAAGTCCGGGGACTACGCCACCGCGGCGCGGGCCTACGAGCGCTACACCCAGCTCGATCCGAATGATCCGGATGGCTTCTACGGGCTCGGGGAGAGCCTCCGGCAGCTCGGCCAGTCCGCCCCGGCCATCGCCGCCTACGAGACCTATATCGCCAAGGAGAAGCGGCCCAGCGAGCAGAAGTGGGTGGCCAGGGCTCGCGAGCAGGTCGCCTCCCTGCGCGCCCCCGCTGGCGCTCCGCCCGCTGCTGCCACCCCCGCGCCTGTCACCTCCGCCGCGTCCACCCTGGCTCCCGCCCCCGTGGCTCCAGCCACCTCCAATGTGGGGACACTGTCCCCGGGAGGCACGCCCCACTCGACGCTCTCCATCACCCGCGTCCGGGATGGAGACGCGCTGATGAAGGAGCGTCGGTACCGCGAGGCGACCTTCGCCTACCTGGATGCCACGCACGCGGATCCTGGCAACGTGGAGGCGCTGTTCAAGCTGGGCAACGCGCTGGCGGTGCTCGGGTACTACTCGCAGGCCGTGGAGCGCTGGAACCGCGTGGCGCAGCTCACCCCGGACGCCACCATCCGCCAGAGCGCGCTGGACAACGTGGCCAAGGCGCAGGGCCGCATCGCGCAGCAGGGGGGCTCTCCGCAGGCGCAGGGGGTGGCCCCGGGCTTCGGGCCGCTGGCGGACACCACGCGCGCCCAGGCCCGTCGCGCCTACGAGCAGGGCGTCCAGCGCATCCATGCCCGCGACTACGCCGGCGCGCTGCAGAGCCTTACGCAGACGATCCTGCTCGAGCCGACGCTGGCGGTGGCCTACACGGCGCGGGGCAGCGCCTACATCGGCCTGCGCCGCTTTGCCGAGGCCGCCGTGGACTACGACTACGCGCTGCGTCTGGCCCCGGACTCGGCGTCACCCCTGTACGGGCTCGGAGAGTCCTACCGGATGCTCGGCCGCAACGCCGAGGCGCGCGCCTATTACCAGCGCTACGCCACGTCTACCGCCAAGGACGTGAGGCCGGAGCTCCAGGCCGAGGCTCGCCAGAATGCCGAGCGACTGCGGTGAATATGCAGTCCGTATTCCCTGCGGATGGCTGGCGGATGTCACACCCCCGCCTTAGCTTGTCTGCATGGACGGGCGCACTTCGAAAGCGGGCAGCCGGCAGATCTTTCGTCCTCGACGGGTCCTCGCGGCATTGATGGCCGCCGCGGGTGTGCTCTGGGTGACGGTCCTGGTGTACCTGCTGCGCTTCGACGACGTCCCCGTCAAGACGTTCCTGGCGGTGATCTTCTTCGTGGTCTTCTTCGCGGTGTCGCTGACGTACTACGCGCGCACCCGCATCGTGGTGGACGCGCGAGGCATCACCTACCGCGGCATGGTGCGCACGCGGCGCTACACCTTCGAGGACATCCGCAAGGTGGATGTGCTGCCGGGGCCAGTGACGGTGTACGCCATCCGGGACACCGGCGGCGGGTTCGTCCACTTCACCAGCTTCTTCCAGCACCACCGCAGGCTCGCGGCGCTGCTCGTGGAGCGCGCCGGGCTCCGGCCGATGACCTCGTGAGCCCTCAGCTCAGCAGGGCGTAGGTGATGAGGACCCCACCGAGGGCCGTCGCCACGCCCAGCCCGATGAACCACCCCTCCGCGCGGGACTTCACCCGAGCCGGCTCCACTGGCGAGGGCAGGGCCGCGTCCTGAGCCTCGGAAGGGGGCGGGGTGGACTCGGAGGGAGCAGCAGGCGCGGCAGGCTCGGGAGCAGGCGCCGCAGGCTCCTCCACCGCGGCCTGGAAGCGCAGGAGCGTCTTCCCCAGCTCGATGACATCGCCCTCGGCGAGCGGCGCGGTGGCCTGGAGCCGCCGGCCGTTGAGGTAGACGCCATTGGGGCTGTCCAGGTCCACGAGCGTGAACGCGGAGCCCTCGCGGAGGATGCGGGCGTGAGAGCGGGACACGGCGCGATCCCTCAGGCGGAAGTCCACCTGGGTGCCCCGGCCGATGTCCGTCTTCGCCTCGGCCAGCGGGAAGGTGCGGCCCACGTCCAGGCCGGTGAGGCAGGTGAGGGTGGGGGCGCGGGAGGGGAGCTCGCCAGCCTGCTCGGTGAGCAGGTGCTTGAGCACGGCCACGGTCCCCACGCCGCGAGTCCCGCCATCAGGCGGCTGGAGGACCTTGAGGCGCATCTCCTCAGGCAACCCCACCACCTCTCCCGGGAGCACCAGCCGAGGCACTCCCGGGGGAACGAGCACGTCGTTCACGGTGAAGGTCCGCGCCGCCTCCACGGTCAGGCGGGAACCTTCGATGCGCAGCGTCAGGAAGCCCGGGGGCAGGGCTTCCAGCCTCACCTGATCCTCGGGGCCGCCCCCAAGCAGGTGCTGGCCTTCCGCGAGCTCGAACGGCGTCGTCGTCCCCAGGTGCTCGAATTCGAAGTGCATGCGCGGACGTAGAGCAACCGCGATGCCGAATCCCGCCTCTGCGGTTTTCAAGGGCAGAGGACCGCGCAGCTCCCGCCCCTCCTCCGCGGACAGTCCACGTCCGTGGACGGCCCGTCTCCATTCCGAGACTTTGCCGGGAGACCTCCCTAGGATTCGCCGCGCCGATGCGCCCCTTCCGCCCATTCGCCGTTGCGCTGTTGACGTTGACCCTGTCCCTCGTGGCCTGTCGGGACGAGCAGGCCGGCCCACGCCCACGCACCCAGCGCCTGCCTCCCGCCGAGCAGACGCAGCTGCGCACCCTGGACGCCGCGCCGGCCGAGCTCACGTACCGCAGCGGGGCCACGCTGGGAGGCGGCGCGGTGGTGTACCTGGGCTCGCGAGTCACTCCGGCGCAGGCCAAGGCCGGGCAGCCGGTGGTGCTGGCTCACTACTTCCAGGCGGTGCGCCCGCCGCCGCCGGACTTCCAGTTCTTCGTCCACATCATCGATCCGGCCAGCGGGCAGATGCTCATGAACGCGGACCACGAGTTCCAGGGTGGCGTGGCGCCACTCTCGGCCTGGCCGGTGGGCAAGGTGCTCGAGGACACGCACACCGTCCCGATGCCGGGCACGGAGGCGCGGGTGGTGCTCGGCTTCTGGCGAGGGGACGAGCGCCTTGCCGTGGACGACTCGCGCCACCAGGACGGCTCGAACCGGGTGCTGGGGCCAACGCTCGGCGCGGGGCCCGAGCTGCCCGAGTACAAGGCCCACCGCGCGAAGAAGGCGCCGGTGCTGGACGGGGTGCTCGACGACGAGGCGTGGAAGGAGGCCACGGCGGTGGTGCTGCAGGGCAGCTTCGACGGCCGGGCCGTCAACCTGCGCACCGAGGCGCGCCTGGCCTACGACGACGCGAACCTCTACGTCTCGTTCGACGCGGAGGACCCGGACATCTGGGGCACGCTGCTCAAGCGGGACGATCCCATCTACAACGAAGAGGTGGTGGAGGTGTTCCTCGACGCCAACGCGGATGGGCGGACCTACAACGAGCTGCAGGTCTCTCCGCACAACGTCATCTTCGACGCGTACTTCCCCGCGCGGCGCCAGGGCATGGACACGGGCTGGGACTCGGGGATGAAGACGGCGGTGAAGGTGCGCGGGACGCTCGACAACCCGTCGGACCGCGACGAGCGCTGGACGGTGGAGATGCAGATCCCCTTCGCGCGGCTGGCGGAGGTGCCGAACGTGGCGCCGAAGAAGGGCGACCGCTGGCGCTTCAACCTGTACCGGCTGGAGCACCTCAACCGGCGTGACGTGGAGGGCCAGGCCTTCTCCCCGCTCTTCGTGGGGGACTTCCACGCCCTGCCGCGCTTCGGCTGGCTCACCTTCGAGTAGCGAGCGGGCCGGGATGGCTACGCGTGGGGAGTGATCTCCCACGGAGCGTCCGCGACGGACCGTTCGGAGGGGTCGCCGAGGAAGCGGAGGAAGCCGCGCAGCTCGAGGGTATCGATGAGCTCTTCGGCTTCGAGCTCGGAGAAGCCCTTCATCCCCACGAGCATGTCCCGCATCAAGGATTTGCCACGGAGGTAGCCGACGGGCTCGGCGTGAGCAAACGCGGCCTTCAGGTCCTGGGTCAGCTGCCTTAGGTCAAGATCTTCCGAGATCATCCCTTCAAGGCTGGGGATGACGGGCGACAGGGGCAAGGGTGGGTTCAGAAGGCCCCTCCTCACGCGGCAGGTAGCCGTGCAGGCGGACGTCGCGGCCATCACTCTCAAGGGTGACGGCGCCGTCCAGATCCGTGCGGAAGCACTCCGTGCCGCGCTCCCGGTAGCGCTCGAAGATCTCCGGATGGGGAAAGCCGAACCGGTTGCGGCGCCCCACGCAGAAGACGACGTATCGGGGACGGGTCCGCTCCAGGAAAGGCTCGGTGGAGGACGTTCGAGAGCCATGGTGGGGCGCCTTGAGCACCGTCACGGGCCCCAGGCGATCGAGCAGCATCTCCTCACCGGCCTCCTCCACGTCTCCGGTGAGCAACACGGTGACGGCGCCATGGCGCACGAGCACCACGATGCTGCGATCGTTCACGCCCTCGAGCAGCTCGCGATCCTCGGGGAGGGGAGGGCCCAGCACCTCCAGGGTGGCCTCGCCCAGCGTGAAGGTGGGCCAGCCCACCTGGACCTCCTCGACCTTCGCACCCGCCGCCGCGGCGATGAGCTTCCGGGACAGGTCTCCCTCCGTGGTGCCCGCGGGCAGCCACAGTCGCTGCGTGGGGACCTGGCCCAGCGTGGAGATCATCCCCAGCGCATGGTCCGGGTGGGGATGGGACAGGACGGCGAGCTCCAGCCGATCGATGTGCTCGTGGTTCAGGAAGGGAAGGACGTAGCGGGTGCCCGTATCGGCGCCGCCGGGTGCACCGCCGCCGTCCACGAGCGCGTGATGGCCTCGCGAACTGAGGACCACGGAGTCCCCCTGCCCCACGGAGAGGAAGGTGATGCGCAGGGGCGCCTGGGGCGCGAACACCGGCACCAGCATGGCCGCCACCAGGGCCAGGGGCGCGAGCAGCCCACCGAGGCGCCAGCGTCCGACGCCGAGCCCCCAGGTCGCGAGGCCGATGGCAAACAGCGCCGTGAGCCAGGGCCCGAAGAGCGGCAGCTTCACCGTGGCGAACGGCACCGCGGCGAAGAAGCGGGTGAGGATCAGCAGCAGCTCGGATACCCAGGCACCGCCCCAAAGCACCGGAGTGGCCAGGAGCGGAGAGACCGTGAAGAGCGCCGCGCCGCCCGCGGCGAAGCCCGTGAGCAGCCCGCACAGGGGCAGGCACACGATGTTGGACACGAAGCCCGCGAGGCTCGCGCGCCCGAAGGAGCTGGCGACGAGGGGCACACTGGCCAGTGTCACGGCAGCGCTCGCGCAGAGCGTTTCGAGGATGGTCTCCCGTCCCTTGCCGAGCCAGCGCATCAGCAGCCGCTCCTCCTGGGGATCCGGCGGTGCGATGGGGAGGGCCGCCCGGAACGCGGGCGTGAGCAGCAGGAGGCTCAGCACGGCGAGGAAGGAGAGCTGCAGCGACAGGTCCACGACGCTGGAGGGGCTCCAGATGACGAGCACCAGGGCGGCGGTGGACAGGCTGTTGAGGCCATCGGCTCGCCGCCACAGCGCCAGACCCAGGAGCACCACGGTGGCCATCACCGCCGAGCGCACCGCCGGAGCCTGGTTGCCCGTGAAGACGACATAGGCCCAGACGAAGGGCACGGACGCGGGAGCCGCCACCCGGCGTGCCTCCAGCCCGCGAAAGCGCCCACCGCCGCGGACGAGCACCCGCCGCAGCAGCGCCAGCGTCATCAGCGCCAGCGCCGCCACGTGCAGCCCGCTCACGCTCAGGACATGCGCCAGCCCGCTGCGAGAGAACGCCTCCTCCAGCTCGTCATCGAGCGCGGCACGCTGCCCGGCGGCGAGCGTGAGGAAGAACGCCGCGGCATCCTCCGAGGGAGCCACGCGCCGCACCGCCGCCGAGAGCTCCGCCTGGGTTCGCGCGATGTACCGCTGCCACCCGGACGCGGAGGACAGCACCAGCACCCGCCCCGCCGTGATGCTGCCGGAGAAGGCAAACGCCTGCCGCTTGCGGATGGCCGTGAAGTTCTTCTCCCCCGGATTGCTGGGAGGCTCCAGGGGTTGGAGCTTCGCCTCCACCCGGACGCGTTGTCCGGGCAGGAGCAGCTCCGGCGAACCGCGCAGGTAGACACTGGCGCGGAAGCGCGCCTCCACCGTGGATTCCGCTTTCAGCCCGGCCCGCGCCACGGCGAGCTGCAGGCGCGTGGAATCCTCGAAATGATCCACTCTCTCGACTTCGCCCTCGAGCACGGCGGTGCCGCCGCGGACCAACTCCGGCGGTACATCCACCCGAGCCTCGAGCCCCGCGAGCCCGGCACCCGTCAGCCCCAGCGAGAGCAGCAGCGCCAGATGGGCACCAGGCAGGCGAGCGAGCGCCAGCACGGCCGCACTCAAGACAGCTGCGATGATCAGGAATTTCCCGCTGAGAGGGACGGTTCCCTCGGCGTGCGCGGCCGCGCCCAGCATCACGCCTAATGCAGGAAAGAAGAGAGGGCGCGCTCCAAGGTCGCGCCACAGATATCGATCCAACCCCACCCCGCCCGTCCTATCCCCGGCGTGCCACCCACAGCAGCGGGAAGCACGCATGAAATCCGACACGGTAGTTTGACGGTTCAGGGACGGTCAAGAACTCCCGGTGGGAAATGTTGCCGGGAGGTGTGGTTTGTGGTAGTAGTGCCGTGCTTCCGTAGGCCGGAGCCGGATCATTCAAGGAGGCGGTAACGAGTGCAGACCAGCTTCAAGACTGGTGACAAGGCGGTTTACCCGGGGCAGGGCGTGGGCGAGGTGATGGGCATCGAGCACACCGAGGTTGCCGGGCAGCGCCAGTCGTTCTACGT
The DNA here is from genome assembly GCF_020103725.1 of Hyalangium gracile. Classification (NCBI taxonomy): domain Bacteria; kingdom Pseudomonadati; phylum Myxococcota; class Myxococcia; order Myxococcales; family Archangiaceae; genus Hyalangium; species Hyalangium gracile. The sequence goes on along the minus strand of NZ_JAHXBG010000014.1, from coordinate 97,498 downwards.
GCTGCGCATCCTGGAGAACGGGATGCGAATCATGATCCCGATCAACAAGGTGGGATCGGTCGGCCTCCGAGAGATCATCAGCGAGGAGGACGTCAAGCAGGTCTACTCCATCCTCAAGGAGAAGGACATCTCGGTCGACTCCACGACGTGGAACCGTCGCTACCGGGAGTACATGGAGAAGATCAAGACGGGCTCCGTCTTCGAGATCGCCGAGGTGCTGCGCGACCTCTACCTCCTGAAGGGCGACAAGGACCTCTCGTTCGGTGAGCGCAAGATGCTGGACACGGCGCGCTCGCTGCTCATCAAGGAGCTGTCGCTGGCCAAGGACTGCTCCGAGGAAGAGATCGAGTCGGACCTGAAGAAGATCTTCAACATCACCGCCTAGCACTCGCTGCGCCGCTGGCGCATGCTGGCCCCGGGCTCCTCGAGAGGAACCCGGGGCTTTTTCATGTCCGAAGAACAGCTCGTTCGGGAGGAGCGGGAGCGGCGCATCGCGGAGCTGGAGGCCCGGCAGGCCCGGCGGCCGCGCAGCCCGCTGAGGGCGCCGGTGTCGCTGGTGGCCATCGGCGTGGCGGCGGCGCTCTTCACGATGCAGTGGCGAGAGGTCCAGTACTTCTTCTCGTCCCGTACGCCGCTGTCGCTGGGGGCCGAGGGCGACTACCGCTACGAGGAGCTGGTCTCCAACCGCTACGTGCAGCTGCACGGCATCCCCACGAGCCACGCCGCCTACGAGCGGGACGGGAGTGCGGTGTTCGTCCTGGTGGGGCTCAAGGACTCGCCGTTCGTGGTGCGCCGCCCCTCGCTGCCGGGGGAGGAGTGGGCTCCGGGGCGGAAGCCTCCACCGCCGAACCAGCGTCCCTTCGCGGTGAGGGGACGGCTGCTGGCCGAGGAGGAGGCGTCGCGCTACGGCGATGCGTTCGAGCTGCTGCGCTCGAAGGGAGAGGTGCAGCCGCTGAAGGGCCGGCTGTGGATCGTGATCGAGGGCCAGCGGCCGGGAGAGGACTTCGGACGGCTGGCGGTGGCGCTGCTGCTGGTGTTCATCATCGCGATGAACGGCTGGCTCCTGGTGCGAGGGCTGCGCAGGGCTCCCGCGCCGATCGAGCCTGCTCAGGAGTGAGGCCTCATCACCCGAGCCTCACGCCGAGCGCTACTTCTTGCCATCGAGCTTCTGGAGCTCCGCCTTGGCCGCGGTATTGGCCGGGTCGTGCTTGAGCGCCGCTTCGAAGGCGATGCGGGCCGCGCCCTTGTTCCCCGTCTTCAGCTGCTGCTGACCGGACTGGGCGTAGAGCCTGCCGAGCTGCTTGCGGAGATGGCGCCCCTGCACGCTCCAGCCCTGGGACAGGTCCTGGTCCACCAGGAGCGCCATGGTGAGCTGCCGGATGGCGATGGCGGTGTCCTGAGCCTTGATGGCCTGCTCCCCCGCGGCCTTGGCCGCCTGGAACTGGGAGATCTTCGCCGCGAGCGGCTCGGCCTGGGCCGCTCGCGCCAGCTTCAACGCGCCGTCCACATCCCCCTTCTCATAGACGGCGAGGATGTCGGCGCGGTCCACGTTGCCCGCGAGGGCCTCCTGGCGAGCCGAGCCCTTGCTGCCGCCCGCCTTCGAGCTGGATTCCTTGCGAGAGGCGAAGGACTTCGCGCTGACGGCACCGGCCCGAGGGCCAGAGGCCTTGGCGTCCCCAGGAGCCGACGTCTCCGTGGAGGGCTGGATCGGCTTCACGGCGCGCTCGGACTCTTCCGTTGGCTCCGAGTCCGAGTCCGCGGCCTGGCTCTCCTCCGCGTCAGCGGGAGGAGGCGGCTCGTAGGCGTCGTCGGCCTTCTGGGCGGGCTCGTCCGTGGCGGGAGTGGCACTCCGGGTCGAGGGAGCAGGGGAGGTGGGGGCCGGCTGGTCCGCACCCGAGAACTTCAGGAAGGCCAGCGTCAGCAGGGCCGCCACCGCCGAGCCCACGGTCCCCGCGATGATGGCCACGCGCGCCATGCTCGTGCCCTTGCGCAGGGGCACGCCGCCCGGGTCGGTCACCTCGGGGAGCTTGTCGAGGGGGCCTCCCGAGCCTCGCAGCCGCATCACCGCGTTGCCCAGCGACAGCTCGTCCCCGACCTTGATGTCGTGATCCGAGGTGATCTTCACCCGGTTGACGAAGGTGCCGTTCTGGCTGCCCAGGTCTCGTAGGACGAAGCGCTCGCCCTGGCGCATGATCTGGGCATGGCGGCGGCTGATGGACGGGTGCTGCAGCCGCAAGTCACACGCGGACGCCCGGCCGATGACCAGCGGACCCTGCTTCACGGGCATCAGCTGCCCGGCGCCCGGCCCCTTCTCCACATAGAGGAAGACGGGCGTGTAGCCCGGGTCCGAGTACTCGTTCGTGTCGAACCGCGTGGTCAGCTCGCGGTCCTTCGTGCTCTCGCGCGGGCCTCGGGTACCGCGCGTCGAGCGGCGCGGGCCGGCGGGGTACTGGGGAACGCGCTGCGGACGCGGATCGTCCTCCTGCAGCGGCGCCACCTCGTCGTCGTCGAAGGGTAGCTCCACGTCCTCCTTCTTGGACGCCGACGCGCCAGGGGGGCGTGGGGGGCGCGGCGGGCGTTTGGGGTTGGAGGGGGCCATTCCTGAGCCCATTCTCCCAGATTGGTGGCTGACTGTGCCACCTTCAGGTGCCTAGAGTGGCTACCGTCCGTTCACTGATGGGAGGAACCCCTACCGTGGCTCAGCCGTCGATCACGCTCTTCAACACGCTGACGATGCAGAAGGAACCGCTGGTTCCACTCGAGCCGGGGGCCATCCGCATCTACGTCTGTGGGCCGACCGTCTATAGCTACATTCATGTCGGGAATGCTCGTACCTTTACCTCCTTCGACGTGGTGGTCCGGTACCTGAGGTACCGGGGGTACCGCGTCACGTACGTGCGCAACTACACGGACGTGGACGACAAGATCATCAAGGCCGCGCACGAGACGGGCGAGGAGCCGGTGGCGCTGGCGGCGCGCTTCGTGGAGGCGTTCCGGGAGGACGCTCGGGCGCTGCACATGAAGGAGCCGGACGTCTCGCCGAAAGTGAGCGAGACGATCCCGGAGATCATCGGCATCATCGAGAAGCTGGTGGCCCGGGGCGTGGCGTACGAGTCCCAGGGCGACGTGTACTTCCAGGTGAGCCGCTACCCGGAGTACGCGAAGCTGTCCAAGCGCAACCTGGATGACTTGCGCGCGGGCGAGCGGGTGCAGCCGGGCGAGCAGAAGCGCGAGCCGCTGGACTTCGCGCTGTGGAAGGCGGCCAAGCCCGGAGAGCCGTCGTGGGACAGCCCGTGGGGCAAGGGGCGTCCGGGCTGGCACATCGAGTGCTCGGCGATGAGCGCGCGCTTCCTGGGTGAGTCGTTCGACATCCACGGCGGCGCGCTCGATTTGATCTTCCCCCACCACGAGAACGAGATCGCCCAGAGCGAGGCGGCGAGCGGCAAGACGCTGTCGAAGTACTGGATGCACTGCGGCTTCCTGGACATGGAAGGCGCGAAGATGTCCAAGTCGCTGGGCAACGTGGTGCGGCTGCGCGACGCGCTGGCGAAGGTGGACGCGGAGGCGCTGCGCTTCTTCTTCCTGTCCACGCACTACCGGCACCCGCTGAACTTCTCGGACAAGGCGATCGCGGACTCCGAGCAGCGCATGGAGTACTTCTACGAGACGCTGCGCAAGGTGGACGAGCGCGTGGCGGGCAAGGACTTCGGCAAGGGCCCCGTGCACGGCGAGCCCGAGCGCTTCCTGCGCGAGTTCGAGACGGCGATGGACGACGACTTCAACTTCGCCGGAGCGCTGGGAGGGCTGTCGGGCCTGTTCGCGCTGATGAACGAGCTGGTGGACAAGCCGCCGGTGAAGGACAAGGCGCTGGTGGGGCGGACGCTGCAGGCGCTGCGGGAGGTGGTGGGCAAGGTGTCGGGCGTGCTCGGACTGTTCGAGGACGAGCCGGCGCAGTGGCTGCTGCGTCGGCGCGACCGGGCGGTGCGTGAGCGCGGCATCGACGTGGCGCAGGTGGAGCAGCTCATCGTCCAGCGCAACGAGGCGCGCAAGGCGAAGAACTTCGCCGAGGCGGACCGGGTGCGCGCGGAGCTGAAGGCCAAGGGCGTGGAGATCATGGACACGCCTGGAGGCACCACCTGGAAGGTGGCGGCGCCCCCGACGGAGTCCGCCTGAGCGACGGGTCGCCCGCCTGGCATTCGCCCAGGCAGGGCCCCTCCTTCGTGCCCGACCACCAGCGTCTCGATTCGCCCTGCCGAGGAGCGGAGCTTCGTGTTAGGGCTCTGCCTCATGAAGCGCCTGCTGGCCCTGCTGTTCCTCATGCCCCTCCCGGTCTTCGCGCAGGCGGTGCCTCTCAGCACCCCCGCGGAGAAGGCCGCGGCACAGACCATCGACGCCCACCAGCTGCGAGGCCACGTGCGCTTCCTGGCGCACGATCTCCTCGAGGGCCGCGGTCCTGGCACTCGCGGGGACGCGCTGGCGCAGGCGTACATCGCCGCTGAGCTCGAGGGGCTCGGGCTGAAGCCAGCGGGCACGGACGGCACGTGGTTTCAGCCCTTCGAGCTCGTGGGCATCAACGGCCACCCCGACACGATGACGTTCGCCACGGCGTCCGGGCGTGTGGAGCTCCAGTTCCACGACGACTTCATCGCCGTGTCTGGAGTGCAGGAGCCGGAGGCGCGGCTGGACAACTCGGAGCTGGTCTTCGTGGGCTACGGCATCGTCGCGCCCGAGCACTCCTGGGACGACTTCAAGGGGATGGACCTGCGGGGCAAGACGCTCCTCATCCTCAACAACGATCCGTCGGACGATCCGAACCTCTTCGCGGGCCGGACGCGGCTCTGGTACGGCCGCTGGGACTACAAGTACGAGGAGGCGGCGAAGGTGGGCGCCGCCGGAGCCATCATCCTCCACACCACGCCGAGCGCCGGCTACCCCTGGCAGGTGGTGCAGACCTCGTGGACGGGCGAGCAGTTCGAGCTGCCCGCCACGTCCGGCTCTCGTGTCCAGGTCAAGGGCTGGACCACCGAGGAGGCCACGCGGCGCATCGTCCGCCTCGGAGGGCAGGAGCTCGACACGCTCATCGCCGCCGCGCAGAAGCGCGACTTCAAGCCCGTGCCGCTCGGGGTGAAGGTGTCCACGCGCTTCGCGAACCAGGTTCGTCGCCGCCCCACGGCCAACGTGCTGGGGCTGCTGCCCGGCAGCGATCCGAAGCTGGCTCACGAGGTGGTGCTCTACACCGCGCACCACGACCACCTGGGCATGAAGGAGAACCCGAAGCCCGGCGAGGACGCCATCTACAACGGCGCGGTCGACAACGCGGCGGGCGTGGCGGCCCTGCTCTCCGCGGCGCGCGCCTTCCACGCGCTGCCCAAGCCCCCGCGCCGCTCCATCCTCTTCGCCGCCGTGGCCGCGGAGGAGCAGGGGCTGCTGGGCTCGCTGTACCTCTCCAGCCACCTGCCCGTGCCCGCGGGCCACATCGCCGCCAACATCAACATCGACGGCATCAACATCCTCGGGCGCACGCGGGACGTCACCGTCATCGGCCTGGGCAAGTCCACCTTGGATGCCACCATCGTCGGCCTGGCGAAGACGCAGAGCCGTAGCGTGAAGGCGGACCAGCTCTCCGATCGCGGCTTCTTCTACCGCTCGGATCAGTTCAACTTCGCCAAGCTTGGCATCCCCGCGGCCTACTTCGGCAGCGGCATGGACTTCATTGGCCGGCCGGAGGGGTGGGGCAAGCAGCAGCGCGAATTGTGGGAGGCGAAGCACTACCACCAGCCCTCCGACGAGCTGCGCCCGGATTGGGATCTCAGCGGGGCCGTGGAGGACGTGCGGCTGAGCTTCCTGCTGGGCGCTCACGTGGCTCGCGCGCCGGAGATGCCCCGCTGGAACAAGGGGGACGAGTTCGAGGCCGCGCGGCTGGAGTCCCTCAAGGCAACCAAGGCCCTGGAGGCAAAGGGGGCGAAGTAGCCCCGCCTCCGTCCGCTGTCGAGCAGGCATGCAGGAAGTGCCAGCCTGCTTCGTTGCAGGGTGTTAAATGTCCGCCTCATGGCGGACTTCAAGATCCACAGCGAATACGCGCCGCAGGGCGACCAGCCGAGGGCCATCGGCGAGCTGACCGAGGGGGTGCTGCGCGGGGACCAGTACCAGACCCTGCTCGGCGTCACCGGGTCGGGCAAGACGTTCACCATGGCGAACGTCATCGCCAACGTGAAGCGGCCCACGCTCATCATCGCCCACAACAAGACCCTGGCGGCCCAGCTCTACGGCGAGTTCAAGGAAGTCTTCCCGGAGAACGCCGTCGAGTACTTCGTCTCCTACTACGACTACTACCAGCCCGAGGCCTACGTCCCCTCGTCGGACACCTTCATCGAGAAGGACTCGTCCATCAACGACGAGATCGAGCGCATGCGCCACTCGGCCACCCACAGCCTGCGCATCCGCGATGACGTGATCATCGTCGCCAGCGTGTCCTGCATCTACGGCCTGGGCACCGCGCGCTCCTACGTGGACATGGCCATCACCGTGAACATGGGCGCCGAGCTGGGCCGTGACGCGCTCATGCGCCGGCTGGTGGAGGCCCAGTACGAGCGCAACGACTTCGACTTCCATCGCGGCACCTTCCGCGCTCGCGGAGACACCGTGGAAGTGTTCCCCGCCTACGAGGAGGAGCGCGCCGTCCGCATCAGCTTCTTCGGCGACGAGGTGGAGAAGATCACCGAGTTCGACCCGCTGCGTGGCCTCACCCTGGGCGCGCTGGAGAAGATCGTCATCTTCCCCGCCAGCCACTACGTAACGGAGGTGGACACCCGCAAGCGCGCGCTCCAGACCATCCGCGACGAGCTGGCCGAGCGCCTCAGCCTCTTCAAGAAGGAGGGCAAGCTGCTGGAGGCCCAGCGCCTGGAGCAGCGCACGATGTTCGATCTCGAGATGATCGAGCAGGTGGGTTTCTGCAACGGCATCGAGAACTACTCGCGCCACTTCTCGGGCCGTGCCCCCGGCGAGCCGCCGCCGTGCCTCATCGACTACTTCCCGCGCAACATGCTCATCCTCATCGATGAGAGCCACCAGACCATCCCGCAGATCGGCGCCATGTACCGCGGCGACCGCTCGCGCAAGGAGACGCTGGTGGAGTTCGGCTTCCGCCTGCCCAGCGCCCTGGACAACCGGCCGCTCAAGTTCTCCGAGTTCGAGGGCATGGTGCAGCAGGCCGTCTTCGTCTCCGCCACTCCGGCCGAGTACGAATTGCAGAAGAGCAAGGGCGTGGTCGTGGAGCAGATCATCCGCCCGACCGGCCTCATGGATCCGCCCGTGGAGGTCCGTCCCGCCGCCAACCAGGTGGACGATCTGCTGGAGGAGGTCCGCCTCCGCGTCAACCGGCAGGAGCGCGTCCTCGTCACGACGCTCACCAAGCGCATGGCGGAGGACCTCACCGAGTACTTCACGGACGTGGGCGTCAAGGTGCGCTACCTGCACTCGGACATCGACGCCATCGAGCGCACCGCCATCATCCGGGACCTGCGCAAGGGCGTCTTCGACGTGCTGGTGGGCATCAACCTGCTGCGCGAGGGCCTGGACATCCCCGAGGTGTCCCTGGTGGCCATCCTCGACGCGGACAAGGAGGGCTTCCTGCGCAGCCACGTCTCGCTCATCCAGACCATTGGCCGCGCGGCGCGCAACCTGAACGGCCGCGTCATCATGTACTCGGACCAGATGACCGACTCGATGAAGCTGGCCATCGAGGAGACGAACCGCCGCCGCGAGGTGCAGCGCGCCTACAACGAGAAGCACGGAATTACTCCGCGCTCGGTGAAGAGCGCCATCCTGGACCTGTCCGCGCAGTTCTACGACGCCGACCCCATGGCCCTGCCCATGGCCGCCGATGCCGCGAACGATCTGCTCATCCCCAAGGAGATCAAGCGCCTCATCGAGGAGTTCACCAAGGACATGCAGCGCGCCGCCGACGAGATGGAGTTCGAGAAGGCGGCTCAGTTCCGCGACCGCATCCTCCTGCTCAAGGACATGGACCTGGGCCTCAAGCCGCCCAGCCGCGCGCTCCTGGCCGCCCCGGTGAAGCCCGCCGAGAAGGATGTGCCGATGAAGGGCCGCAAGGGCCACGCGGCCAAGGGACGGAGGAGGCGCTAGCCCACCATGGACGCCCGGCTCCAGGAGAAGCTGGACGCTCTGCCCACCGAGCCCGGCGTGTACCTGATGAAGGACCGCCGCGGTCAGGTCATCTACGTGGGCAAGGCCATCAGTCTGCGCAACCGGGTGCGCTCGTACTTCACCCGGACCGGGGACACGCGCGTCTTCGTCTCGATGCTCGACTCCATTCTGGGGGACATCGAGACGGTGCTCGTCCACAACGAGAAGGAAGCGCTCCTCCTCGAGAACGAGCTCATCAAGAAGCACAAGCCGCGCTTCAACGTCCTGCTCAAGGACGACAAGCAGTTCATCTCCCTGCGGCTGGATAGGACGCAGACCTATCCGCGGCTGGATGTCGTACGAAAGTACGAGCGGGACGGGGCGCGCTACTTCGGGCCCTACTCGAGCGCCGGCGCCATCCGCGAGACGCTGCGCCTCATCAACCGCTACTTCCACCTGCGCACGTGCACCGACCACGTGATGGCCAACCGCAAGCGGCCCTGCCTGCTACACCAGATCGGCCGCTGCCCGGCGCCGTGCGTCTACCCGGTGCCGCCCGAGGAGTACCGCCGCAGCGTGGACGAGGTGGTGCTGTTCCTGGAGGGCAAGGGGAGCGAGCTGGTGGATGGCATCAAGGGCCGCATGAAGCGCGCCGCCTCGGAGCTGAAGTTCGAGGAGGCAGCGCGCCTGCGCGATCAGCTCCTGGCCATCGAGCGCAGCCTGGAGCGCCAGAAGGTGGCCACCACCGACTTCAAGGACCAGGACGTCTTCGCCTTCCACCGCGAGGGCGATCGCATCCTCTTCTACGTCCTCTGGGTGCGGCAGGGCCGGCTCAACGGCGGCCAGGCCTTCCCCTTCGGTAGCCAGGAGTTCCCCGACGAGGAACTGCTGCCTTCCTTCGTCAACCTCTACTACGACCAGGGCAGCTTCGTGCCCGAGGAAGTCCTCCTGCCCCTGGAGCCGGAGAGCCTGGAGGGCCTGGAGTTACTGCTGTCCGAGCGCAAGGGCGAGAAGGTCCGCGTGATGGTGCCCAAGCGTGGCGAGAAGCACGATCTGGTGCTCATGGCCGCCAAGAACGCCGAGCAGGCCTTCATCGAGCGCAAGCGCACCAAGGACGAGACGGACGCCGTGCTCTCCCGGCTCCAGCAGAAGCTGAACCTGCGCAACTACCCGCGCCGCATGGAGTGCTTCGACATCTCGCACTTCCAGGGCTCGAGCATCGTCGCCTCGCAGGTGGCCGTCACCGATGGCGAGACGGACAAGTCCCGCTACCGCCGCTTCAAGATCAAGACGCTGGAGAAGCAGGACGACTTCGCCAGCATGTACGAGGTGCTCTCCCGCCGCCTCAAGCGCGGCCTGGAGGAGAAGGATCTGCCGGACCTGCTCGTCATCGACGGCGGCAAGGGGCAGCTCGCCAGCGCCCACGCCGCCATGAAGGACCTGGGCATCGAGAAGGTGGACGTCATAGGTCTGGCCAAGAGTCGCGACCAGGAGGTGTTCGACCGCGACGAGGAGAGCGCCCGCAGCCCCGAGCGCGTCTTCGTCCTGGGGCGCAAGGATCCGATCATCCTCACCCAGAACTCCGCCGAGATGTTCATGCTCACCCGCATGCGGGACGAGGCCCACCGCTTCGCCATCACCTACCAGGCCAAGGATCTGCGCAAGAGTCGTATCCGCTCCGCCCTGGAGGACATTCCGGGGGTGGGAGAGGCCCGCCGCAAGATGCTCCTGCGTCATTTCGGATCACTCAAGCGAGTCCAGGAGGCCTCCATCGAGGACTTGGCCGAGGTGGTCGGTCCCTCGGTTGCCGAGCGGGTCCATTCCGCCCTGCACGGGCACCCCGAAGAGGAGGAACCAGACCCCATCCGGGAGGCGTCTCTGGCTGACGCTGGCGCGGACGTGGACGAAAAATCCTCCGAAGGAGGGTCGCCAGCCGGTTCGGCGTGATTAATTTTCTGCTCGGGAATTTCGAGGGAAAAAGTACGCCGGAACCATGAGGTTCCAAGGGTTTTTCATTGCGGCTGGGCGCGACGCTGTTTTATAGCGATCGCGTTCAGTACTACGCAAAAAAGGGTGAGGGAGCGACACATGAGGCTCTATCCGAAGGTGATCCCGATCATCTCGCGTGAGTGCATCCAGCTGTTGATGCAGGACGGGGATATCGAGGTGGAGCCGATGCGGGTGGCGGACGCGGAAATGGACCTCTCGGCCATCATGCGCGAGTACCTGGCCAACGAGGAGCGCGTGAACCAGGCCACGCGCGAGGCCCTCGAGCGTCGCGGCTATGACTACTCCAAGTTCAACCAGGTGAAGCGCGAGATGGCGGATGTCCGCGGCTTCAAGATGGGGGACGAGGGCATCGAGTACGTCATCAACCAGATGATCGAGTTCCTGCTGATCAGCCGGAACGTCGAGGAAGTGTTCGCCGCCGACAATGTCCTGCGCTCGAAGATCCACAGCGTGATGAAGAAGCACCTGGACGTGGACGACGAGATCGACAAGGAGGCCCGCTCCCGCCTGAAGCACCTGCAGGAGGGCACCAGCGCCTTCGACATCGAGTACAACAAGACGGTGGAGCAGATCCGCCGAGCACGCGGCCTCATCTAGCGGGGCCTGCATTCCCCCGCACCGCTGCCTACCTTGTGTGGAAGGGAGGCAGCGATGGCGGGTTCACTACTAGGCATCATGGTGTCAGGTCTCCTGGCCGCAGCGCCGGCGGGAGACTTCTCGTTCGAGGGCCGCGAGGCGAGCGCTCGGACGACTTCCCCGGCGGGCTTCTTCGCCCAGGGGGTTACCCCGTACCCCAACCTGTATGAGCGAGGCTTCGGGTCAGCGACCCTGACGGGCCAGGATCGGGTCTCCGCGATGGGGGCCACGTACGGGGACAAGGCGCGCCTGGAGGCGCAGTTCCGACTGGGACAGGTGGAATACCGGGTGGAGCTCACCCAGCCCGGCTTCCCGCCCGCGCAGGGGGCAGGGGGCTCGGCGGCTCGCTCGGCCGTTCCCCGGCCGGGCCACTTCGTCGAAGGCGGCGTGATCCTGGATCGGGGCCTCCATGGAGGCAGCGGCCTGGGCTGGCCCGCTACGACGCAGGTGCACGCGGCCGTCGCCGTGTGGGGGGTGGGCAGCGTCTGGCGCAACGGGCAGCTGCTCACCGACAGCGCGGTGATCCAGGTGGCTGCGCTGTCCCACGGCGCGCACGCGGATGACGAGTCGCACCAGCCCCTCGCGCTGGCGCGAGCGGGTGACACGGAGCTCGAGGTGCTCGTGTGGAACCTGCCGCTGAGCGCCGAGCCGCGCGGCTTCATCCAGTTCGCCTTCGACGATGTGGAGATCGACTTCGCGGGGCAGCCCGTGAGGGCCGTGGCCGTGGTGCCGAACGTGCTCGGCCTGGAGTCGGGCGGCGTCATGCCGACGACCGGAGGCTTCGGGCAAGGTGGCACCTTCGTGCAGACTCCGCAGGGCCCGCCGCCGAGCCAGGGCGTGGGTGGTAGCGGCTTCGACTTCACGGCGGCGCCCGTGACGGGAACTCCCGGCGGGCCGGTGACGCCGGTGAGCCCTGGGACGCTGGGCGGACCTGCTTCTCTTGATCCGCTCGCCATTCCGGGCGTGAGCGTCGGTAACGAGGGCACGCAGGGCGGTACGGCGGCTCCCGGTGTGCCGGGGGTGCCGGGCACGCCTGGCGCGGGGCCGGTGACGACGGGAGGCAGTGTGGGGCCAGGAGCCGTGACGCCGGATACGATCAGCGGCACGTTCCCCACGACGGGTGCGCCGACGCCCCCTGCGAACATCTCGGGCTTCATCCCGGGGACTCCGGCTCCCGGCTCCGCGCTCGCGCTCGATGCACCGCTGCCCCCGGGCGCACCGCCTCCCGGTGGTGGCGCGGAGTCGGGCGTGTCGCTCGGAAAGCCGACCGCGTCCCTGCCTCCGGGGAGCTTCACCGTGCCGATCTCTCCGCCGAACTTCAGCAACTTCGCGGGGACCGGGCAGGTGAGCCCGGGCATCATCGCCACCGCGCCTCCGCTTGGGACGGATCGCACGGTGCCGACGCCGCCGCTGCTGGGCTCGCCCGCGCCGCTCACCGCCGCGCCCGCGCCGCCGCTGCTCGGCACGCCCGCGCCGCTCAACATCGCGCCCCCGCCTGCGCTGATCGGGACTCCCGCTCCGCTCAACGCCACGCCTGGCGCCACCACCTCGACTCCGGTGACTCCGGGAGCGGCTCCGGCGGTGCCTTCTCCTTCGCCGGGTGGTACGGGCGTCCCCCCTTCGATCTGAGGGCGGAGGCGAGGCCAGGCACGTAGCGAGCGAAAAATTGACCGTTCGCTACGTGCCTGTAGCGTTCAGCCCATGTCGACGTCCGTTGCAGCCTTTGCCGTCCCCGCGACTTCGCGCTCCGCCAGTGAGGATCCTCTGCGCGAGGCGATGGAGAACCTGGCTCGCGTGCTGCCCGCGCGTACGGATGCGGCGGTGCTCGTGGACCTCCTGGGAGATGATCTCCGCGAGGGGCTGGATGCCCTGGGAGACGTGGAGTGTCACTTCGCCGACGTGCTCGATGCGATGCGCATGGAGCGGCCTTCGCCCATCGCCCTCATCTCACTGGGCGATGATCAGCTCGTACTCGAGCGGCTCGAGGTCCTGGTGGGCGTGGTGTCCCAGGTCCGCCGCCGGCTCTCCCAGGCCGCGGGGATGATGCGCCAACTGCCGCTCCCTCTTGGCGACAGCTGAGCGGGGCTCGGGCAGCTCAGCGCTCTCTCAGACACACAGCTCGGGGACACAGGTCGCGGGTCCCTCGCTGCGGGGCGGGTCCCCCCGTCACTGACGGGTCCGCCCGCCCCGGCGTCCCGCTCTCCCTCTGACCACGGCCTCCAGCGTACCCAGGCTACGCAAGGTGCACCCCAGGCGTGCTTGGGGCGAACCGGTAGACTTGTCCTACAGGTTCGTCCGCGGCGCCTCCGGTTCTCTCCGTGACACGGCCGCTCAGAGCGAGCCCAGGAACTTCACCAGTGCGGCACGCTCTGGGCTCGAGAGCTTCCGGAAACGCTCCCGCGAGCGCTCCGCCTCGCCCCCATGCCAGAGGATGGCCTCCTCCAGCGTCCGGGCTCGGCCATCGTGGAGATAGCCCGCATACGGCAGCACCGTCTGCGTCAGCCCGAGTCCCCACAGCGGCGCAGTCCTCCACTCCTGGCCATCCGCCGCTCCATCCGGCCGCCCATCCGCGAGCCCTTCGCCCATGTCGTGCAACAGCAGGTCCGTGTACGGGTGGATCGTCTGGTGGGCCAGCTCCGCCACGGCATGCATTCCGGTCTCCAGCGTCTCGCGGTGGCAGTGCTCGCAGCCCAGGGACCTGAAGAGCTCCTCGCCGCGCTGGACCTCCGCGTCCTCGAGGGCCGCGCGCGCCGGCACCGCCAGCGACTGGGAGTAGAAGACGGCGGCCTCCAGCGTCTCTCTCGGCAGATCGTACGTGCCATCCGGCTCGGGGTTGAGCGGGCTCGTGACCCCCATGTCGTTGAAGTAGGCGTCGGCCGACTGCTGGAGCAGGCTGGGGCTATTGGCCTTCAACCCGAAGCGCCCGGGGACGAGGGCGCCCGCCTGGGTGTCCCAGACGATGTTCAGCCGACCGGAGATGCCATCCTTGTTGCGATCGCTCGGGTCCTCCATCGCGCGCAGCGTGGAGTCCGTCACCGCCTCGAGCAGCCCCAGGCCAAAGACGGGGGGCGGCAGGCGCAGCGAGGTGAGCATCCCCGAGGACAGGGGAGCGCCGTCGCTCGGCGTTATCTGGATGCGCGGCTCCCGCAGGCTGTAGGCGGTGCCGTCAGCGTAGGTGCCGCCGCTCTCCTCCCAGGACAGCACCACGGAGGCCTCCGGCGTGGCGCCATAGACGGCCTGGTCCGCGATCTGCGTGCCAAGGCCGGGCACCGGCACCGCTCCGTTGGGGTGGCTCGGCGTGCCGTCCGGCAGGCTGACGCGCACCAGGAGCTGCGTGCGCTGCGGGCCAGGCCCCATCACCGGCATGCCGCGCCCGTTGCGCAGGTGGCAGCCGTTGCAGGAGTTGTTGTTGTACAGCGGCCCGAGCCCGGGGTTCACGGGCGCGGGCGCGGGCACGAACTGCGCCGCGAACGCCGCATCCCCCGCGCGGTGGAACGCGATCCCCTCCGCGGAGAGATTCGGCGCGGGCTGGGCGAAGGCCAGCGAGGTGCGATCGTCGATCGTGGTGGAGCCTCCCGCCCGCGGAGGCCCCTCCTCCTCACCGCAGCCCGACATGAGCGCCAGGGTGGTGGCGCCTAGCGTGAGAACCCGTCGCATCGCATGGCCTCCTTCGCTCCCGCTCAGCGAGAGGTGAGCGGCTTGACGTTGGTCTCGAAGGTCGCCTGGAGCTTGCGGATGGCGGCCTGCGCTGCCTCGATCTCATCCGCGGAGGCCGGATCCGTGATCGACGCGCGGAAGGGCTCCGGGATGCGGGCCAGCGCCGCGATCGAGTCGGCGATCTCCTGGCGGATGCGCGCGTCCAGCTCGGCGTTCTCATCCTTCACGAGAACCGCCAGCGAGCGCCCCTTGGCCGTCTGCCCCGGCAGGTGCCCCAGGTACACGTTCTCCACGCTCCGGATGTTGTTGGTGAAGTCGGACAGGGAGTTATAGGCGAACTGGCTCTCCACCAGCTGCGGATCCTTCGCGTCGTAGGGGTCGGCGATCTTCCCGTTCGCCACCTCATCCAGGATGTTGATGATGCCGCCCACCATCTCCTGCGCCGCGGACTCCACGGAGGGGTAGCCGCTGTTGCCCGCCTGCCCGGCGTTGGCCAGCACGTCGCGGTACGGCTGACGGCCGTTCTGCGCCTTCGTCCAGGAGTCGGCCAGCGCGCTGCCGATGTTCTTCAGCTCCGCGGAGATGGCCTTGAGGTAGTCGAACTCGCGCTGCGTGAAGTCCTCCGCCTTCTTCGTGCGGCCGTCGCCGAAGATGAGGTACTCCACCGTGTGGAACCCCTTCTGCGTCTCCTGGAGCGTGGCCACGTACGTGGGCGTGAAGGCGTCGCTGCTGGCAAGCACCGCGTCGAGATCCGAGCGGTTCACCGGCCAGCTGTCCAGGGCCGGATCGTACCCGAAGGAGTCCACCGGGCCGAACAGGAAGCCCTCGCTCTGCTCCCACGGAACACGAGCGGCGAACCAGGCGTCCTGCGCCGCCGTGAGCCTCGCGGCCGTGGGCTGCGTCGCGAGCGCGTTCACCGCGCTGTCCAGCTCCGTCAGCCGCGTGGCGAGGTTCTGGTAGGTGGGCACCACCACGTCGTCGGCGAAGTGGGTGATGATCTCCGAGTCGAAGGTGGGCTGGGTCGGGCCGTTGTCGTCGTCGTCGCCACAGGACGCCAGGGCCAGCGCGCCGGTGAGCAGAAGGGAACGGAAGAAGAAGCGAGGGAGCGTCATGAGGTTCATCCTGGGGGAGTGAGTCAGTACGAGAAGCCGGTGGAGAAACGGACCGTGTTCTCCGGACGGAAGCGGGAGGAATCGCCGAGGCGGCGGTGGCTGAAGTCGAGCTTGCCGAAGGCAATCCCGGCCAGCGTGTAGGCCGCGCCCGCCGTGTAGATGGAGCGGGCGAAGCGCGGGTTGTCGAAGAGCTCCGTGCGCGGGTGGAACACCGTGTCCGCGTAGTCGAAGCGCACGTAGGGCTCGATCCGGTGGTCGCTGCCGAGCCCGACCCGGGAGGCCACGTCGAAGCCCAGCTCGGCCCACAGCGCCAAGGCGTGCTCGGCCACGGGCGTGCGCAGCACGTTCAGGAAGTTGGACAGGCGCGTGTTGCGCGCGGAGATGTCATCCGCGTTCTGCAGGTAGCCCCACATGGCCAGCGCCTTGGCGCGCCACGGCCCCCGCGCCAGCGACAGGTGCACGTCCGTGAGCAGCAGCGGCGCGGAGACGTAGCCGCAGGGCGCCACCTCGCGATCGTTCACCTCCTCGCACGCCTTCACCAGATCCGGCTTGGGGCGGTTGCGCGTCGTGTCCCCGTAGTAGGCGGAGAGGCCGAACACGAGCCCATCGAAGCGCGTGACGTCCGCTCGCAGCACCGCGGCCATGTCCGTCGCGCGGGTCAGCTCGAAGCGGCGCTGGTGCCCTCGCGCCACCCAGAACTGCGAGCTGAAGGCCGTGGAGTCCAGCCCGTTGATCACCTGCGCCGTCAGGCTCAGCCCGCCGTCCAGCTTCACCTGCGCCTGCAGCCCCATCTCATCCCACGTGTTGGGGATGATCAGCGTCTCCGACTCGGAGCGGATGGTGGCCAGGTAGTCGGTGGGCCGGTAGTACGCGCTCAGCGTGCCTACCGCCACGTAGAAGCGCCCCACGGACAGCGAGAAGCGCTCCCCGAACTCCTTCTTCAGGTAGAGCTCCTCCACCAGCACCTCGCCGCCCTTCTCCACCTCCTGCTCGAACTCGCCGAACTCCTCGTACTCCAGCTCCAGCGCGGAGCCCGTGCCGCCGTGCTCGAACTCCACCTCCACCTCGGCCTCGAGCCCGTAGTCGGGCAGCTCCGCCTCCAGCTCCAGCACCAGCCGGGTGGTGTCGAACGTCATCCGCGAGTCGCGCTGCGCGCCCCCCTCGCGGTTCTGGTTCAGCCCGTGGTTGTAGTAGGTGAACTGCAGATCCGCGTACCCGCCGATCTCCACGTCCAGCGCCGGTCGCTTCTTCTCGGCCTCCTTCTCCTCTTCCTTCTCCTGGGCTCGAGCAGGGCAGGCGGCAAGGACGGCGACGGCGCACAACAGAACGGAGACCAGGCGGAGGTGACGCATCGGAATGGCGCGCACCCTAGACTACCTGCTTTTGATTTTGCAAATCGAAATCAATTGGAGGGCCAAAAAGCTCCCCCGTGAGGGGGAGTGGGTCCTCCACCGGTCAGCGCTCGCCGCCAGCTACCACTTGAGCTCTTCCTTGCCCTTCTTGGCGCGTTTCTCCTTCTCACCGGGCCTCGTGTAGGCGGTGAGGGTGGCGCGCACGGCTCCGAGGTCCAGGGTGCCCACGGCCACCAGCGGCAGGCGGCGCGCGTCGTCGGAGATCCACACGTGGATCTCTCGCTTCTGCTTGGGCTTGTCCAGGCGCACCGCGGTGCCGGTGAGGTACCACGCATCGAACTCGCCCACGGGCAGCGAGACGTGCTCGCGCTTCACCACGGTGCCCGTCAGCCGCCACAGCCGGCGGATGCCGTACACGTCGAAGCACACGGGCAGGCCCTCCTTCATCGGCAGCTGGCGCATCAGGTAGATGGCGCCGGCCACATCCAGCCCGTCCTTGTCGTAGGTGTAGTTGTACTGGCCCGGCCTCTTGCCGACGACATAGTCCACCTTGACGGAGCGGTCCTTGGCGACGAAGGCCACGTCCGCGGTGCGGCGCACCTCGTTCTCCGTGGCCTCCTCGGTGTAGCGCGAGGGCCGCAGCGTGCGCGGGTGCAGATAGCTCACCGCCGTGCCCTTCACCCGCCGCACCTTGGAGAAGAAGGTGTTGGTCTGCGCCTCGATCTGGACCGGCAGCGCGCCGTTGTCGGGGCGCTGCACGCGCATGGTCATCTTCCCCGCCTGCGCGCCCATGGCGTCCAGGTCGAACTCGAGCAGCTCGCCGGGCATGAAGGCGATGGGCGAGCGCAGCGGAGGCAGCGCGCTGGGGCAGGTGGGCACGGGAGTGGCGGGCGTCTCTGGCGGAGCCATGTCCTGGGCCGGAGGGACGTCCTTGTCAGGGGCCTCGGCGCCCGCGGACTCCTGCGCCGGGGCTGCGGCCGCGGCGGCGGGTGCCTGGGCCTGGGCGGCGCTGGCGAGGAGAACGAGGCTGGCCACGAGAACGGAGCGCATGTGGGTCATCCTTCTTCCAGGAAGGGCGGGGGTACGGGTTTCACGGTCGGACGCCAGGACGCTTCGCATATTCGGACGACTCCCAGCGCTGGTTCAGGCGGGTTGTCAGGTCCTGTCGGACCTGTATCCACTTCGCAGGGTCCCGCTCGATCTCATAGCCCGAGCGGGCGAGCTGGCGCGCCAACGTCCGGGCGGCATCCTTGTCGCCCAGCTTCGCCAGCAGGTGCAGGTACTCATAATCCTCCAGGCCGTCGCGGATGTGCTTGAGCCGCAGCGACAGGACGGGCTGGTGCTCCTTCGTCCCCAGCCTCGCCGGAGTCCCAGGATAGAAGAGGGTGCCGTCTCCGTTGCCACCAAACTCGAAGATGTCCTTCCAGGGATCCTTCGTGTTGTAGGCGTAGACGGTGTCGAAGTAGAGCTCGCCGTCCACCCCGGTGAGGAAGGCCAGCGGCCCCATGGCCCGGTTGAGCGGGGCAGGGTGGTCCACCATATAGGACGCCCAGCCGCTGTACACTGTCTCCACCGAGGCATCCGCTGCCGGGCCTCCCGTGCAGCCGTGCGAGTTGCAGCTCTGGTACCACCACACCTTCGCGCCCCGCGGGAGCCGCGAGCGCAGCTTGTCGATGGGCAGCACGTTCTTGCACGTCTGCGGCCCGGACCGGGGGAAGAAGCAGTTGAGCGTCGGAGTGAGGATGTCCGCGGTGCCACGCAGCGCATCATCCAACGGCGAGGTGACGAGCACGGGGATGCGGCCCGCCGCGCGCACCCGCGAGGACTGCGCCTTCACGAGCGGCACATCCTCCGGCTTCGGCTCGTCCTTCGCGTAGAAGAAGAGCTGCGCGGACCAGCCCTTGCTCCGGAAGTGCTCGGCGAAGGCGCGGTAGTACGCCACCTTCTCCGCCTCGGTGCTCGCCTGGCGGAAGTCGCGCACCTCCGCCGTGGTGAAGCGGGCGCCAGAGGGCAGCAGGCTCCCCTCGAAGAAGGGCGCCATCTCCTCCTCATAGGTGCGGAAGTCCACCACCGCGCGGCCGCCCTCGAAGCGCACCGGCGGCGGCGTCATGCTCATGCCATGCGCGCTGACGCGGTGCTCCAGCAGCACGCGAGCGTAGGAGCGCAGCAGCGAGCGGGCCTCGGCGGACTCCGGGGACACCCCGTGCCCGCGCGCCATGCTGTAGAGCGACAGGCCGAAGCTCGTCGGCAGCGAGGCCGTCGCCGGCAGGGTGAAGGGCTGCACCTCCACCGTGAAGGGTACCGGGGCCACCGCCGCTCCGTCCGCCTTCGCGCGCAGCTCGCCCCGGTACGTTCCCGGCTCCTGCTTCTCCGGCGCGCAGACCTCCACGTAGAGGACCGCGGGCAGCGAGGGCTCTGCCGGCGTGTCCACCGGCAGCAGCGGATCCGGCCACGGGCCCTTCTCGCCCTGGCTGTTGGACGGCGTCTTCACGTCCAGGAAGCCCTCGCGCCACAGCGAGGCGGACAGCGCCGCTCCCGGCCCCTTCAGCGCCAGCGGGCCCGCCGTCACCTGGCGGACCTTGCCGGGGAGCACCACCTGCGCGGCCTCGCACTCGCCGCGCGCCACGCTCAGCCGGGCCTCGGAGGCGCCCTGCACCGAGACGCCCGGCCTCACCTTCACCAGCGATGACACCACCTTCGGCCCGGGGGATGCCGCCAGCATCGCCGTGACCGCCCACGCCCAGCCCGCTCCCATGCCACCACCTTCCGCGGCCTCGCCGCGCGTTAGTCGTTCATCGCCATCAGGCGACCCTGCTTGTACTCGGCCAGCTCCGCCACGATGGAGCCCAGCGCCAGGTCCGCCTCCACGCGCACCGGCACGTGGCTGGGGTCCGTCGTGAAGTACGCGATGATGTCGCGCCGGGCCTGCAGCTTCTCGGAGAACTGCGTCTGGAGCTTCACCCGGAACACCTCGCGCTCGCCCAGCGCCGTCTTCATGCGCTGGCGGCCGTCCACCGTGGCGCGCAGCATGAAGGACTTCGAGCCAGTGAAGACCGGGTAGGTGTACTCCTGGCCGTCCGCGATGCCGCGGTTGCGCAGCGCGAACGTGGCGCTCGCCAGATCCATCGAGCCCTCGGGCAGCTCGTGGGTGGCCTCGGTGGGCGCGGCGCCCTCCCGCTGCCGGACGACGTGCGCGACGCGGCCCGCCTCCTTCAGCTGCACACGCTGGCGGCGCCGCTTGTTGTTCTCGTCCACGAAGAAGTCACTGCCCAGCGAGCGCTGCGCCGCGTCGTTCCAGTACGACACGAACTTGTCCTTGATGGGCCACACGCCGATCACCGGGTCCGACTTCGCCAGCGAGACGATGGGCCACACCTGCTCGCCCCACTGCTTCATCGGCGCGCCGACGGTGATCTGCGCGGTGCCCGCCGTCACTCCCAGGTACTGCACGCGGTAGAGCGACTGCTCGCCGGGGCCGAAGGCCGCCTTCGACTCCTGGGCCAGGGCCACGCTGGAGGACAGCATCGCCGACATCAGGCCAACGATCGCCACGTTGAACCGCGTGTGCATCTTGCGCTCCTGGACTCGGGGTCCTGCCCTCCCTCGGTGAAAGATCGGGCCAATGTAGGTAGCCAGTTTCCGCGCCGCCAACCGCTCCGGCCACTTCCTCACCGCTGGCGTTCACTTCCCTGGACGAGGCGGGGAAACCATCATTCAACGGTGGGCACTCCCGTGGGTAGGCAGGGGTGGCAGAGAGGCACCAGGGCTTGCCTACACCCCTGCACACCGAGCGGCGGGACAGCACAGGCTCCCGCGCCCCAGGCTCCAGGCCCCAGGTGTGAACGAGTCCGAGCGTGGCCGAGGTACCGCTGCTAGCCTGCGGCCCGGCGACGTCCGGTGCGCGCCGCAGCCAGTCAGAGGAGATTCGAGGCCATGCAGAGCTACGACTTCAATGATGACGACGACGGTGGGAAGAAGGCCAAGACCAAGTCGGGCAAGGCCATCAAGGAGTTCGACTGTCCGACGTGCGAGGCCAACAACCCCACGGAGGAGCCCCTCTCCAACGGCTTCGAGGTCCGCTGCAACTACTGCGGCAACGAGTTCGCGGTGTCCTTCAACGAGTCGGGCAAGATGAGGCTCAAGGAGCTGTAGCCGCCCGGGGGCTCAGGCCCGCTCGCCGAAGATGGCCGTGCCCACGCGGACGACGGTGGCGCCCTCCTCGATGGCCAGCTCGAAGTCGTGTGTCGTCCCCATGGAGAGGCCCGCGAGTCCCTGCGCGCGGGCCAGCTCGCGCAGCTGTCGGAAGTGGCCTCGCGCCTGCTCCACCTCCTCGGTGGGCGGGGGCAGCGCCATCAGCCCCTCCACCTTCAGTCCCGGCAGGGTGCGCACCTCCTCCAGGAAGCTCGCGAGCGCCGCTGGCGCCAGCCCGCTCTTGCTCTGCTCGCCGCCGATGTTCACCTCGACGTAGCAGGGCAGGGGCGCGTCCGCCCTCCGCTTGGACAGCTCGCGCGCCACGTCCAGCCTGTCCAGGGCGTGGAAGGCGTGCGCCGCCTTCGCCACGTACTTCACCTTGTTCGTCTGCAGCGGCCCGATGGCGTGCCAGCGCAGGCCCTCCAGCCCGGCCAGCTCGGCCGCCTTGTCCCTCAGCTCCTGCGCGTAGTTCTCTCCGAAGTCGCGCTGGCCGGCCGCGTACGCCTCGCGGATGAGCTCCGCCGGCTTGAGCTTGGACACCGCCAGCAGCGTCACCGACTCCACCGGACGGCCCGCTCGCGCGCACGCCGCGGCCACCCGGGCTCGGATTCCCGCCAGTCGCTCGGCCACCTCGCTCATGCTGCCCTCCAGGGAAGAGGAACGCCCGCGCGCGTCAGGAGCTCCAGGGTCTCCCCCAGCGGCAGGCCGATGACGTTGGTGGGGCTGCCCTCTATCGCGGAGACGAGGAAGCTGCCCTTGCCCTGCATGCCGTAGGCCCCCGCCTTGTCCAGCGGCTCACCCGTGGACACGTACCAGTCGATCTCTCCCGCGGAGAGTGTTCGGAACGTGACGCTGGTGTGGACCACCGCGGACACCTCGGCACGGCCGGCGACCGCTACACCGGTGTAGACGGAGTGCTTGCGGCCGGAGAGGCGGGTGAGCATGTCCCGGGCCTCCTCCGGTCCGCTCGGCTTGCCGAGCAGCTGCGAGCCCAGGGCCACGGTGGTGTCGGCCGCCAGCACCCAGGCGCCCGGGAAGCGCCCGGCCACCGTCTGGGCCTTGGTGCGGGCCAGCCGCAGCACGTAGGCGTCCGCCACCTCGGCGGAGAAGGGAGACTCATCGATGTCGGCGGCGGCCACGGTAAATCGCATCCCGAGCTGCGAAAGCAGATCGCGCCGCCGGGGCGAGGCAGAAGCAAGGACGAGGGACGAGGGATCCTCTAGAGTGCGCATGGTGAAAGGTCGGAAGCCCTTAGCAGAACTGCGTCTCGGAGTGGACCTCGGATGAATCCCGCGGATCTCCTGTCGGCCATGAAGCGGACGGTGGAGCAGCTGGCCGCGTTCAACGAGATGGCGAAGGCGCTCACCTCCACCCTGGAGCTGAAGGAGGTCCTCAACCTCGTGATGCAGAAGGTGAGCGATCTGCTCCACCCTCGAAACTGGTCCCTCATCCTCCAGGACGAGCGCACCGGGAAGCTCTACTTCGAGGTGGCGGTGGGAGATGGGGCCGAGGCCCTCAAGTCGCTGCAGATCCTCCCGGGCGAGGGCATCGCCGGCACGGTGTTCTCCACGGCCTCGGCGCGGCTGGTGGATGACGTGGGCGGCGACCCGGCGTTCGCGCCGCGCTTCGATCAGGCCTCCGCCTTCCGCACGCGCTCCATCCTGGCCGTGCCGCTGATCGCCCGCGGGCGGGTGCTGGGCATCATCGAGCTGGTGAACGGACCCAAGGATCCGCCCTTCACCCAGGACGACCTCACCACGCTGACGGCCATCGCGGACTACGCGGCCATCGCCATCGAGAACGCGCGCAACTTCCGCCGGGTGCAGGAGCTGACCATCACCGACGAGCACACCGGCTGCTTCAATGCCCGGCACATGCGCTCGCAGCTCGAGCACGAGGTGCGGCGCTCGCAGCGCTTCCACCACCCGCTGTCCCTGGTGTTCCTGGACCTGGACCGCTTCAAGAACGTCAACGACACGCACGGCCACCTGGTGGGCAGCGCGCTGCTCAAGGAGGTGGGTGAGCTGCTCATTGCCTCCAGCCGCCAGCTCGACATGGTGTTCCGCTACGGCGGCGACGAGTTCGCGCTGATGCTGGTGGAGACCGACCCCGACGGCGCGATGACCATCGCCCGGCGCATCCGCGACGCCTTCCGCGCCCGGCGCTTCATGCAGAGCCATGGGCTCGAGCTGCGCCTCACCGCCAGCCTGGGCGTGGCCACCTTCCCGGACCACGCGCGCACCGCCACGGATCTCGTCCGTGCCGCGGACTTCGCCATGTACGCCGCCAAGGCCCAGGGCCGCGATGAGGTCTGCCTCGCCGAGCGCATGCCTCCCGATCCCAACGTGGCTCCGCCGGCGCGCTGACGCGTTGTCCCTCCGCGTCAAGCGGACGGTGTCGCGCTGCGTCGATGCCTCGGCTTCCTGAGCAGCAGGGGGCCTGGCACGTCATTTTCCCTACTTGTCGTCCAGCCAACAAAGGCGTCAGGAGTGCTGGGTACGATGTCTCTCAGGCCTGGGATCGACCCCGGCCGTGAGCAGGGGCGCTCCTCCATGGAACTCAACTACGACGCCAAGAGAATCGAGATCGTTCAACGCCTCGCGGGGTGGGCCAAGCGGCCGGATGCGGACTTCGAGCGGTTTCAGATGACTCGCGAGCAGGCCACCCAGCTCCTGTGGGACACCAGTGGCCGGCTCGTCTTCCCCTGGGACGCGGACTACGACGCCCTGCGCCGCGTGGCCTACGCGAACTTCGAGGACGTCCGTCCGTCCGCGATTGGCGTCTGCGAGTCCCTGCACGACGTGCGCACCTTCATGCGCTTCATCCGCAGGCAGCGGGAGACCAACCCCGCGTTCCGCTGGGTGCCTCGCGCGGGCGGACACAGCACCGCCGGCTACTCCACCGTCGAGGGCGGGCTGATGCTGGACGTGCGCGGCCTGGACAACATCTTCGTCGAGCCCCAGCGCCGGCTCGTCCACGTGGGCCCCGGCGTCCAGATGCGCGACTTCTACCGCACCATCGACGACTACGGCCTGTTCGCTCCGGCCGCCATCTGCCCGGACGTCCGCATCGGCGGGATGATGCAGGGCGGTGGCTTCGGCTTCGGCTCGCGCATGTTCGGGATGAGCTGCGACGCCGTGACCGAGGTGGAGATGGTGCTGGCCAACGGCCGGCAGGTGGTCGCCAACGCCATCCACAACGCCGACCTCTACTGGGCCGTACGCGGCGGCACGGGCAACCAGTTCGGCATCCTCACGCGGGCCACCTACAAGCTCTATCCGCTCCAGGAGGTCGGCGCCGTCGTCATGCAGTGGCGGCTGGGGACCGACGCGGAGGCGGCGCAGGGGGCTCACGCGCTCGACATCCTGCAGCGGCGCTACATGGGCTCCAACCACGACCGGCGCCTGGGCTACCTGGCGCTCATCCAGCATGGGGCGAACTTCGACGGCCCCTTCCTCATCGTCCGCGCCATGTACCGCGGGCAGCGCGGCCTGTGGCAGCAGCTGCTCGCCGAGCTCATCGCCACCCCCGGCTGCCAGGTGCAGTGGGAGGACATGGGCTCCTACTACTCGATGAACAACAAGCTCATGGGCTACGCGCAGGAGCCGGACATCCTGCCGGCGCTGATGACGCCGCTGGCCCTGGCGCCGCGCCAGGAGAAGAACACGCGCTACTTCGACAAGCACCTGGGCGTGGCCGGGTGGCGCCAGATGGTGGACCACATCCGCGGCGCGCCGACGGTGATGAAGATCGGCCCGCAGATGGTCATCGAGGCGGCGGGCGCGGCCATCAACGAGAAGCACCGCGGCGAGAACGCGTACATCCACCGTCGCGCCGACTTCAACACCTACCTCAACACCTACTGGGACAGTGAGGAGGAGAAGCCCAAGGCCTTCGCCTTCATGAACCGCTGGCTCGAGATCGGCGAGCCGTGGACCAACCAGGAGGCGTACCAGAACTACCCCAAGCCCTACATCACCCACTGGCAGCGGCGGTACTGGGCCGAGTACTACCCCGTCCTGGTGTTCGTGAAGCGGAAGTACGATCCGACGTCCGTCTTCAACTTCGAGCAGAGCATCGGCGGAGAGAGCGCCCTGGCGGAGCAGTCCGCTGACAGCGTCGACGAGCTCGTCCCCGGGGTCGCCCGGAGCCTGCGTCAGTCGATCGTCTATCCGGACCAGATGCCCACCGAGGGCGATCAGGCCTGAGGCCCGCCTCGGCGCTCGGTGGGTGAATCAGGGGGAGGACCCTGGCTCCCGGAAGGAGGGGAGCCAGAGTCCTGGGCGGACCGGGCTCACCCGGTGCCGATCACCGTCTGCACGGCCTCGTTGTTGGTCACCACCGTGCCCTGCTTGCGCAGCGCCTTGATGAAGGAGTCCTCGAGCTCGATCTGCTTGGCGCGGCGGGCCTGCTCGCGCAGCTCGTCCTTCTTCTTGGTGAACTCCTCGTCGCTGGGCTTCTGGCGCTCGGTGACCTGGGCCACCACGAAGCCCTCGCCCACCGGGAACACCTGGTCCAGCGCCTGCGGGGCCTGCGCGGCGAAGGCCGCGGAGATGAGCTGGGGCGCCGGGCCCAGGTAGGGCACCGACTCGCCACCGGCCGTGAAGCTGCCCGTCTCCACCGCCTCCGGGCGCGTCTCCGTCTCGAAGCGCTGCAGCGCCGGCTGGCCCTCCTTCTCCGGCGGGAAGAGCGTCGCGATCGTCTTGCCGCCCTTGAGCTCGGCCAGCGCCTTCTCCGCCTCCGCCTTCGCCAGCTCCTTGGCCTGCTGCTGCTTGTAGAGCGTGGTGGCGATCTCGTTCTCCGCGTCCGCCAGCTTCTTGTCGGACGCCGCCTGCTTCTCCTCCACCTTCACCACGTGGTAGCCCAGCTTCGTCTCGATGGGCTCCGACACGCTGTTGGGCGAAAGGGCGAACATGGCGTCCGCCAGCGCCGGATCCAGGCTGCCGCGCTCCACCAGGCCCAGGTCTCCACCCGCCGCCTTGGTGCCCGGATCCTCGCTCTTCTCCCGGGCCACCGCCGCGAAGTCCTTCGCGCCCGAGGTGACCTCATCGCGGATGGCGCTGGCGCGCTTCTTCGCCTCTTCCTTCTGCGCCGCGGTGGCGTCCGCCGGCAGCGTCACGAGGATCTGCCGCGCCCGGACGCGCTCGGGCTGCTGGTACATGAAGCGGTTGGTCTCGTAATAGTCCGAGATCTCCTTGGCGTGCGCCTTCTTGAACTCGTCCAGCTGCGCGGGCGTGGGGGCCGGCACCTTGTCCGCGTACATGGTGGGCAGGAAGCGGGCGAAGACGAGCTTGGCCTGGTTGGCGTCCTTGTCGTAGCGGGCGCGCACCTCGTCCTCGGAGACGACGGCGCCGTTGCGCACCACCTCGAGCATCTTCTGGGCGGCCAGCTGGTGGCGCAGGTCCTCCTCATACTGGGCCTCGGTCAGCCGGTAGAAGTCGCGCAGCACCTGGCGGTAGCGCTCGAAGTCGAAGTCGCCGTCCTTCTGGAAGTCCGTGTTGCGGTGGATGATGTCCACCAGCTCGGAGTCCGCGGGGACGATGCCGTTGCGGTTGGCCGCCTGGGCCAGCAGCTCCACATCCACCAGCTGCTGGAGCACCTGCGGGGCCAGGAACTGGCGCGCGGCGGACTCGGGGATGGGGTTGCCGCGGTTGCGCAGGCTGTTGATCTGCATGGCGTAGGCCCGGCTGAAGTCCCGCAGGGGGATCTCCTTGCCGTTGACCACCGCCGCGGCGCTCGCCTCCGTCAGCTGGCCGCTCGATTTGCTGAAGCTTCCGGGACCGAAGTTCAGCGTGAACACGACGGCGATGCCGATGATGAACACCAGCGAGACGACCTTCCGGAGGTTCAGACCTTCCATGTTGCTGTCGTTTCTTCGTGCAAGGCGCCGCAGAAGCTGCCTTCGTGGAAGGACTCGCGGCGCGGGTTTGTTGGATGCCCGGTCGGTGGGTGGACAGTTCCGCACCACCCCCCATTCAGGGCCTTGACTGCCTAGGACAAGGCCCCAGAAAATGCAAGCGATTTACAGTGTTTAGCCGCTCCCTCTCCTTCCTGCCCCTCTTTCCCTACACGGGGACCTCGCCCCAGTGCTGTCGCTCCTCAAGCGGTACCGCCGCTTTCTCTTCGTGAGCGTGCTGCTGCTCTACCCGCTGTTCGCCTTCCTGGTGACCGGCCGGCGGGGCCGCGAGCCGAACCTGCTCGATCGCGCCCTCATCGGCATGACGTCACCCCTGCAGTCGCTGCTCAACCGCGTCATCGACAGCGCAGTGGGGGCGGTGAACCACTACGTGGACCTGCGCGGCGTGCGGCAGGAGAATGACGCGCTGCGGCTGGAGAACATGCAGCTGCGAGCGGCCGTGCAGGCGCTCGGAGAGGCTCGGGCGGAGAATGACCGGCTCAAGCAGCTGTTGCAGTACGCCGAGAAGGCACCCGGGCCGGAAATTCCCGCGCGAGTGGTGGGGGTGAACCCGGTGGCGAAGCTGTTGTCGGTGCGGATCAGCAGTGGAGAGCGACAGGGCGTGTTCCAGGGCATGTCCGTGGTGACGCCGGATGGCATCGTCGGCCAGGTGATCAGGACGACGGGAGGTTACGCGGACGTGGCGTTGGTGACGGATCCCCAGAGCCGGGTGGGCGTGCGCGTGCAGCGCTCGCGGGCGCGCGGCACGGCGGCCGGAGCGGGCAGCGGGCCGCTCAAGCTGGAGAACATGCTGCGCACCGAGGACGTGGAGGACGGCGATCTGATCATCACCGCGGGCACGGACGGGGTGTACCCGCCGGGCCTCATCGTCGGGCGGGTGGCCAATCTCCAGAAGCGAGAGCACGGCATGTTCCAGGCCGCGGACATCATCCCCGCGGTGGACACGACGAAGCTGGAGGAGGTGCTCGTGGTGGGCAGTCCGTACCAGGAGGCGGCGCCGATGGTGGAGGGGACGCGATGAAGTTCCTCGTCACCGTGGGGCTTGCGCTGCTGCTGCTCACGCTGGAGTCCGTGGTGGTGCAGCGGGCGGGGCTGGTGCTCTCGCGCATCGACGTGACGGTGGTGCTGCTGGCCTTCCTGGCGCTGCGCGCCTCGCTGATGGAGGGCGCCTTGTCCGCCTTCGCGGTGGGCTACCTGCTCGACTTGATGAGCGGCCAGCCCACGGGCCTGTTCACCTTCCTGGGCGTCTTCACCTTCCTGGTGGGGCGGCTGGTGCACTCGCTGGTGGACGTGCGCGGCCCGGTGGCCTTCGTGCTCTTCACCATGGGCGCGGACGTGGGCCACGGCCTGCTGGCGGCCTTCTTCGGCTGGCTCACGGTGAAGGATGGCTCGGCGACGGCGGTGCTGCCCGGGCTGCCGCTGCAGGTGGCGCTCACGGGAGTCGCCGCGCTGGCGCTCTATCCGCTCCTGCGCAAGCTCGAGGCTCGCCAGGAGCGCTCGCAGGTGGGAGGGCTGCTGTGACGCCTCCGACGCTGGGCAACTCCACTCCGGGCCGCGATCTCAAGCGGCGCTTCCTCTGGCTGGGTCTGGCCATGGTGGGCGGCCTGGCCGTGCTGGCCACGCAGCTGTACCGGCTGCAGATCATCCGCGGCGAGGAGTACGCCGCCAAGAGCGTGGCCAACTTCGTCAAGGAGGTTCGCCTGCGCGCCGACCGCGGCGTCATCAAGGACGCGCGCGGCACCATCCTGGTGGACAGCCGCCCCTCGTTCGACGCCTTCATCACCCCGGCGTTCTGCACCGACTGCTCCAAGGTGGTCATCCCCAAGCTGGCCGAGCTGCTCGGCTGGGACGCCGATCAGCGCCAGAAGGTGGACGAGCAGGTGCGCGGGGCCAAGCGCAACGCGCCGTTCCAGCCGCTGCCGGTGCGCATCGATCTCACGCGGGACGAGCTGGACCGCATCAGCGCGCGGCGGGACATCCTGGATGGCGTGGAAGTGGTGCCGGTGCCGCACCGCAACTACCGCTCGGAGACGGTGCTCTCGCACGTGCTGGGCTACATGAACGAGATCACCCAGGACGAGCTGGACCGGCTCAACGCGGACGGGGCGAAGTACGCGCTGGGCGACTACATCGGCCGGCGCGGCCTGGAGCGCTACTTCGAGCAGAAGCTGCGCGGGGTGGACGGGGTGCGCAAGGAAGTGGTGAACGCGCGCGGCCGGACCATCGAGGAGCTGAACGACAAGCTGGGGGAGAACTCCGTCGTGGAGCCCCAGGCGGGCAGCAACCTGGTGCTCTCCATCGACATGCGGCTCCAGGAGGAGGCCGAGCGGGTGTTCCCCGGCGTGGCCGGCGCGGTGGTGGCCATCGACGTGAACACGGGCTTCATCAAGGCGCTGGTGTCTCGGCCGGGCTTCGATCCGAACCTGCTCACGGGCCGCGTCACCCCGGCGCAGATGGCGTCGCTGGTGAGGGATCCGCTCCAGCCGATGATCAACCGCGTGGCCGCGGCGCACTACAGCCCGGGCTCCACCTTCAAGGTCATCACCCAGCTGGCGGCCTTCAAGTCCAAGCAGTTCCGGCCGGAGACGACCATCAACTGCCCCGGCGGCTACAAGCTGGGCGCGCGCACCTGGCGCTGCCACAAGGACAGCGGCCACGGCCCGGTGAACGCCAACCAGGCGATGGCGTACTCCTGCGACACCTGGTTCTTCAAGGTGGCGGACACCCTGGGGATCGATCCCATCGCGGAGATGGGCCGCGAGCTCGGGCTGGGCAGCCCCACCGGCATCGGCGTGCTGGGCGAGGTGCCCGGCATCATGCCCACCTCCGAGTACCACGATCGGCTCTCGCCGGGCGGCTACACCAAGGGCATGGCGCTCAACAGCGCCATCGGCCAGGGCGACGACAACGTGACGCCGCTGCAGCTTGCGGGGGTGTACGCGGCCATCGCCAACGGCGGCACGCTGTACAAGCCGCAACTGGTGCAGCGCATCGAGGACCTCGATGGCCAGGTGGTCGAGGCGTTCTCGCCGCAGGTGGTGCGCACCACGGAGATGAACCCCGAGCATCGCAAGGTCATCGTGGACGGACTGGTGGCGGTGACGAACGCGCCGGGTGGCACCGCGTTCCGGGCGCGGCAGACCTACAAGGAGGGGCTGCAGGACGTCGTGGTGGCGGGCAAGACGGGCACGGCCCAGGTGGTGGCCATCGGCGCGGTGCGCCTCAAGACGCACCAGATGGACTACTTCACCAGAGACCATGCGTGGTTCGCCGGCTTCGCGCCGGCCGACAAGCCGGAGATCGCGGTGGTGGTGCTCAACGAGCACGGCGGCCACGGCGGCACGGACGCGGCGCCCACGGGCATGGCCGTCTTCGCCAGGTACTTCGAGCTCAAGCGGCAGGACGCCAACTCACCCCCGCCGCGCGCCAACCAGCCCTACGTCCTGACCCTGCCTCCGGCGCCGAAGCTGGAGGACGTCATGCTCACTCGCGGCGTCCCGCCCGCAGGCTCTCCGAATGCAGCTCAGCATTGAACGTCGCATGGTGCCCCACGTCCCGTGGGGCCTGATCTTCTGCGTCCTGGCCATCTCCGGGCTGGGCATCTGGAACCTGGCCTCGGCGGCCCGGCCGCCGCACGCCAACGCGTGGTC
This sequence comes from Hyalangium gracile, assembly GCF_020103725.1. Lineage (NCBI taxonomy): Bacteria > Pseudomonadati > Myxococcota > Myxococcia > Myxococcales > Archangiaceae > Hyalangium > Hyalangium gracile. Next base: position 66,828 of record NZ_JAHXBG010000014.1, on the reverse strand, counting down.
CAGCCAGGCCATCTACCTGGCGGTGGGGCTCGTCGTCGCCCTGGTGGTGTGCCTGGTGGACTACCGCTGGATCCAGCGGATGACGGTGCCCATCTACGTGCTCAACATCCTGGCGCTGATTGCCCTGCGCTTCCTGGGGCACAAGGCCAAGGGCGCCGAGAGCTGGTTCGTGCTGGGGCCGCTGCGCCTGCAGCCCGCCGAGTTCATGAAGATCGCCGTGATCCTCATGCTGGCGAAGATCTACCACGACGACTTCCGGCCCAATCAGGAGTCCTACGGGCTGCTGCGGCTGTGGAAGCCGGTGCTGGTGGTGGCGGTGCCCGCCGGGCTCGTGCTGGTGCAGCCGGACCTGGGCACGGCGATGATGATCCTGCTGTCGTCGATGACGGTCATCCTCTTCGGCAAGGTGCGCTGGTACCTGGTGGCGGTGATGCTGGCGGGGGTGGTGGCCGTGGGCGGCATCATCTGGAACGACTACGTGCGCGAGGCGCCCGAGCCCCGCTTCACGGTGCTGCGCCACCACCTGAAGAAGCACCAGAGCCAGCGCATCTCCGGGTGGCTGGATCCGGAGGCGGACCTGAAGGGCAGCGGCTACCACGCGGCCCAGTCGAAGATCGCCGTGGGCAGCGGCGGCATGACGGGCAAGGGCTGGCGCGAGGGCACGCAGACGGGCCTGTCCTTCCTGCCCGAGCAGCACACGGACTTCATCTTCTCCGTGTGGGCCGAGGAGCACGGCTTCACGTTCTGCCTGCTGCTCCTGGCGCTCTACGGAGGGCTCTTCTCGCTGTCCCTGGCGGTGGGGTTCAGCGCCCGAGACAGGTTCGGCGCCTTCGTGGCCGTGGGCATCACCGCGATGATCTTCTGGCAGGTGTTCGAGAACATCGGCATGGTCATCGGCGTGCTGCCGGTGACGGGCATCACCCTGCCGCTGATGAGCTACGGCGGCTCCTCCATGATGTCCGTCATGATCAGCGTGGGGCTGCTGGTGAACATCAGCATGCGCCGCCACATGTTCTGAGCCGGCCTCAGAAGGCGCGGCCGGTGAGGATGGTGGTCGCCACGGTGAAGTAGATGACCACGCCGGTGACGTCCACCAGCGTGGCCACGAAGGGCGCGGACGCGGTGGCGGGATCCAGCCCCAGGCGGCGCAGCAGGAACGGCAGCATGGAGCCGCACAGCGTGCCGAACATCACCACGCCCACCACGCTGAGGCCCACCGCGATGCCCACCCACACGAAGTGGGGGCCATAGAGCGTCTCGCGCCCGGGCCAGAGGATGATGCGCAGCGTGCCCAGCACCCCCAGGAACACGCCCAGGGCGATGCCGCTGGTGCTCTCGCGCATGGCCACGCGCCACCAGTCCGCCAGCGACACGTCCCGCACCGCCAGCGCGCGGATGATGAGCGAGGTGGCCTGCGAGCCCGAGTTGCCGCCCGAGGAGATGATGAGCGGCACGAAGCTGCCCAGGAAGACGGCCTGGGCGATGGCGTCCTGGTAGTGCGCCATGGCCGTGGCGGTGAACATCTGCCCCACGAAGAGCACCGTCAGCCAGCCCACGCGCTTGCGCAGCATCTCCGCGAGGCTGATGTCCAGGTAGGGCGCCTCGAGGGCCTCCATGCCGCCCATGCGCTGGATGTCCTCGGTGGCCTCCTCCTCGGCCACGTCGAGCACGTCGTCCACGGTGATGATGCCCAGCAGCACCCCCTGCGAGTCCGTCACCGGCAGCGCCACCCGGTCGTACTTCTCGAAGAAGCTGATGATCTCCTCGCGGTCCGCGGTGGCCGGGATGCTGACGAGCTGCCGATCATGGATGTCCGGCAGGCGCGTGTCCGGCTTCGCCAGCACCAGCGAGGCCAGGCGCACGTCGTCCAGCAGCCGGCCCTTCTCGTCGACGATGTAGAGGACGTTGAGCGTCTCGCGCCCCTGGCCGTGGGTGCGCACGAAGTCGAGCGCGGCGGCGGCGGTGAGGTTCGCCGGGAGCGTGAGGAACTCCGGCGTCATGTAGCGGCCGGCGCTGCGCTCCGGGTAGCCCAGCAGCTCGCGGGCCACCTTCAGCTCCGCGGGCGACAGCGTGGTGAGCACCCGGCGCGTGACCTCCGCGGGCAGCTCCTCCAGCAGGCGCGTGCGGTCGTCCGGCGCCATCTCGTTGAGGACGTTCTTGAGCTCCTCGTTGCCCAGGATGCTCACCAGCTCCGACTGCTGGTGCGGCGGCAGGTACTCGAAGGCCAGCGCCGCCATGTCTCGCGGCAGCAGCCGGAAGAGCACCCCGCTGTCCTTGGCGGGCAGATCCTCGATCATCTCGGCGATGTCCGCCGGATCCATCTCCGTGAACGCCTCGCGCAAGGCGTTCCAGTCGCGAGCTCGAACGAGCTCGTCGAACTCGGGCTTGAGGAGGTTTCCCAGCATCACACTCTCCGCGCGCGATGGCGCGGGCGCATGGTGTATGAATCGCGCCGGTTCCGGTACGGGATTCTTTCGAGAAGCCGCGGCGGCGATGATGCAGGGGAAGGGGCCAGAAGGCAGCGGGCGGGGGGGGCGGGCGCTCGGGCTTCGGCCTGCGCTTCGTGGAGTTCACCGGCCAGCCGGAGGTCTCGCTGGCCCGGCTCTTCCTGGGCATGCGACTGAGGACGTTCTCCGAGGAGGACCTTCAGTCGCGGCGGGCCCGCTCGCTGCCCAGCGAGCTCGAGCGGGTGGTGGATGTGCTCGCCGCGTGGGGGCTGCTCAAGGCAACCTCCCCCGGCGACCCCTGGCGCGGGGAGTGAGCGGCCCTCAGGAGTTCTTGTTGGCGGCGAGCGCGCGCCGCCGCTCGGCCTGGTAGTGCGCCGAGCACAGGCCCTTGGAGCGCGACTCGCGACCGCAGCCGGGCACGGTGCACATCCGCTCCGGAGGGACGGCTCCTCCCGTTGCCGACTTGGGTGGCCGCCCGCGACGCCGCATGGGTGCCGCGGCCACACCGGACGCGGAGCTCAGCCCACCGTTGTGGAGCGCGCGCATCACACCTCGACCGATGGCATCGCCGATGGCCTCCGCCCACTGGTTGAGCGCGGGGGGCAGGGCGGAAGAGGACATGGACACGGCGGGCTTGCGTTGACGGTTCATGACAACTCCTAAAAGTCTTAGATGCCGGTTTAAGCTTGGATACAAAGTTGAACTGCTTATTTGGCCTTTAACGTGAAGTCTGTCAACACGCGGTTGGTGGGTTAATCCTGACTCTGCTCCGCGGGACTGACAGGTGTATCGACCGTGTGTCTGGTACCTACCTGCCAGGTTCGTTCGTGCTCGTATAGCGGGGACTCTCCCCCGAATGGAGGAGAAGACGTGTAGGAGCGGATTGAACCACGTACCTGCCAGAAGCAAGCACCCCGCGGGGGTAGAGGCTCACCGAGGATGACGTGTTTGTACAGTCGTCATCCACATCGACCAGGAGAGGCACACGATCGCTACCAGGAGAGCGAGCCAGGGCTGCTCGAGCACTCCGAACGTCGGGCCGGACGTTCCTGTCGTTACAACGGCTCCACCCGAGTGAGGCGCATGGCCCCGCTCGGGTGGAGGCACCACACTAGAGGGCCTTGCTGATGGCGTCCTCGATCTTCGTCTTGGGCACCGCGCCGACGATCTGCCCGACGACCTTGCCGCCCTTGAAGACGAGCAGCGTGGGGATGGAGCGGATGCCGTACTGCTGCGGGGTGTCCTGGTTGTCGTCGATGTTGAGCTTGGTGAACTTCACCTTGCCCTCGTACTGCCTGGCCAGATCCTCGACGGCCGGGGCAATCGCCCGGCACGGGGCGCACCAGGTGGCCCAGAAGTCCACGAGCACTGGCTTGTCGGACTGGAGCACTTCCTTGGAGAAGTCTCCGTCCCCGATGTTCATCACCTCAGGTCCTGCCATGGGTCACTCCTTCACAGGCCGTCTACGGGCCTGGCTCTGGCGCGTCGTCTAGTACGCACCGCAATGGCCTGCAAGGACCGGTCGTCCAGACCGTTCCCAACCGGTGAGATGCGGACGGACAGTGGGGGTTTCAAGCAGGCAGGCGCCACGAGAGACAGACCTCGTTGCCAGGGGTGATGTAAGCTGGTGGACGTGATGAAGCTCTTTCTGCCCCAGACCCAGCTGGAGGAGTGGGCCCTGGGAGACCAAGCCGATCTCAAGGACGGCAAGCTGGTGGTGATGGCGGAGGGTGGCGGCAGCTATCCGACGGTGCCCGCGGTGCACTTCGTCCAGATCGTCTCCGGCGAGGACACCCACAAGCTGGTGGCCAAGGTGAAGACGGAGAGCCAGCTGGCCAGCCTGGGGGCCGAGCAGATGGCGGACTCGGTCATCGTCGGGGAGTCGGCCTACGAGGTGGTGCCCGGCTACGTCACGGAGGTCCCCACGGCCCCACGCTCGTCCGACAAGAAGCCGAGCAACGAGACGGACCTGCTGGCCGCCTTCATCCTCAACAAGATGGGCTGACCGCACGGTCGCCCGGAGTTATCTGGCTGCCGCCATGAACGAAAGCCTGGTCTCGCTCGCCTGCCACGCATACGGCTTTGCCGCGCTGGTGTACCTCACCTACCTGGCGCGCCAGTGGAACGCGCTCGCGGTGGCGGGGCGCGTCCTGGTGGGGCTGGGCCTGGTCCTCCATGGGGTGGCGCTGCTCCCGCTGCTCGTCGCACAAGGTGGGATGCCGGTGGGCGCGGCGCAAGGGTTCTCCACGCTGGCCTTCCTGCTGCTGGCGCTGGGGCTCATCCTGGATCTGCGCTACCGCAAGCCCGTCATTGGCGCCTTCATCACCCCGCTGGCGGTGGCCACGCTGGTGCCCGGGCTGCTGCTGCGGGCGGGCCAGACGCCGCTGTCTCCCACGCTGCGCCAGCCGCTGCTGCGCATGCACATCTCCATCGCGCTGGTGGGGATGGCGGCCTTCGCCGTCGCGGCGGGGGTGGGCGTCATGTACCTGCTGATGGAGCGGCAGGTGAAGGGCAAGCGCTTCGGGCTGCTCTTCTCCCGGCTGCCCTCGCTGGAGTTCCTGGACACGCTTAACCGCCGGCTGGTGGTGGTGGGCTTCATCGCGCTGTCCATCACCCTGGCCACGGGCGCCTTCTTCATCGCCGGCTCCAGCCAGGGGCTCACGTGGATGATGGACGCGAAGGTGGTGGCCACCGGGGTGGCGTGGGGGCTGTTCGCCGGACTGGCGGCGGCGCGCGTCTTCGTGGGCTGGCGAGGGCGGAGGGTGGCGCTGCTGACGATGGCGGGCTTCGGGCTGGTGCTGGTGTCGTTCCTCTCGTCGTATGACTTCACCGCCGGGGGGATGCGCTAGTCATGGAGCTGATCTGCATCGGCCTGTCTCACCGGACGGCGCCCTTGTCGGTGCGCGAGCGGCTCGCGCTGCCGGAGCCTCGGCAGGTGGAGGTGCTCCAGCGGCTGGCGCAGGCGCCCACCGAGGCGCTGCTCGTCTCCACCTGCAACCGGGTGGAGCTGTACCTCACGTCGCCGGACCTGGCCCAGGCGGCCACCCGCGCCCGGGAGGAGCTGAGCCACCTGGGCGGCCCGGAGACGCTCGATCACCTCTATGAGCACCACGGCGCCGGGGCGCTGGAGCACCTGTTCCGCGTGGCCTCCAGCCTGGACTCCATGGTGGTGGGCGAGGCGCAGATCCTGGGCCAGGTGAAGGAGTCCTTCGAGCTGGGGCAGGGCGCGGGCGCGGTCAGAGGCGGGCTCACGCGGGTGTGCGCGGCGGCCTTCAGCTGCGCCAAGCGCGTGCGCACCGAGACGGCCATCGGCCGGGCGGCGACCTCCATGGCGTCGGCGGCGGTGGCGCTGGCCACCAAGGTGTTCGACGAGCTGTCGGACAAGACGGCGCTGGTGGTGGGCGCGGGCGAGATGGGCGAGCTGGCCGCCAGGAACCTGAAGCAGGCGAAGGTGGGGCGGCTCATCGTCACCAACCGCACGCTGGCTCGCGCCGAGGCGCTGGCGGCGGAGGTGGGTGGCACGGCCCGGCCCTTCGAGGAGCTGAACGCGCTGCTGAAGGAGGCGGACGTGGTGGTGTGCTCCACGGCCTCGCCGGTGGCCCTGTTCACCAAGGAGAACGTGGGCGCGGTGGGCAAGGCGCGCCGCTTCCGGCCGCTGTTCATGGTGGACCTGGCGGTGCCGCGGGACATCGATCCGGACGTGTCCGCGCTGGACTGGGTGACGGCCTACGACGTGGACGACATCCAGAAGTTCGTCGCGGAGAACGAGGCGGCGCGGGCCGAGGAGGCGCAGAAGGCGGGCGTCCTGGTCATCCAGGAGGTGTCTCGCTTCATGCGGGACCGGGCGGTGCGCGACGGGGTGCCGGTGCTGGCGCGGCTGCGTCAGCGGGCCGAGCAGATCGCCAAGGCCGAGGTGGAGAAGACGCTGGCGGCGATGGGCGAGGGGCTCACCGAGAAGCAGCGCAAGAGCATCGAGGCCATGGGGCGCGCCATCGTGAACAAGCTGCTGCACGAGCCCACCGCGCGGCTGCGCGCCGTGGGCTCCGAGAAGGAGGAGAGCCACCGGCTGGCGGGTGCCGCCGCCGAGCTCTTCGGCCTGGCGGAGGAGCCCGCCGCGGGAGCCGAGCCCGAGAGCGCCGCGGCCACCGCCGCGAGCGGAGGCAAGCGATGAGCAGGACCGTGCGGATCGCCACCCGGCAGAGCCCCCTGGCGCTCTGGCAGGCCCGTCACGTGGGCGCGCTGCTGTCCTCGCGCCACGCGGGCCTCGAGGTGGCGCTGGTGGAGATGACCACCGAGGGGGACCGGTTCCTCTCGGCGCCCCTGTCCGCCGTGGGCGGCAAGGGGCTGTTCGTCAAGGAGATCGAGCAGGCGCTGATCGACGGGCGCGCGGACATCGCCGTGCACAGCCTCAAGGACATGACGTCCGTGATGCCCGAGGGCCTGATGCTCGCGACGGTGCCGGAGCGCGAGGATCCGCGTGACGCGTTCTGCAGCCCCTCGGGGCTCACGCTGGACTCGCTGCCGAAGGGCGCGCGGGTGGGCACCTCCTCGCTGCGCCGCAGCTGCATCCTGCGCTCGCGGCGGCCGGACCTGGAGATCGTCAGCCTGCGCGGCAACGTGCAGACGCGGCTCCAGAAGACGCGGGACCTGGGGCTGGCGGGCGCGATGCTGGCCTCCGCGGGCCTCAAGCGCCTGGGCCTGGAGCGGGAGATCACCGAGGTGCTGTCGCCCGACGTGAGCCTGCCGGCGGTGGGGCAGGGCGTGCTCGCCATCCAGTGCCGGGTGGACGATGCCGAGGTGCGGGCCCTGCTCGCGCCGCTCGAGGACGCGAAGACGCGCGTGGCGGTGACGGCCGAGCGCGCGCTGCTGGCGAAGCTGGAGGGCGGCTGCACGGTGCCCCTGGCGGGCCACGCCACGGTGACGGACGGCGTGGTGCACCTGCGCGGCCTGGTGGGCCGGCCCGACGGCTCCAAGGTGGTGCGGGGCGAGGTCCGCGGCCCGGTGGAGAAGGCCCACGCGCTGGGGGAGGCGCTCGCGGACGATCTGCTCTCGCGCGGCGCCCAGGAGATCCTCCGCGACTTCGGACGCACCGGGTACACGCCGAACTCCTGAGGCGGACGTTCCCCCGCGCGCGCCATACCTCATGGGTGGGACGCGGCGCGTAGAACTGGACTAGAGTCCGCGCCCGTGGAAAAGCGACTCGAAGGCAAGCGTGTGCTGGTGACCCGCCCGAAGGAGCGGGTGGAGGAGCTGTGCTTCCTCCTGGAGGACGAGGGCGCGGAGGTGCTCAGCCTCCCGCTGCTGGAACTGCAGCCCCCGGAGGATCCCCGGCCCCTGGCGGCCGCGGCGGAGTCCATCCAGCGCTACCGGTGGGTGGTGTTCGCCAGCCCCTCGGCCGTGGAGGCGCTCATGGAGGCGCTCCGGGAGGCCGGGACGGTGGAGCACCTGAGCCATGTCCGCGTGGCCGCGGTGGGGCCTCGCACGGCGCGGACCGCCGAGGGCTATGGCCTCAAGGTGGTCGCCGAGCCCGCCGAGTCCACCGGCCTGGGGCTCTACGAGGTGCTCCGCCCCGAGCTGCACCCGGACGACGAGGTGCTCCTGCCCGCCGCCGAGGAGGGCCGCCGAGAGCTGGAGCTGGCGCTGCGCGAGCAGGGCGTGCGCGTCACCCGGGTGACGGCCTATCGCACCTCTCCCGCCGAGCTGTCGGCGGAGGCTCGGGAGCTGCTGCGGACTTCACCGCCAGACGTGGTGCTCTTCGCCTCGCCGCGTACCGCTGAAGTCTTCCTGGAGTCCGCGGGCCGCGAGCGGCTGGGGCAGTCCCGCGTGGTGGCCATCGGCCCCACCACCGCCGGCGCGCTGGCTCGACTGGGCATCGAGGTAGCGGCGGTGGCCGAACGTCCCACCCCCGAAGGGCTCGTGGACGCCGCGATTCGAGCGATTCACGGGTAAGCTGTGCCCCCGATGAATTCCCTCCGCCTCCTGGGGCTCCTGCTCGCGCTCTGTGTGCCCGCGCTCGCCTGGGGCTCCCTGCCTCGACAGACGCTCTCCCAGCTCACCCTCGCCGCCGATCGCGTCGTCCTTGCGCGCATCGCGGACCAGCGTGTCAATGTGCCCGGAGGCGACGTCAGACAGATGACCACCGTCTCCCGGCTGGAGGTGCTGGAGGAGTACCGTGGCAAGGGGCCCCGCGCGCTAGAAGTGGTGCAGCTCGGCGGGCGCAGCGGGCAGTGGGAGTCCCGCCTGGCGGGGGATGCGACGCTCACGGTGGGAGAGACGGCGCTCATGTTCCTGCGGTGCCCGGACGCGAAGGCGGCGGACAAGTGTGTCCTGGTCGGGCAGGGCGCGGGGAAGCAGACGGTGACGACCGGAGCAGACGGGCGGCGCGAGGTGCAGCTGCCCCACCAGGTGAAGGGCGGACCGGTCCGGCGGCCGCTCGATGAAGTCCTCGAGGAGATCCGGCGGGCGACTCCGCCCCCGGCGCAGCAGGAGAGGGGCAAGCGATGAACCGCAGCATGCAGTGGACCGCGGGGCTCGTGCTGATGGTGCTCGGTGCCACGGCCTCCGCGCAGAGCAACAACTACACGTACCTGGGCTTCAAGATGCTCAACACGCGGGACTACCCGTTCCGCTACTACCTGGATGGGCGCTCGAACGCCCCGGCGGGCATCGCCATCTCGGAGGTGGAGAAGGCCACCAACGCGGCGTTCCAGACGTGGGAGGACCAGAGCTGCGCGTACCCGGACTTCGTGTACGCGGGGCGGACCAACACCAACTCCGCGATCGATCCCAGCAACGTGGGCAACCCCTACGACGCCTTCAATGTGAGCACCGTCTGGGTCACCAACCCGGCCGATCCGTACTTCAAGCTGGCGCTCGAGTCCGGGCAGGCGCTGGCGGGCACCATCCCGCTCACGTACGCCGGCTACCTCTACCAGTGCGACATCTTCGTGAACGCGGTGAACGTCAGCTGGACCACGCTGCCGGACACACCGGAGCGCGAGAAGCTGCGCGATCTCCAGACGGTGCTCACCCACGAGGTGGGCCACTGCCTGGGCCTCGGGGATGCCTACTTCCCCGACACGGCGGTGATGGACACCAACTTCCCGGTGGGCGGCAGCCGGCGCGTGTTGGACCCGTCGGACGTGGAGCAGTTGTGCACCTACTACCCGGAGAATGGCGCGGTTGGCTCGCCCTGCTCGGCGAGTGATCCCTGCACGGGAGGGCTGAGCTGCATCCCCTTCCGGAACGCGAACGGCATCAAGCTCTACGACTACTGCTCGAAGGGCTGCGCCGGCATCACCAACGGCGAGTGCCCCAGCCCCTTCGTGTGCCGGGACTCCACCCTGATCTCCGGCTTCACCAAGGCCTGTCTGGCGGTGCCCGGCGAGGCCATCACCCAGGTGGGCAAGCCCTGCGACAGCACCATCGACGCGGGCGTGGACTGCGGCTCGCCGCGCTCCCTCTGCCAGGGGCCCGTGGCGCTGCCCTCGGGCGGGACGGCCTGGGTGGGGGGCTACTGCCAGGAGGAGTGCGTCGCCGGCCCCTCGGCCTCCTCGTGCCCCGCGGGCTCGGTGTGCGTGGAGCTGGGGGCCTCGGACCGGTGCTTCAAACCCTGCCGTCCGGGCTCGGGTGACTGCCGCGATGGCTACACCTGCTCCCCGCTCCCCGAGGGCAACGTCTGCGTCCCCAGCTGCTACTCGGACGCGGACTGCAATGAGCCCAGCTCCTCCGCCTTCACCTGCCGCGTGTGCGATCGCGTCTGCGTCGAGAAGCGGCCGGCCGGAGGCGCGGTGGGCGAGCCCTGCTCCAACGCCTCGCAGTGCGGCACGGGGCAGATCTGCCTCTTCCTCAATGACCACCCGCAGGGCGTCTGCGCGGAGCCGTGCACCACGGCTCAGTGCGGCTGCCCGCCGGGCAGCTCCTGCAAGCGGGTGGGCGCCCAGAGCGTGTGCATGAAGAACTGCGCCGCCGGCACCTGCTCCTCGCCGCTCCAGTGCAACCCGGTGGGGGAGACCTACTCGTGCACGCCGGCCTGCCGCAACCGCGCGGACTGCCCCAGCGGCACCGAGTGCTACGGCGGTCGCTGCGAGGATCCCCTGAACCGTCCGGACGGGGGTTGCTCGCTCTGCAACGATGGCGGCACCCCGCCGCCGCCTCCTCCTCCTCCCACCGACGGTGGCAGCGGCGGAGGCGGTAACGGTGAGCCGAGCGGGTGCGGCTGCGGCCAGGCGCCGGCCACGGCCCTGGTGCTCTTCGGCGTGCTCGCGTTGGTCTTCTTCTCCCGGAGGCGGGACACTTGGCAGCGCCCGTAAGCAACGTCACCCGGAGCCAGTCGGACTTCAGCACCACCTTCGTGCTCGAGGCCCTGGTGGCCCAGGGCCTGCTCAACCCGCAGCAGGCCCAGGAGATCCTGGCGCGCGAGCCGGCCGCTCGCGCGCGCGTCCTCAAGGCGAAGTCCCAGGCCGGCTCCAAGGAGGCGGCACGTTATGACGTGTCGCCGGTGGAGATCGTCGCGGCCTTCCAGGTGCCGATGCCGGAGAACCGGGGCGTGCTCGACGAGGACCGGGTGACGGAGGCCGCCGCGCGCGCCGCCGGTATGCCGTACCGGAAGATCGACCCGCTCAAGCTGGACATGGCGCTGGCCACGCGCACCGTGTCCCGCCCCTTCGCGCTGAAGCACGCGCTGCTGCCGCTGGAGCGCACGCAGCAGGGGCGGCTCGTGGTGGCGGTGGCCAACCCGTTCGATCGCGAGCTGTTCGAGAACCTCTACCGGCTGGCGGGCCTGCCCATCGAGCCGGTGCTGTCGGCCAAGTCGGACATCCTCAAGTCCATCGCGGAGATCTACGGCTTCAAGAAGACGCTGGCCCGGGCCGCGGACGACTTCGCCGCCTCGCCGCAGCTCACCAACTTCGAGCAATTGGTGTCGCTCAGCGGCACCCAGGAGCTGGATGCCGCGGACAAGCCCGTGGTGCAGGCGGTGGACTACCTGCTGCGCTACGCCTTCGACAACCGCGCCTCGGACATCCACATCGAGCCCAAGCGCGCCCAGTCCCACGTGCGCCTGCGCATCGATGGCGTGCTGCACACCGTCTACACGCTGCCGGCCGGTGTGCACCCGCCCATCGTCTCGCGCGTGAAGATGCTCTCGCGCATGGACATCTCCGAGAAGCGCAAGCCGCAGGACGGGCGCATCAAGACGGAGCGCGAGAGCCGCGAGGTGGAGCTGCGTGTGTCCACCCTGCCCACCGCCTTCGGCGAGAAGGTGGTCATCCGTATCTTCGATCCGGACACGCTGGTGCAGGACATCGCCCAGCTGGGCTTCGAGCCAGACGAGAAGGACGCCTTCGAGTCCTGGATCGACCAGCCGCACGGGCTCATCCTGGTGACGGGCCCCACGGGCAGCGGCAAGACGACGACGCTGTACTCGGCGCTCAAGGCGGTGGCCGGCCCGGACGTGAACGTCACCACCATCGAGGATCCGATCGAGATGGTGTGGGAGGGCTTCAACCAGGTGCAGGTGCAGCCCAAGGTGGGGCTGGACTTCGCCGGGGCGCTGCGCCACATCCTGCGCCAGGACCCGGACGTCATCATGGTGGGCGAGATCCGCGACTCGGAGACGGCGGAGAACGCCATCCAGTCCGCGCTCACCGGCCACCTGGTGCTCTCCACGCTGCACACCAACGATGCCATCGGCGCGGTGGCCCGCATGAAGGACCTGAGCGTGCCGCCCTTCCTGCTCTCGCAGAGCCTGGTGGGGCTGATGGCCCAGCGCCTGCTGCGGCGCATCTGCGTGCACTGCGCGCAGGAGGCCTCGCTCACCCCGGACGAGCTCACGGCGCTGATGGTGCCCATCCCGCTGCTGCCTGGCGGGGTGAAGCTGCGCAAGGGCACCGGGTGCGTGCGCTGCCGCGGCACGGGCTACTTCGGCCGCACCGGCGTGTTCGAGATCGTCAGCATCGGGCAGGAGCTCAAGGAGCTCATCACCCAGCAGGCCCCTCATCACGAGCTGGTGGAGGCCGCCCGCCGTGCGGGAATGCGCACACTGCGTGAAGCCGGGGTGCGCAAGCTGGCCCAGGGCCTTACCACGTTTGACGAGGTGATGAGGATGACCTCGGTGTGAAGTGTCGTCCCCTTCACGCCCTCCTCCCCCCCGTGTGGACGCGTGAAACATCATCGTCCGTCATCTCCTGTATTCCCGGGACAGGGAGGAACCCTAGAATCGAGCTCGTGACTGACGGGCCGGTGTCTGGGCCGTGAAACGAGACTCGAGCATGTCGCTCAAGGCACGGTGGCTCGCAAGCATGCTGGGGGTGGTGTTCGTCGGCATGGCCATCATCACCCTGGCCAGCTCCCGGATCAGCTTCTATGGCGCCTCGAGAGGCGCCTACGAGTGGCTGGACGGCATCTACCGCAACGCCATCGGCTCCTTCCACCGGCAGCTCTTCGAGCGGCTGGATGCGCAGGCCCGGCTCCTGGCGCGCGTGCCCGCCGTCCAGGAGGCCATCTCGACCCGGCACCTGCTGGAGCTGCAGTCGCAGCTGGAGGTGCTCGGAGGGCTCCAGGAGGAGGACTTCTGGGCCGTGGTGGGCGAGGACGGCGCGGTGATCGCCACCAGCCACCCCTCCTGCATCCTGACGGGAGTGCGCGGCAGGCCCGACTCCACCGTCAAGCCCGTGCGGCGGGTGCTGATGTGTGGCCGCGTCCCGGTGTTCGCGGTGACGGCGCCGGTGATGGCGGGGGAGAGGTTCGAGGGCTGGCTCGTCCTGGGCGCCCCGGCCAACGAGGCCTACGCGGATGCCTACTACTCCGCGGGCGGGGCGGAGGTGGTGCTCATCGACCGGCAGGGGACGCTGGTCAGCACCTTCCTGGACTCCAAGGGCCAGCGCCTCACGCCCGATCTCGGGGCGGTGCCCGCCGAGCGGCTGTGGGCCGAGGCCGGCCACTTCGGCAAGTACCGGGTGGGCGTGCCTGGCTACCGGGGCTACCTGGCTGGCAGCCAGCCGCTGGCGGTGGGCGAGTCCGTGGTTTCCAGCTACCTGTATGTCGTCCCGCTGCTCGCGAGTCAGCCCGAGGTGCCTGTCCGGGCCGTGCTCCTCGTGCCCTCGGAGACGCTGGACATCGGGGCGTTCTACAGCACGCTGACGATGATCGCCTTCAGCTGCCTGCTGCTGCTGCCATTCCTGGGGTTCATCGTCTGGAGGCTCGTCAACAGCTTCATGAAGCCCATCGCGATGCTCGGGGAGATGACGGCTCGGGTGGCGGAGGGGGACCTGGAGTGCGAGCTCCCCGTGAAGCGCAAGGACGAGCTGGGCCAGCTCTCCCATGACTTCAACGTGATGGTGGAGAAGCTGAGGGAGACGCAGCTCCAGCTCTCGCACTCGGAGAAGATGGCCGCCATCGGTCAGCTCGCCGCCGGGGTGGGGCACGAGATCAACAATCCGCTGTCCTACGTGGGGGCCAACATCACCTTCGCCCGCGAGACGCTCGCGGAGCTGAGCGGCACGGCGGAGAGCGCGCCCGCGCAGCCCCTGCCTCTCGAGGTGACAGCGCGGCTCCAGGAGGTCTCCCAGGCGCTCGAGGAGGCGCAGGATGGGGCCGAGCGCGTGGGCCGGATCGTCAAGGAGCTGCGCGCCTTCGCCCGCTCCGATCATCAGGAGGAGAAGCAGGCGCTGTCGATCCGCCCCGTCATCGAGACGGCCCTGAAGATCGTCTCCAACACGCTGCGGCATCGGGCGCGCGTCACCTGTGACTTCCAGCAGACGGCCGCGGTGCTGGCCAACGAGGCCCGGCTGGTCCAGGTCTTCATCAACCTGCTCGTCAACGCGGCGCAGGCCATGCCGGAGGGGCACGCCCACGAGAACGAGGTCCGCATCACCACGTCCATGGGGACGAACCGCTCGGGGACGGTCGGCTTCGTGGTGATCGAGGTGAGCGACACGGGCACGGGGATGCCTCCGGAGGTGCTCCAGCGCATCTTCGAGCCCTTCTTCACCACCCGGCCCGTGGGGCAGGGCACGGGGCTGGGCCTGTCCACCTCCCGCAACATCATCGAGGGGTACGGCGGCAGCCTTACGGCCCGGAGCACACCGGGCAAGGGCAGCACCTTCCGCATCAGCCTGCCGGCCCTGATGCCGGACGTGATGGCGAGCAAGCCGACGGCCATGGCGTCCGGTGCGCCGGAGGTGCCGAGGCGAGTCTTCGTGGCGGACTCACAGGGTGGATCGAGCGGGACTCAGGGAGGGCTGTGAGGCACGCTCCCGACGATGCGGCTGATGACATCCCTGGCTGACTTCCTGTCGGTCCACAGAGACGCGCTCGTGGAGCGCTTCAAGGCGCGCGTGGAGCAGACGCTGGCGCCGCGAGGGCTCTCCTCGAGCGAGCTGGAGGACCACCTGCCCGACTTCCTGGAGGCGGTCACCGAGGCCATCCGGGACGACGCCTGGCCTCCGGCGCGAGTCTTCGCCCACGACGCCACGGCGGAACAGCATGGGCGCCAGCGCTTGCGGGTGGGCTTCGACCTGGACGCGCTCACCCGCGAGTACGGCCTGCTGCGCGACTGCATCTTCGAGCTGCTCGAGGAGCAGGGGGTGATGCCCTCACTCCGGGAACTGCGCATCCTCTCGGACTGCGTGTCCGCCGCCACCGCCGACTCGGTGACGCAGTACGTGGCCTACAGCCAGGGCCGCCAGCGCGAGGGCGAGGAGCGGCTCCAGGCCATCATCGACAACGCCCCGGCCGCCATCTACGTGACGGACGTGGAGGGGCGCTGCCTGGTGGCCAACCGCCGGCTGGAGAGCATCTTCGGCCTGTCCAAGGAGGCCATCCTGGGCAGGACGGACTACGAGCGCCTCCCGAAGGAGGTAGCGGACGTCACCCGGGGCAATGACCGGCGCGTGCTGGCGGAGAACCGGCCCCTGCAGGTGGAGGAGGTGATTCCCCAGGCGGACGGCCTGCATACGTACATCTCCCTGAAGTTCCCGCTCCACGATGCCGAGGGGAGGCCCAACGCCGTGGGCGGCATCTCCACCGACATCACCGAGCGCATCCAGGCGCAGCAGGCGCTGCGAGAGACGCAGCAGCGGCTCCGCACGGTGCTGAGCCACCTGCCCGTCATCCTCTGGGCCATCGATGCGCGGGGCGTCGTCACCCTGATGGAGGGCAAGGGGGTGGAGCGGGCGGGCTTGAAGGCCGACACCTTCGTGGGGCAGTCGCTCTTCGAGCTGTTCCAGGGCATGTCCTGGGTCGTCACCAACGTGCGCAGGGCGCTGGCCGGCGAGGAGTTCGTCGCCGAGGAGGAGGGCGAGGGCCGCTGGTTCGAGGTCCACTACATTCCCCACCGGAGCGCGGCGGGAGTGGTGGAAGGGGCCATGGGGCTGACGCTGGATGTGACGGAGCGCAAGCGCACCCAGGACTTCCAGCAGCGGCTGCTGGGCATCGTGGGGCACGACATCCGCAACCCCATCTCCGCCATCAGCCTGAGCGCCGTCACGCTGCTCAAGCAGGAGGGACTGCCGCAGGGCTACCTGCGCCCCCTGCAGCGCATCGCCAGCAGCGCGGATCGGATCGAGAAGCTCGTCGCCACCCTGCTGGACTTTACCCGCGTGCAGTTCGGTCAGCCCCTGCCGCTCCAGTACGAGCGCGTGGTGCTGGGCACGCTGGCGGAGCAGGTCTGTGACGAGGTGCGCGGGGCCTCGCCTCGGGCCCGGGTGGAGCTCACCGTCACGGGGGACACGAGGGGAGCGTGGGATCCGGGGCGGCTGATGCAGGTGATGGGCAACCTGCTCACCAATGCGCTGCGCCACGGCCAGCCGGAGGCGCCCGTGAGGGTGAGCTGCCAGGGCGAGGAGGGCGCGGTGACGTTCGAGGTGCACAACGAGGGCGCGCCCATCCCCGAGGCGGTGCAGGCCCAGCTCTTCAAGCCGTTCCGGGGAGGGGAGCAGGCGCGGGCCCATGCGAGGGAAGGCCTGGGCCTGGGGCTCTACATCGTCCGGGAGATCGTGACGGCCCACGGAGGCACCGTCACCTTCGAGTCCACCGCGGAGCGCGGCACCACCTTCACCGTGCGGCTGCCTCGGGAGCCCGTGGCCGGCGCCTGAGCGGGCCGGGCTCCTCGAGGACTTCGGGGCTCAGAAGCGCGCCTGGAGCAGCGTGTTGAAGCCCAAGGCGTTGGGCTCCTCGAAGCGCGGCTGCGCCACGCCCGTCACGTCGTCCCGGAACGTCGTCCGGTTGTTGTCGAACGTGTAATAGACCTCGCCCACCGCGGCCACCGTCTCCGAGAGATCCCACCGGAAGGTGGCCTTGGCGGAGAGGATGGGCTCCGGATTGCACGTGGTGGTGGAGCCGCCGCACGTCGTCGGCAGGATGCTGAGCTGGTTCACGTCGCGCACCACCACCGTGCGCGTGCCCGTCAGGCCAGGCGGCGGGTTGTTGCCTCCGCCGGTGAACTCGGGGCTGCGGTACGAGGCCGGCTGCTGCACGCCGATGATGAAGCCCGGCGTCAGGTGCAGCCTGGGCAGGTAGTAGTCCACGCCGGCCGCGATGAACATCTCCGGCTTGAGCTCCGTGCCGTCCGGGAAGTCGCGGAACGGCGGCAGGCCCGGCACCTCGAACTGGATGAAGGACAGGCTGCGGTAGAGCCCCAGCAGGTGGAAGCGCCAGTAGTTCAGCTTCGCCCGCGCCTGCAGCGCCACCGCCGTGGCGCTCTGCTGCACCGTCTGGGCGAACACGTCCGGATCCTCCAGGGTCTGCACCAGGTAGCTGCCCTCGAGCGACACCGAGTAGCTGAGCCCGCCCGGGTACGTCTCCGGAGCGAAGAAGCGCTGGTACACGTCCGGATCATTCCGGTACAGCCGGAAGTCGATGCTCGTGCCCACCGGCAGACCCACGTGGTACACGGCCTGCGCGGACGCGCCCGCCGAGTTCACCGGCGCGCGGATGCCCTGGTTCGCCAGGCCCGGGATGAGGCCCTTCTGGAAGAAGCCGCCGCCCACCTCCAGCCGCAGCGTCTCCAGCACGTCCACGCCCGCGCCCGCCATGGCACCATACAGCGTCTCCTGCTCGAGGATCAGATCGTTGAGCACCAGCGACGTCTTGCCGCCCAGGTACGCGTACCACCGGTCCCGCGTCACCTGCAGCTTCACGCCCGGCACACCGGCCGCGTTGGCGCGGTTGGTGAAGACGCCGCTGCCGCCCCAGGAGATGCGGTAGGCGTAGCCCAGCCGGAAGCGGTCCGCCGACACCGGGAAGCCCGTGAGCGAGATGCCCTCGCGCTCGCCCCAGCCCGGCGGCTGGTAGTTGAGCCGGATGTAGCTGGAGTTGTCCCGCAGCGTCACGCCACCCGAGGGCTGCTCCAGCACCAGGATGGTGAGGGCCGCCTCCGTGGTGAGCCCCTCGAAGAAAGCGGGCATCCGCTTGTACAGCACCACGTTCGACAGCGTCTCGAAGCCGGAGAACCGGGTGTTGAAGTTGTCGTAGAACTGGGTGTTCTGGTTGCCCGCGCCGAAGCGGGCATTGGGGCTGTTGGGCGTCGTCTCTCCCGCGCCGGCCAGCACGTTGTCGTCCGCGAAGACGAAGGAGAGGCGGGTGTCGACGTAGTCCCCGGCCCACGCGGGCGCGGAGAGGGACAACAGCCCGGTCAGGGCCAGGGTGCGCAACGTTTTCAAACTACCCTCCAAGGACGCGGCGGGGGCCGCGCCTCCCAATGCCCCGTCGCCGGGGCGAGCTTCTCTACTACGGCTGCGGTTCCGGCGGGCACTGCTTGATGGGACGGGGGCACTCGGCCTCCGGCCCCGGGAAGCAGCAGATGTCATCCGCGTCTCGCGGCATGATCATCCACCGCGGGCGGGCGGCCGTGACCTGCCGCACGTGGCCCGTCACGTTGTAGGTGGCCGCGCGCAGCAGCCGGCACTGCCGGGCGCGCTCGGCGTCCGGGTCCGTCTCGCTGCAGTCCACCCGGAGCTCCGGCACCGCGTCCCGGGTGATGATGTTGACGCGGGTGCGGCTGTTGAGCGCCACGTGGCACTCGCCCTTGCCCTGGAGGGGGCCGTCCGCGAGGAAGGCCACGTGCACCTCGTTGCCCGTCAGCACGTGATCCAGGCGCGCCCGGGCCGCCAGCGGCTGATCCGCGGTGGTGGCCTCCACGCTGGAGGGGCCGAACTTCACCCGCACCGGCGTGTCGCACCACACGCGCACCTGGCCCTGGCCGTTGACGCCCGTGGTGAGCGCCGTGGTCGTCCGCGCGCTGATGTCGGAGACCTTGATGATCTGGG
Source organism: Hyalangium gracile (assembly GCF_020103725.1). Lineage (NCBI taxonomy): Bacteria > Pseudomonadati > Myxococcota > Myxococcia > Myxococcales > Archangiaceae > Hyalangium > Hyalangium gracile. Next base: position 48,113 of record NZ_JAHXBG010000014.1, on the reverse strand, counting down.
TCCGCTTGTCCAGCGCCTCATCCAGCCCCGCCACGCGCGGACCCGGGCCGGACAGCTCCACGGGGAACTGGCCGAAGCCCAGGTACGAGGTGCGCTCGGCGCAGACCTTGCCCGCGAACTCGCCCAGGCCCACCGTGCAGTCGATGTTGCACTGCATCTCGGCCGCGTCCGCGGCGCTGGGGGGCTCGTCGGCGCAGCTCTGCCACGCGCCACCGCTGGGGCCCTGGCAGAAGAAGGGGACGGCGCCGTTGCCGTTGGCGTCACAGCTCTTGAAGGCCTGGGGAAAGCGCACCCGCCGCAGCTTCACCAGCGCGGACTCCAGGCTCTCCATCTTCATGTTGCCGTAGCTCTGGCCGCACAGCGCGTCGGTGACGTAGGGCGTCACCACGTTGTCCAGGCCGCAGTGGCGCAGGTTCAGCTCCGGCACCGGCACCTGATCGAGGTACTTGCCCCACGTCTCGGGCGGCCCCTCGCGCACCCGCTCGCGGATGATCCACGCCGGGAACGTCAGCTGCGTGGTGCCCGTGAACTCCTGCACCGAGCCGGACAGCGACCAGAGCAGATCCCCGGGGTAGAGCCCCTCGGGGAACGAGTAGTTGTAGACGTACAGCGAGGCATACGTGCCGGGCAGGTAGCCGTCCGGCTCGGGTGTGCGGACGTTGGCGCCGGTGCCGGTGAACTCCCTCACGCGGCAGGCCGTCATGTCCGTGACGAAGAAGCCGCCCGGATCCAGCCCCGTCACCACCATGGTGACGAGCTTGCCGTCATTGGGATCCTTCATCCCTCCGTCCACCCCTCCGTCCACGCCCCCGTCGCTCGCGGTGTACCCCGGCGGGCAGCTCTGCACGAGCGGTGGGCCGGACTCGGGGGGCCGGCCGACGGTGAGGAACTGGCCGGCGAAGGGCGACAGGCGGTTGTTGTTGTAGGCCTCCGGCTCCTGCACGCGCCCGAGCGTGGGCTCCTCGAAGTAGATGGGCGCCGTGAGGCCCGTGGCGTAGCTGTACGGGCCGCTGCTCGAGGGCGGCAGCGCGCCTGCGTCCTTCACCCCGCCGTCGGAGAACTCCACCTGGGGCGGCTCGTCCTGCACCCAGATGCGGACCGGGCCGTAGATGTGGGCCACCCGGACGGTGCCCGTGCCCACGCCGTGGGTGAGCTGGGTCCACCGCAGGGGGTAGATGCCGGTGATGTCGCCCGGCGTGACGCGATAGGAGACCGGGCCATTGAAGGACTCGAGCGGCTTGCCCTGCCCGTCCAGCGCGGTGATGGCCAGGGTGACGTCCACCATGTGCTTGGGGATGGAGTAGGGGCACTCCGTCGTCCCCTTCACCGCGGCGGGCACCTTGGCCGCGTCGTTGCCGTACTTCGCCAGGCAGGCGCTCACCACGCTCAGCGGCGAGCGGATCTCTCCGATCACGTCTCCGGCGGAGTTCTTCTCGTACTCCACGCCGATGAGCTCCCGGGCCTCGACGCGGAAGGTGCTGATCCCCGAGGTGTTCCCCGTGGTGCCAATCCTCCCATCCTCGGAGTAGCAGCCAGCGGCCGCCAGGGCCGTCACCAGGAGCAGGCGCTTCATCACTTCACCCTCCGGCCGATGCGGCCGTCCTCGTTCGCGTTGGCGATAGCCCGGGAGGTGGGGTTCTCGCAGAAGCTGCGGAGCTGCGGCGTGATGGTGCCGCAGATGGGGTTGGTGCCCGCCAGGGCGTCACGACAGCTGCAGCGGCCCGTGTAGGGGCCGACCGCGCCGCACGTCGCCTGCAGCTCCTTGACCTTCTCGGTGACGGCCCTGTTCGACGTGTCGCAGCTCTTCGCGAGCGTGTCGTTCAGGGGCTTGTCCAGCAGGTCGCGGCAGGCGCAGGTGCCGAACGTCCCTTCCGTCAGCATCGTCTTGAAGGCGGCCGCCTGTCGGCAGAAGCCCTTCAGCTGCTCGTCGATCACCCGCCGGCCGTTGACCAGGGAGCCGCAGTACTCGCCCGTGCTGGAGACCTTCTGCTCGTCGGGGATGTCCGGGTTGTTGATGTCGTCGCAGGTGCAGAAGCCCTGCATGTAGCCGATGAGCGAGTCTCTCAGGCTGATGCCCGTCTCGATGCGCGTGGTGTTGCGCTTGAGCACCCGGAAGCCCGAGCCGCCCTTGGCGATGTAGTCGTTGACGGCGATGCGGTAGGTGCCGTTGGAGTCCAGCGGCTTGCCGTTGACCTCGATGTCGATGGCCGGGTGGGCCCAGCAGCGGCTGCCGTTGATGTCCTCCAGGCACTGGTAGGGGGCGTGGCCTTCGCGGCCCTCCTTGGGGCACCACTTCTCGGCGCCGCCATCGTCCGGATCGCAGGGGATGCGCAGCTCGTTGAGCTGCACCTGGGCGCAGTCCATGGTGAAGCGCGCGCCGGAGATCTGCGCCTGGCTGACGCAGCCGCGCTCGGCGGAGCGCTCGGCGACGAAGTCGAACATCTCCTGCATCTCCACGCCGGACAGGTACATGATGTTGATCGTGTTCTCGAAGGGGAACACGTTGAACATGGACTCCTGGGTGATGACGCCGGCGTAGAGGTTGTCGCGGATGCCCAGCGAGTTGGTGATGGCCATCTCCGCCTCCACGCGGCGGCGCTTGCGCATGGAGTCCGCGGCGACGTTGCCCAGCGGCGAGTCTCCGCCCGTGGAGTTGTTGCGGCGCGCCACGTCCTGCGGCGCGTACGAGAAGATGGACGTCAGCTGGAGGTTGAAGTCCATGCCCAGGATGTACTCCTGGAGCAGGCCCGTCGTCCTGCGGTCCTCCTGGTTGCGGCACGCCTCGATGGCCGCGCGCACCTGCGGCAGCGAGGAGAACTGGCCCGCGTCCCAGAACCGCGAGGTGTAGTAGGAGCGCATGGCGTCATCGCACCAGAGCGAGTCCAGCGGGAAGACGCGGAAGTCGTGGGTGACGAGCTCCGCGCCGTCCAGCTGGGGCTCCTCGGGCACCTTCACCACCAGGTCCACGCGGCCCACGTACTTGGCGAACGCGCCGGAGTGGACCAGCAGCACCTTGCGGCCGCTGGGGTCCGTCACCTGCTGCGGCGGGTTGAGCACCACGTGCAGGTGGCCACCGAAGATGGCGTCGATGCCGGACACGCCGGGGATCTGCACGCGGACCACGGACTTGGGGTTGCCCTCCTCGCCGGACCACTCGAGGATCTTCCACGGGTTCTTCTCGCGCTCGATGAAGGGCCTGGCACGCTCGTACTCGTAGAAGGCCTCGTAGCCCAGGAGGATCTGCTGATCCTCCACGAGGCCCAGGTGGCTGGTGATGAGGATCAGATCCGAGACGGGGCGCAGCAGATCCACGTAGGCGCGCGCCACCTCGTTCTGCTCCAGCGGCGTGGCCTGCAGGGAGTTGCCGCCCTCCACCAGCGAGTTGAGCGAGGAGAGGTTGGCCATGCCGATGATGGCCACCCGCAGGCCCTTGATGACGCGCATGGTGTAGGGCGAGGACACCTGGGCGGCGCCGTTGTTGCTGCTGTCGGCGGGCACGTCCCAGGCGTAGTTGGCGGCCAGCAGGGGGAAGGTGGCGAAGTCGCGCGCCTTCTGCACGAAGTTGGGCGCGCCCGCGTCGAACTCGTGGTTGCCGATCACCGCCGCGTCCAGCCGCACGTCCGAGAGGAAGCGGAACTCCACCTCGCCCAGGTTGGTGTTGAAGATGGGCGCGCCCTGGAAGCAGTCTCCCGAGTCCAGGTGGATCATGCGGTCGGCCTTGGCGCGCTCGCGCTTGATGATCGCCGCGATGCGCGTGGCGCCTCCGAAGGGGCCGGCCTCGGGGATGAGCCCCAGGTCCGTGTCCGTCTTCAGCGGCGCGAAGTCATAAGGAACGAGCCGCGAGTGGATGTCCGCGGTATGCAGCAGGGAGAGGCGAACTTCCTGGCCCGCCAGGTTGTATTCCTCGCCGTCCAGCACGGGCATGCACGAGGCGGAAACCAGGGCGCACAGGAGGCCGATCAGGGCACGACTCATCAGGTGGTTCCGGGGGGCTGATGTGAAGGAACTCAGCAGGAGACGGCGCAAGGTACGGGATCAGGGAATCACGGGCAAGCGACGCAGGAGTGGAGAACTCACCCGCCAGGGAGGCAGGCATGCGCACGGAGCAGACCACCGTGACGGATATCGAGATCATCGAGGATTTCTCGGCAACCGCCCGCTGTGACGAGGGCTTTCTGAGGCTGCGGCGGCTGCGCTGTCGCAACCGGCGTGCGGATGGAACCACATCGCCGGTGTATCGGGTGGACGTGGTGGATCGCCCCCGGCTGGACGCGGTGGCGGTGCTCGTCTATCGCCGCGGTGCGTCGGGGCTCGAGGTGCTCACGCGGCAGAACCTCCGGCCCGCGGCCTACTTCCGCAAGGGCAAGGAGATGGTGGTGCCGGACCCGGTGAGCTACCTGCTGGTGGAGGAGCTCGTCGCGGGGGTGATGGAGGTGGAGGACAAGGGGGAGGAGGGCCTGCGGCGCCGCGCGGTGGAGGAGGTGCGCGAGGAGGCCGGCTACGAGGTGCGCCCCGAGGAGATCCGCCTGCTGGGCGGCGCCTTCTTCGTGGCGCCCGGCATCCTGTCGGAGAAGGTGTTCCCCACGGCGGTGGATGTGACGGGCAAGCCGGCCCACGAGCCGCGGGGAGATGGCTCGCCCCTGGAGGAGGGGACGCGGCTGCGGTGGCGCCCGCTGCCCGAGGTGCTCGCCGCGTGCCGGCGGGGCGAGGTGCCGGACGCGAAGCTGGAGATCGCCATCACCCGGCTGCTGGCCGAGCAGCCGTAGCCACACCGCGCAGGTTGGCCAGCGGAGAGGGACCGGGTAGGGTGCGCCCCGCATGCACGACGCCCCGACTTCATCCCCGGTGCCTCGGCCCGAGCACTCCCGGGCCTTCCGCTTCCGCCGGGCGCAGAACTGGCTGACGCTCGGCTTCACCTACGCGGCGATGTACATGGGCCGCTACAACTTCTCCTTCGCCAACGCCAAGCTGTCGGAGACGTACGGTTGGACGAAGACGGAGGTGGGCGCCATCATCAGCGCGGCCACCCTCATCTACGGCCTGTCGGCGCTCTTCAACGGCCCCATCGCCGATCGCATCGGCGGCCGCAAGGCCATGCTGGTGGGCGCGGTGGGCTCGGTGGTGTTCAACTTCGCCTTCGGCCTGGGCGCCTACCTGGGCATGGTGGGCACCGGCACGGTGCTGCTGGGCTACCTGGCCACGGTCTGGTCGCTCAACATGTACTTCCAGTCCTACTCGGCCCTGGCGCTCATCAAGGTGAACTCGGGCTGGTTCCACGTGGGCGAGCGCGGCGTGTTCTCCGCCATCTTCGGCTCGATGATCCAGAGCGGCCGCGCGCTCATCTACGCCATCGGCCCGCTGGTGGTGCTGGCGCTGCCCTGGCAGTGGGTCTTCTTCGTGCCCGCCCTCATCATCGCGGGCATGGGCTTGCTGACGTGGCTCGTGGTCCGCGACGGGCCGGACGAGGCGGGCCTGCCCGCGCTGGACACCGGGGATGCCTCCTCCGGCTACACCGGCAAGGTGGACCTCAAGTACGTGGCGAAGGTGGTCTTCACCAACCCCGTCACGCTGACGATCGCCGTGGCGGAGTTCTGCACCGGCTTCGTGCGCCACGGCTTCGAGCAGTGGTTCCCCCGCTACATGCAGGAGGCGCAGAAGCTGTCGCTGGACAGCGCCGTCTTCAAGAAGGGCGCCATGGCGGTGGTCATCGCCGGCATCCTGGGCGCCTTCGCCGCCGGCCTGCTGTCGGACCTGCTCTTCAAGTCGCGCCGGCCGCCGGTGGCCTTCCTGGGCTATCTCATCCAGGTGGCGTGCCTGGGCGTGGTGTGGATGGCCCCCAGCCTCAACGCGGTGGTGATTGCCTTCGTCCTCAACTCGTTCGCCATCAGCATCGTCCACTCCATGCTGTCGGGCACCGCCTCCATGGACTTCGGCGGGAAGAAGGCCGCGGCCACGGCGGCGGGCATGTTCGACGGCATGCAGTACGTGGGCGGCGCGGCGGTGGGCGCGGGCATGGGCTCGCTGCTGGACCGCTTCGGCTGGGGCGTCTGGGGCCCGAGCATGATCGGCTTCTCCGCCATCGGCGCCGTGCTGATGCTGGTGCTCTGGAACGCGCGCCCCAAGGCCCACGTCGGGCCCTCGCGCGACAAGGCGGGAGGCCCCCCGGCCCAGCCGCCCACGGAAGTTGGGGCTCCACGGACCGGCACCCACGGATAGCACCTGAGGGAAGAGACGCCGTTCATCGGTGGACGGCGTTCCTCCCCGGCGCCCGGGGGGCTGGCCCCTGGCTTCATTTGTGACAGTCGTGTGACGTAGACTGCGGGTGTGCGTCAGGAACCCGCTCCACTGCTTCAGAACCGGTTGGAGGTCCACGACCGGAAGCAGTTCGAGATCAAGCTCGAGTATCAGCCGTCGGGTGCCGACGACGAGACGCGCTATCTCGTGGAGATGTTCCTGTTCCTGCCCAACAGCCTGAACATCGACGCGGAGACGTACCCGCGGGCGGACTTCTACGCGGACATCCACAACTACGTGCGCTTCACCACGCCGGTGATGGGCCTGGAGGAGGTGCTCAGCTCGGACACCTCTCCGCTGGCGAAGCTGGAGGCGTGGCTGCGCACGGGGGAGGGGACGGAGGCGGAGCTCGTCTACCAGGCCAAGCTCCTGTGCTGCATCTTCCGCGGGGCGCTGCGCCGCTTCGGCAAGCTGGTGGATGGGCGGTGCGAGCCGCCCGCCGCCTCCACGCTCAGCGAGGCCGACTGCGCCGAATTGCAGCGGCTGGTGCTCGGCACCCAGGAGGCGGTGGTCCAGGTGCTGGGGCGCTTCCGCGCGTGGGCCAAGGCCGACGCCGTGCAGCGGCTCCAGGAGAAGACGCGCGCCTCGCTGCGCCTGGTGGACGAGTACATGAGCCTCACGGTGGAGCAGTACTTCCGCAAGGCCGTGGCGGACATGGACTCGCTGCCGCGCTCGGGCGTCTACATCGAGCCGCGCAAGGCGCTGATGGGCACCGTCATCCGCGAGGAGTCCTACCGCAAGGAGAACCAGCTGCGCAGCGTGCTGAGCCCCACCGGAGACAACGAGGAGTACATCTTCCGGATCGGCTTCCTGAAGAAGTTCTGCATGAACATCCTCTTCCTCTCGGCGCGCCGGAAGCAGAAGCGCCAGGGCTGGGAGGAGGTGCTGTTCGCCATCGCCGCGGGCCTGGCCATGGCGTTCGCCACCGCGGTGGCCATCTGGGCGCAGGCGCGCTTCACCCAGGTGAGCCTCAACTTCTTCCTCATCGCCGTGGTCGGCTACATGGTGAAGGACCGCATCAAGGAGGGCCTGCGCCGCATCTTCAGCAAGTTCGCCTCCATGCACCTGTTCGATCGCATGGCGGAGATCGTCGATCCGGTGACGAAGAAGTGCCTGGGTACGCTCGAGGAGCGCGTGGACTACGGGCGCACGGTGAAGGTGCCGCCCGAGATCGCCGCCCTGCGCCGGCTGGATGACTTCATCACCGTGTCCCAGGGCGAGCTGGCCGAGACGGTCATCCGCTACCAGAAGGAGATCGTCCTGGACGCGGAGCTGCTGCCGCAGACGCAGCGCGGGCTGGAGGGCGTCACGGACATCATCCGCTTCAACGTGGAGCGCTTCCTGCGCGACATGGACGACCCGGAGCTGGCGCTGGAGTACGTGGACCTGGAGGACTTCACCGTGGGCCGGGTGAAGGCCACCAAGAGCTACCAGATCGATCTGGCCTTCCGCTTCACCACCGACGAGGCAGACCAGGAGAAGGTCTCCGTGCAGATGGTGCGGCTGGTGCTGGACCGCAACGGCATCAAGCGGATGCTGCGGGTAGTGCCGGATGCGCCGGGGATGCCCCCGCGCCCCGAGCCCTACCGCACCGCCGCCTGAGGCCCGGAATTCCCCTCCAGGCGAGGGACTCAAAGCAACTCTGGATGTCCCCCTTTCGACAAAAAACCAGTGTCATACCTTGTGAGTTTGAGTACACTGGAAAAAAACAACCGAGGTGGGGGTGATTCCATGAGCTTGTCCTGGGGCGGAAGCACGCACTGCGTAGGCAAGAGGGCGGCATGGGCGGTAGGGCTGCTGGGAATCACCTTGCTGGGGAGCGCGTGCGGCGGCTCCTCGCTCTCGGATGAGGCTGAGGGGCTGGGGAGCATGTGTGACGCTGTGCTCCCTGAGGAGTCCTCGCTGGGCCAGCACACCCAGGCGCTGGAGGATCCCAACGGGCTGGCCACCAACGGGCTGGCCACCAACGGGCTGGCCACCAACGGGCTGGCCACCAACGGGCTGGCCACCAATGGCGCCTTCGCCACCTGGCTCAACGCCGATCCCCAGGTGCGCGCCGAGCTGATGAAGTACATCGTCGCCTGCGCGGTGCCGGCCGGTGAGACGCGCACCTTTTCGATCCCCGGCACGGGGGTGACGCACACGTGGTACGGCCAGGTGGGGCTGGCTCCCGGCTGGGCGTCGGGGCAGGCCGCCACCGAGCTGGAGGAGCAGCTCGTCTCGGCGTGCCTGGCCGCTCACGCCAACCCGTACGGACTGCACGTGAACTTCTCGCTGCTGGGGCGCGACGCCCTGGGCGCGGAGATCCCCTACACGGCGCAGGAGCTCTCGGACTACGGTGTGAGGGAGGCGTGCTTCTTCGGCAACCTCTTCCGGAACGAGGGGCTGTACGCCGGCAACGATCGCAACATGCTGGCCTGTGACGAGAGCTCCGTGCGGGGCTGCGGGCTGTCGAGGACGCAGATCGGGACGAACCCCGAGTGCGAGCCCATCCTCCGGGTCGGTGCGTGTGAGCACCATCACTGCACGTTGGATGCGTCGGGCCTCTACTACAGCGAGTGTACCTACAATGGGGTGCGGTACCGCCCGGTGACCACACGCATCCAGCCGGCGGCCCTGCATGTCTGTGGCGATGGCATCTGCCAGGCGACCGAGCACTGCGGCCAGGGGGCAGGCGTGGCGCGCCGGCCCGACAACTGCGGCATCGACTGCGGCCCCTGCCGCTGACGGGCGCTCGCGCCTGCCGTGGTGTCGCTGGGGACAGGCCGCTTCATTCGCCTAGAATGAGCGGACGTGAGCGGCGACCCGAAGAGCAGCAGTGGCACCAGCGCGGAGCAGGTCCCCGAGTCGCTCGACGATACGCTCGTCGCCCGGCGGGGGCCTGATGGCCAGCTGCCTGTCGTGGAGCTGAAGACCCCCGGGAGCGTGCCCGCCATCGCCGCGACGCCCGAGTGGCGCTCGCTGGCCAGCCGCTACATCGTCCTGGACGAGCTGGGCCGGGGCGGTATGGGCACGGTGCGGGCCGCCTATGACACGCGGCTGGACAGGCGGGTGGCCCTCAAGCTGATGCGCCTGGAGCAGGACGAGCGCGGCTCCTCGCTCCACGTGCGCATGCTGCGCGAGGCGCAGTCCATGGCGCGCCTGAGCCACCCCAACGTGGTGGCCGTCTACGACGCGGGCACGCTGGATGACGGCACCGTCTTCATCGCCATGGAGCTGGTGGAGGGGCAGACCCTGCGCCAGTGGTGCCATGGCTCGCGCCCGTGGCGTGAGGTGCTGGGGATGTTCCTGGCGGCGGCGCGCGGGCTGTCGGCCGCCCACGCGGCCGGGCTGGTGCACCGCGACTTCAAGCCGGAGAACGTGCTGGTGGGCAAGGAGGGCCGGCCGCGGGTGACGGACTTCGGCCTGGCCCGGGCGGCCGCGCCTCGAGGCGTGGATCCCGCCTCGGTGGGGCAGCAGGTCAACGGCCCGGACACCGATCACGGCCTGCTGGTGGGCACCCCGCTCTACATGGCTCCGGAGGTGCTGTCGGGGCAGCCGGTGGACACGCGCAGCGATCTGTTCTCCTTCTGCGTGGCGCTCTACGAGGCCCTCTATCAGCAGCCCGCCTTCCCGGGCGAGGGCATCTCCGAGCGCTGGGAGGCGCAGCGCCAGGGCCGCATCAACCCTCCGCCCGAGTCCTCCCCGGTGCCCGCCTGGGTGAGGGCGGTGGTGTGCCGGGGCCTGAGCGCGGATCCACTGCAGCGGCCCGCCTCCATGCAGGAGCTCATCGCCGCGCTGGAGGCGGACCCCGAGCAGAAGCGGCGGGCCCGGCTGCGCGTGGCGGGGCTGGTGGTGGGCACGGGCGCGCTGGTGGCGCTGGCGTTCACCTGGGGGACGCGGGAGCGGGTGGACTGCCAGCAGATGGAGCGTCGGCTGTCCGGGGTGTGGGACGCGCCGCTGCGCCAGCAGCTGCGCAAGGCACTGCTGGCCACGGGCCTCTCGTACGCGGAGGGCACCGCGGAGCGCGTGCAGGCGGCGCTGGACGGCTATGCCGGCGAGTGGAGCCGGCTGCGCACCGAGGTGTGCGAGGCTGGCCGGGGCAGCGACGAGGGGCAGCTCGAGCTCATCACGCTGCAGGTGTCCTGCCTGGAGCGCCGCCGCGCCCAGCTCGGCGCGGTGGTGAAGCTGCTCTCGGCGGACTCCAACCCGGAGATGGTGTCCCAGTCCCTCCAGGCCGTGGGCCTGCTGCCGCCGCTGGAGGAGTGCGCGAACACGCAGGCGCTCACCGCGGCGGTGCCCCTGCCCCGGGAGCCCGCGGCGCGCGCCCGGGCCGAGGCGCTGCAGGCGAAGGTGGACCGCCTGGAGTCCATGTGGATGGCGGGCAAGTACCAGGAGGGCGTGGTGCTGGGCCGCGAGGTGCTCCCGGAGGTGGAGGCGCTGGACCATGCGCCGCTGCGCGCCCAGGCGCTGTACCACCTGGGAAGGCTGAACGGGGCGATGGGCCACTTCGAGCAGGCGGACGCGCTGCTGCGTCAGGCGCTGGTGCAGGCCGCCCGCTCGAAGGATGACGTGCTGATGGCCCGGCTGTGGAACATGCTCATCTGGAACGCGGAGGTCCGCATGTCGAGGCCTCCGGACGCGCTGTCCACCGAGACGGTGCTCCTGGAGACGGCCGTCGAGCGCTCAGGGGACGCGCTGGCGCGGGCCGAGTCGCTCCACATCCTGGGAGGCATGTTCTACAAGGTGGGGCGGCTCGAGGATGCGCTCAGCCGCTTCCAGCAGGCCGCGGTCCACATGGAGAAGGTGCTGGGGCCCGGGCACCCCTTCGTGGCTGCCATGCACAACAATATGGGGGTGGTGCTCACGGAGCTCGGGCGCTTCGAGGAGGCGCGCACCAGCTACGAGCGCGCCCTGCTCATGACGCAGAAGGCGCTGGGGCCCGAGCATCCGGAGATGGGCAACACGCTCACCGGCCTGGGCCGCGCGCTGGTGCGGGTGGGGGCGCTGGATGATGCCGAGCGCCACCTGCTCCGAGGGCTGACCATCTCGGAGAAGGCGCTGGGCAACAAACACCATCAGGTCGCCGAGTCGCTGCTGGGCCTGGCCGAGGTGGCCCTGGCGCGAGGCCGGCCCGGGGAGGCCCTGGCCCCGCTGCGGCGAGCCCTGGAGGAGGTGCGGCCCCCCGAGCCCGCGGAGCTCCAGTTCACCCTGGCGCGCGCGCTCGTGGCCGCGGGCCAGTCGGGGGAACAGGCTCAGCGCCTGGCCCGGGAGGCGTTGGAGCACTACCGCTCCATCGGCAACAAGCCTCGGAGCCAGGAAGTCTCCCGCTGGCTGGACCAGCAGTTCAGCGCCACCACCCGGCGCCCGTGAGCGGAGAGCAGGCGGAATGTCCCAAGCCGATCGTGAGAGGTGGAATGGCCGCTACCGGGAGCAGGCGGGGGCCTCGGAGCCCTCGCGCTTCCTCCAGTCGCTCGCGGACCGGCTCCCGAGTGGCGGCCGGGCGCTCGACGTGGCGGGAGGGCCGGGGCATGACTCCCTGTGGCTCGCGAGGCGCGGCCTGGAGGTGACGCTGGTGGATGTCTCGGACGTGGCGCTGGAGCGCGCCGCGGCCGTCGCGCGAGAGGCAGGACTCCCGCTGCGGTGCGAGCGGGTGGATCTGGAGACGGAGCCGCTGCCGAGCGGGCCTCATGCGCTCGTGCTCTGCCTGAACTTCCTCTGGCGCCCGCTGTTCGCGGCGTTCCCGAGGGTGCTCGCGCCGGGCGGGCTGCTCGTGTTCGCCCAGCCGACGCGCAGCAACCTCCAGCGCAACCCGCACCCGTCCGCGCGGTTCCTGCTCGAGGACGGCGAGCTGCCCGGGCTGCTCCGAGGACTGGAAGTCGTCTCCTACACCGAGGGCTGGACCGAGGAAGGACGGCACGAGGCGCGGCTGGTGGCGACGCTCCGGCCCTGAGCATGGTAGGGTGCGCGCCGCGTCCCCAGTGAGCGCACCGGAGAGTCCTCTGTCTCCGGGATGGGCCGTGTGCTCCCGGGGCGTGTCGGGCGTCTCGTTACGCTTCGGCGAAATCGATTCCACGCAGTGGGGGAGGTTGCTTCGTGTCATTTCTGAATGGGAGCCGGCGGGCGGTGGCGCATGCCATCGCGGCGCTGGCCATGGTGGTGCTCGCCGGCTGTGGCGGCAATGGGAACAACGCTCCGCAGCCAGGTCGCGCGGAGATCAAGGTCATGCTCCCGCGGGAGCTGGCGGCCGAGGGGGTGGCTCGGGTCCATGTGGCGGTGCGGGGGCCTGGCATCCCCACGCCCATCGGCACGGAGCTGACGCTGCAGGGCGGCACCTGGCAGGGCACCCTGGCCGACATTCCGGCGGGGCTGGATCGCGTCTTCGAGGCCCAGGCCTTCGACGCGGCCTCGACGCTCCTCTACCAGGGGCAGGCGGGGCCGACGACGGTCGCGGCGGGCAGCACGGTCAACATCCTCATCCTGCTGCAGCAGGTGAACCCTCCGCCGCAGTACAACAACGTGGCGCCGACGATCGACTCGGTCGTGGTGTCCTCCAACCAGGTGTCGCCCGGGGGCACGATCACGCTGACGGCCACCGCGCATGACGACAACCCGGAGGACACGATCACCTACGCGTGGACCTCGTCCGCGGGCAGCTTCAGCGCGTCGACCGCGGCGGTGACGAACTGGGTGGCTCCCACCACCGAGGGCGTGCAGGTGCTGCGGCTCGAGGTGACGGACTCGAAGGGCACGAGCGCCACCCTGACGGTCGACATCAGCGTGCAGCGCTCCGGCTCGACGGGCAATGCCACGGTGACGGTGGGCTTCAACACGTGGCCCCGCATCACCGCCATGATGGCGGCGCCGTCCGTCCTCGTCCCCAACCGGGACTCCCAGATCGCCGCGGTGGTCTTCGATCCGGACGCGGACACGCTGAGCTTCTCCTGGACCTCCAACTGCCAGGGCGTGTTCGGCCGGAGCAACACGGCCACGCCCTCGTTCGCCGTGCTGGCGCAGCCGGCCTCTGGCAACCGCTGCAACCTCACCGTCACCGTCACGGATGGGCGCGGGGGGCAGACCACGGGCACGCTCTCGCTCCTGGTGGGGTCCGACCCGAGCGCCAATGTGGCGCCCCAGGTCGACAGCACCTTCAAGAGCTCCGAGCAGGTGGGCGGCAGCGAGGTCGCCACGGTGGGCCTCACGGCGCATGATCCGGAGTCGACGCCGCTGACCTTCACCTGGAGCGCGAACCAGGGCGTCATCCTCACCACGCGGAGCACGAGCACCTCGAGCGAGATCGACTGGCGGGCGCCGGCCTGCATCGACGGCACGGTCGTCCTCACGGCGGTCATCACCGACGGGGGCGGGGCCACCACGCGCCAGCAGTTCTCCATCGCTCCACGCGGGGGCGCCGCGTGCGGCGGGCTGGCGGTGACCGGCACGCGCCTCTCCCACCGCGTCCAGGCGGACGGGTCCGTCTTCATGGTTCCGGCCGATCTGAGCGCGGTGTCGATCGGCGCCTGGGTGCCCACCGCGGATGGCCTGAGCTACAGCTGGCGTCCGGGGAGCGGCCAGAGCAACGGCTCGTTCACGATTCCCAACGTGGAGAGCACTCCGTACCTGCTCAAGTTCGGCAACGCGTACCTGTGGGCCACCAGCCGGTCGCTCGATCTGAGCCGCGCCGAGCTAGGCCGTCCGGATGTGGAGAGCGAGCCGACGGGCACCCAGCTCGCCGTGCAGATCAGCGGCCTGGCTCCCTGGCAGGACACCGATGACCTCGAGTTCCACTCGCCGAGCACGGGCATCGGCTACTTCTCCGCCTGGGACTGCGCTGCGCCCGTCTTCGAGGCGCCGCAGATGGGCGACACGAGCTTCGTGGGCTCCATGGACTACGTGACCTCCATGCGGAACTGCGGGTCCCCACCGGCCCGGATCGACCCGAACCGGGGAGACGTGTTCTACGCCTCCCAGATGGTGTCCCGGACCGACCCGGTGGGGATGCAGATCCGGGAACTGCGCCGGAGCTTCCAGACCAACACCCTGAACGGCGCGACGTCGGAGGACGGCTCGCTGCTGCTGAGCGGAACGCTGGAGCCGCTGCCCACCACAACCCAGCCGGTGGACTACCGCGCCTCCTCGTTCGAGGCCCTGTCGATGGCCGCGCACCCCACCGCGACGGCGTACGACACCCTGCTGTACATCGGCACCCTGCCGGGCCACGGGCAGTACGGTGAGTACGCGGGCTGGCCGGATCTCGCCGGCGCGCGCAGCGTGGCGGGGCAGGGGGACCTGGTTCCCATGTTCACGTACGGCAACCCCTACCCGGCGACGTGGCCGCGGTTCGTCACCGCCCAGACGTCCTCCCGGGTCAGCTACTCGGTGGAGCGCGAGGATGGCAGCACGACCACGCCTCGCGCGTTCTCGGTCTTCACGTTCGCCCAGGAGCCGCTGTCGAGCCAGCCGGTCATTCCTCGGGTGGGACCGCCGAGGGAGCTGCGGATCAACGGGGTGGTGGCCACGGGGAACCTGGCGAACGTGGGGCTGGCGCCGCTGGTGAGCTGGACGCCGCCGAGCCTGGGCGTGCCGACCTCCTACTCGCTGCGCCTGTACGAGCTGGTCATCACGAGCAGCGGCGGCACCAACCGGCTCCAGCTGACGAACCTCACGACGACCCAGACGCAGCTCCGGCTGCCGCCCGGGCTGGTGGTGCAGGGCAAGAGCTACTACCTCCAGGTGACGGCGATCTTCGATCCCGTGTCGGATCCGAACAAGCCGTACATGAGCGGGCCGGTGCACCACACCGCGATGGCGGTGACCGGTCGCTTCAAGCCCTGAGTCGCCGAGCGGGGTGACTGACAGACCTCTCCCTTCGGGGGCATGGGATTTCCTATGCTCCCGGTGGGGAGGTGCCGCCGTGCCATTCACCATCCGAGTGCAGGTCACCGCGCAGGAGCTCGATGAGCTCCACCACGTGAGCAACATCGTCTACATCCGGTGGATCCAGGATGTGGCCGTGGCGCACTCCATCTCGGTGGGGTTGACGCTGGAGGCCTATCGGCAGCTGGGCGGCGTCTTCATGGTGCGCCGCCACGAGGTGGACTACCTGCGGCCGGCGCTCCTCGGCGAGGACATCGAGGTGGAGACGCGGGTGGTGGGGCTGAGCGCGGTGACGGCGACGCGGCAGAACTTCATCCGGCGGGCGTCGGACCGGCAGGTGCTGGTGCAGGCGCAGACGCAGTGGGCGTATGTCTCCACGACCACCGGGCGGCCCCTCCGCATCCCGCCCGAGGTGGTGCAGCGCTTCACGCTCGAGCCCCTGTGACGCCGTGTCCCCTCGGAGACACATTCGTCGGCGGGGACTGGGCGTGCGGCGGCAGGCGTTGGAGGAAGAGGACCGAGCCCTCGCGCAGCGCGCGACGGGCCTGACGGGGAGCGTGCATGGACAAGGTCATCGTGATTACGGGAGCGAGCGCGGGCATCGGGGCGGAGCTGGCGCGCCAGCTGGGAGGCAAGGGCGCGAAGCTGGTGCTGTCGGCGCGCCGGAAGCCGGAGCTGGAGGCCGTGGCGGCCCGCTCGGGGACGGAGGCGATCGCGGTCGTCGCGGATGCCACGGTGCGCGGTGACATGGAGAAGCTGCGGGACGCCGCGCTCCAGCGCTTCGGCCGCATCGACGTCTGGGTGAACAACGCCGGGCGAGGCATCACCCGCTCGGTGTCGGAGCTCACGGACGAGGAGCTCGACGTGATGATGCGGGACAACGTGAAGAGCGCGCTCTACGGCATGCAGGCCGTGCTGCCGCACTTCAAGTCGCGCAACGCCGGGCAGCTCGTCAACATCTCCAGCGGGCTGGGGCGGGTGCCCCTGGTGGCCTTCCGCTCGGCGTACAGCGCGGCCAAGCACGCGCTCAACGCGCTCAGTGCGTGTCTGCGCATGGAGCTGCGGCAGACGCATCCGGGCATCATGGTGACGGTGGTGATGCCGGGCGTGGTGGCCACCGAGTTCGGCAGCAACGCGCTGGGCGGGGGCCCCGACTCGCGGGTGCTGCCCGGGGCGCAGGGCGTCGAGGACGCCACGAAGGCCATCGTCGACGTCATCGAGCAGCCTCGGCCCGAGGCCTACACCAACCCGATCACCCAGGCCGAGGTGGAGCGCTACTACCGCGATGTCGCGGCCTTCGAGGCGGAGGCCAGCGCTCGCTTCCGGCGCTGAGCGTGGCGGGACTACCCGCGAGATGGGAATCCGCGGGAGGACGCGTCAGGTCCACGGACCCGGAGCATGGCCGCCGCGAGGGTGGATGCGCTCCCCGCGTGGCTTCCCGGCTGTCAGACCCTCGGGCTAGACCAGGGGCTGCATGGGCCACAAGAAGCCACGTCCCGCGATGGACCTGCCCTCGTCCGAGGTCGAGCAGGCGCTCTTCGAGGAGCGCGCGGCCATCCGCGAGTTCCTGGGCGGGCTGCCGCGCGCGGAGGCCGAGCTGGCCGCCCGTGAGGACGTGAAGAGCATCCTGTGGGTCGAGCGGGAGATCGACTCCGGCTGGCGCTCACGCATCAAGCCCTGAAGCGACGAAGGCCACCCCCGCTCGGAGCGAGGATGGCCTCGTGGTGCGCGGGGACCGCCGGACGCGTCAGTAGACGACCGGGAAGCTGGAGCGCCTGGCGTGCGGGGCCTTCTCGGCGTCGCCCTTCTCCAGGCCGATCTCGAAGGAGGCCGCGTCCTGGCGGATGTTCACCATCTGCTGCTCGATGAAGTCCACCTCGCCATCGGCCTGGGCGTCAGCCACGGTCTGGGCGATGTCGGCCTGATCGGCGAGCACCGTGTTCGCCTCGGCGCCGGTGAGCGAGCCGTTGCGGATGCCCTGGGCGATGCTGCCGATCTGCGAGGCCTGCGCCTTGGCGACGGCCGGATCGCGGGGGGAGGCCTGCGTGCGGTTGTGGCTGGCCAGGAACACGTCGAGGCCGGCCTTGGCCTGCTGGAGCTGGATGCTGAGGGCCTCGCGGGCGGAGATCACGCCGTCCGCGGACGCCTTGCTGGTGGCCTCGGCGATCTTCGCCTGCTGGGCCAGGAGCTTGGCGGCCTCCGTCTCGGTGACGGCGCCGCTCTTGATGCCCTTCTGGATGGTGTCGAGCTGCCGGGCCTGGGTGCTGGCGATCTTCTCGGAGCGCACCGGGGTGAGGAACTTGTCCAGGGCGCCCGGCTTCACCGGCACCTGCGGCTTGGGCAGGGTCAGGGCGGGCTTCGGCTGCGCCGGGGTCGCAGTCGTGGCGGGCAGGGGGGGGGCTCGCGACGGAAGAGGTGATCTTGGCCATGGTGTGATTTTCCAGAAAGGGAATTGACGTCTGGATTTTCGGGGTTTCACTCGCGGAGTTGCGTCAACCGGACGTCAAAATTTCGTTGTGGATGTAGGCGGTGGTGCCACATCCATGTCATCCCCTGTCCTGGTATGCGAGGGCCGCGTATATCCTCGCGTCCCCCATGGCCTACGACGACCTCAAGAGCCGCATCCGGGAAGGCTGGCAGGACACCCTGCGTGACATCCTGGAGCGAGCCCGCTCGCTCGGGACGGAGGCCGTGCTGGCGTTCGACCTGGACTCCACGCTCTTCGACAACCGCCCGCGCCAGGTGCGCATCCTCCGGGAGTTCGGAGCGGCGCGTGGGTTGACGCCGCTCGGACAGTGCGTGGTGGCCCACTGGAGCAGCGGGTGGGACATGAAGACGGCCATGCGCAACTGCGGCCTGGACCCCGAGCAGGTGGAGGCCCACTACCCGGAGGCCCGCGCGTTCTGGCTGGAGCGCTTCTTCACCAGCGAGTACTGCGTGGAAGACATTGCCATCGAGGGGGCGGCCGCCTTCACGCACGCCGTGGTGGGCACCGGCGCCCAGCTCGTCTACGTGACGGGCCGCCACGAGGGCATGCGGGCCGGCACGGTGGAGGCCATGCAGCGCTGCGGCCTGGCGCTCCCGGGCGAGCGCTCCACCCAGCTCCTCATGAAGCCCACGCCGCGCGAGAGCGATGACGCTTTCAAGCGCGAGGCCCACGCGCGGCTGGGGATGCTGGGGCAGGTGATCGCCGCGTTCGACAACGAGCCCACCCACGTCAATGACTATCAGCGAAATTTCCCCCAGGCGACAGTCATCCACCTGGCCACCGATCACTCGGGCCGGCCGGTGGAACTGTTGGAGGCCGTGATCTCCATTCCTCACTTCACGGGCGTGTCTTGACGCAGTGCGGCCAGGCAACAGTTTGGCTTTGAAGTCCCCCAGCCGCGCGCTATGAGGCGCACGGCGTTTGACGCCTCGCCGGCACAGGGCGGGGCGACCTCTTCAGGAGGCAGCTCGCGGTGGCCAGCCAGTACTCGAAGGAACTGCTGTTGACGATGTACCGGAAGATGTACCTCATCCGCCGTTTCGAGGAGCGCACGGACCAGCAGTACAAGCAGGGGAAGATCGCCGGCTTCTGCCACCTCTACATCGGCCAGGAGGCCGTGGCGGTGGGCCCCAACGAGGCCATCCGGCCGGATGACTACATGCTCTCGGCGTACCGCGATCACGGTCAGCCGCTGGCGCGTGGCTCGGACCCGGGCATGGTGATGGCGGAGCTGTTCGGCCGCAGCACCGGCTACAGCAAGGGCAAGGGCGGCTCGATGCACATCTTCGACATCGAGCACCACTTCTACGGAGGCTACGGCATCGTCGGCGCGCAGATCCCGCTGGCGGCCGGCATGGCGTTCGCCAGCCGCTACCGCAACGAGGATCGCGTCACCGTCTGCTACTTCGGCGACGCGGCGGCCAACCAGGGCTCCTTCCACGAGACGTTCAACATGGCGGCCAAGTGGAAGCTGCCGGTCATCTACATCTGCGAGAACAACCGCTACGGCATGGGCACGGCCATCGGCCGCGTGGCGGCGGTGCCGGAGATCCACAAGCGCGCGGCGGCCTACAACATGCGCGGCGAGGCCGTGGACGGCATGGACTGCCTGAAGATGTACGAGGCGGTGAAGGACGCGGCCGAGTACTGCCGCGCGGGCAAGGGCCCGGTGCTGCTGGAGGCCAACACCTACCGCTTCCGCGGCCACTCGGTGGTGGACCCGGCCAGCTACCGCAAGAAGGAGGAGGTCGAGGAGGAGCGCAAGAACGACCCCATCCCGAAGCTGCGCGAGTACACGCTCAAGAAGAAGCTGGCCACGGAGGCGGAGTTCGAGGCCATCGACGAGGAGGTGAAGGCGCAGGTGGACGCGGCGGTGAAGTTCGCCGACGAGTCGCCCGAGCCCAGCCTGGACGAGCTGTGGCGCGACACCATCGTGGAGCCGGGCGAGGAGGACGTGCGCCCGCGCGAGCGCGTGCTGGGCATGAAGGTGAAGTGGCCCTCGTACCCCTCCGGCCAGGAGCTGAAGGTGACGTGGGATCTGGAGCCTCGCGAGCACGCCGAGCGAGAGGACAAGAAGGCCGGTCTGGCTCGCTAGCGAGCCGCCTCGCAACCCTTTACTGAGAGAGTCGGAGCCAAAATCATGGCCGAGTTGATGTACCGCGAGGCGCTGAACCAGGCGCTCGCCGAGGAGATGGAGCGCGACGCCAACGTCTTCCTGATTGGTGAGGAAGTGGGCCGCTACAACGGCGCGTTCAAGGTGTCGCTGGGGCTGCTGGACAGGTTCGGGAGCGCGCGCATCATCGACGCGCCCATCTCCGAGCTGGGCTTCGCGGGCCTGGGCGTGGGCGCGGCGATGGTGGGCCTGCGTCCGGTGGTGGAGATGATGACGTGGAACTTCGCCATCCTGGCGATGGACCAGATCGTCAACAACGCGGCCAAGCTGCGGCACATGTCCGGCGGCCAGCTGCGCTGCCCCATCGTGTTTCGCGGCCCGGGTGGCGCGGGCGGCCGGCTCTCCAGCCAGCACAGCCAGGCGCTCGAGGCCAACTACGCCCACTTCCCGGGCCTGAAGGTGATCGCGCCGGCCACGCCCGCGGACGCCAAGGGCATGCTCAAGTCGGCCATCCGCGACGAGAACCCCGTCATCATGTTCGAGGGCGAGCGGCTCTATGCCATCAAGGGCGAGGTGCCCGAGGGTGAGCACGTCGTCCCCATCGGCAAGGCGGACGTGAAGCGCGAGGGCAAGGACGTCTCCATCATCACGTGGAGCCGCATGTACTACTTCTGCGAGGAGGCCGCGAAGCAGCTGGAGCAGGAGGGCATCTCGGTGGAGATCCTGGACCTGCGCACGCTGCGGCCGCTCGACGAGGAGGCCATCCTGGCCACGGTGCGCAAGACGAACCGCGTCGTCATCGTGGAGGAGGGCTGGGCGCTGGCGGGTGTGGGCGCCTCGGTGGTGGACATCATCCAGTCCAAGGCGTTCGACGACCTGGACGCGCCGGTGGTGCGCGTGACGGGGCTCGACGTGAACATGTCCTACGCGGCCAACCTGGAGAACGCGACCCAGCCGGACGCGCCCAAGATCATCGACGCCGTGAAGAAGGTCCTCTACCGCGAGGGAGCCTGAGCCGTATGTCCACGCCCATCCCGATGCCTTCGCTCTCCCCGACCATGAAGGAGGGCAAGATCATCAAGTGGCTGAAGAAGGTAGGGGACAAGGTCTCGTCCGGTGAAGCGATCGCCGAGGTCGAGACCGACAAGTCCAACCTCGAGATCGAGGCCTACGACGACGGCGTCCTGCTGGAGATCGTCGTCGGCGAGGGAGAGATGGCCCAGGTGGGCGCTCCCATCGCCCATATCGGCGCCAAGGGGGAGAAGGTCCAGGCCGGCAAGGCCGCCGCGCCGGCTCCCTCCGCTCCGAAGGCCGAGGCTCCGAAGGCCGAGGCTCCGAAGGCCGAGGCTCCGAAGGCCGCCGCGCCCGCTCCGGCTCCCGCCGCCGCTCCGGCCGCGGGAGGAGGGGAGGGGATCGCCATCCCCATGCCCTCGCTCTCCCCGACCATGAAGGAGGGGAAGATCGTCAAGTGGCTCAAGAAGGAGGGGGACAAGGTCTCCTCCGGTGAGCCCATCGCCGAGGTGGAGACGGACAAGTCCAACCTCGAGATCGAGGCCTACGACGACGGCACGCTGTCGAAGATCGTCGTGGGCGAGGGCCAGGTGGCGACGGTGGGGGCTCCCATCGCGTACATCGCCGGCAAGGCAGGCAAGGCGGCTCCCGCGCCGGCTCCTTCCGCTCCGAAGGCGGAGGCTCCCAAGGCCGCTGCTCCGGCGCCGGCTCCTTCCGCTCCGAAGGCGGAGGCTCCCAAGGCCGCCGCGCCCGCTGGAGGCCGTGTCCGTGCCAGCCCGCTGGCGAAGCGGATGGCGCGGGACCGAGGCCTGGATCTCTCGGCGCTGCAGGGCTCCGGTCCGCTCGGCCGCGTGGTGAAGCGCGACATCGAGGCGGCGCTGGCCAAGGGGCCGCCCGCGGCCCAGAAGCCCGCGAAGGCTCCTGCGGCGGCGGCCCGGGCGGGTGTCAGGCCCGAGCCCCAGTCGGTGCCCATCTCGTCGATGCGCCGGGTGATCGCCCAGCGCATGACGGAGGTGAAGCCGGGCGTGCCCCACTTCTACCTGACGGTGGACGTGGAGATGGACGCGGCGATGAAGATCCGCGAGGAGGCCAAGGCGCTGGAGTCCAAGGTCTCCGTCAACGACATCATCGTGAAGGCGGCGGCCATCGCGCTGCGGCGCTACCCGAAGATCAACGTGTCGCTGCAGGGCGATCACATCCTGCAGTACGCGACGGCGGACGTGGGCATCGCCGTGGCGCTGGAGGAGGGGCTCATCACGCCCATCATCCGGGACGCGGATCAGAAGGGGCTGGCGGCCATCTCCGCCGAGTCCCGCGAGCTGGCCGAGCGCGCGCGCAAGCGGGCCCTCAAGCCGGACGAGTACACGGGCGGCTCGCTCACGGTGTCCAACCTGGGCATGTACGGCATCGACCAGTTCGTCGCCGTCATCAACCCGCCGCAGGCGTCCATCCTCGCGGTGGGCTCGGTGGCGGACAAGGCGGTGGTGCGCGACGGACAGATCGTCGCGCGGAAGATCCTCACGGTGACGCTCTCGTGCGATCACCGGGTGATCGACGGTGCCATCGGCGCGGAGTACCTGCGCGAGTTCAAGACGCTGCTCGAGCACCCGATGCGGCTGCTGTTCTAGTCGCCTCGCGAGCCCCAGGCCTCGCCCCCGATGAACGAGGGCGAGGCCGGGAGACTCACTCCTTCTCCTCGTCCATGTCCTGCTCGAGCCGGCGCTGGGCCTCGGTGACTTCGGCCTGCGCCTCGCGCGGGGTGCCGGTGGGCAGCTCCTCCTCGTGCTCCTTCGAGCGGCCCTGGATGCCGGGCCACGGCTCCGGCCGGGTGTCCTGCGCGTGCTCGATGTGCTCCACGTAGCCCTTGTCCTTCTTCTCCATCCTCTGCCTCCTCTTCGTGTCCGTGGAGATACGGTGAGGTGTGGAGGTGGAGGTAGCCATAGGCTGAGCAGGAGGGCGCCTGGCTTCTTGCTCGCTCAGCGGACGATGAAAAAAGCCCGCAATGTCCCCGTCGCCTGCTTAACTTCTCCTCAAATGAACGACGACATGACACGAGCCCGGTCCACCCTCGGCGATGGTGGGCCGGAGGCACGTGCGAAGCCGCCTCTCTCGCTCGCATCCCTGCTGCGGCAGGCGCTCCAGGGCGCGGTCTACCCGCTCTCCATGGAGCAGCTGAGCCGTGTGGCTCGGGAAAACGCCGCTCCGGCGGAGGTCCTCACCTTGTTGAGCGGCCTGCCTCGCGGAGAGTTCCGCTCGCTCGACGCGGTGGAGTTCGCCCTCGAGGGAGAAGCGCAGGACAGGGCTCGCGCGAGATAGGAACTCCGCGCGAACCCGACAGGGTATGCAGGTCTTGAGACGCGGTGCGTCACGAGTGCGCTCGCTCTCTGAGCGGCTTTGCTCGGGATGAAGATGCGGTGGCGGCGGGTGGCGTTATCCTGGGGTCATTCCAGGACGCCTCCCTCCTCGGCCTGGATCCCCTTCATGAGCCCGTACGATCTTCCCGCAGTCCTCTACTGTGACGACGACGCCCTGAACCTCCGGGTGTTCGACGCCAACTTCGGCCAGCGCTTCCGCATCTTCCGCTGCTCCTCGCCCAACGAGGCGCTGGCCCTGCTGGAGCAGCGGCGCGGAGAGATCGGCGTCGTCATCTCCGATCAGCGCATGCCGGGCATGAGCGGCGTGGAGCTGCTGGAGCGCGCCCGCACGCTGGCGCCCGACGCCAAGCGCATGCTCGTCACCGCCTACGCGGACCTGCAGGCGGTGGTGGACGCCGTCAACCGCGGCCAGGTGACGCGCTACTTCGTCAAGCCGTGGGATCGCGCGGAGATGCTGGCCGCGCTCGAGGACGCGCTGAAGATCGCGCGCCTGGAGCTGAAGATCCGCGAAGTCGAGAGCCGGATGATGAAGGCCGAGCGTCTGGCCACCCTGGGACAGGTGACGGCCGGCATCGCCCACGAGCTGATGGGGCCGGTGGGCTACCTCTCGCAGAACGTGTCCGCGCTGCGCCGGGACATCGATCAGGTCATCGAGTACGTGAACAAGCACCTGGCGAGTGATCCGGACCGTGCGGTGGCCGAGACGGTGAAGGATCTGCCCTCGCTGATCGGCGATCTGTCCACGGGCACCGAGCACCTGCGGCAGGTGGCGCACGGCCTGAAGGCGCAGGCGCGCGGCGACGAGACGGAGCAGGCGGCGGAGATCTCCGAAGTGGTCTCCTTCGCGGTGAAGCTCGCGCGCGCCGAGGTGCGGGACAGGGCGCGCCTGACGAGCAGCGGCGAGGCGGCGCGGGTGCTGTTCGGGCCGGTGAAGCTCTGCCAGGTGGTGCTCAACCTCATCGTCAACGCCGCG
Source organism: Hyalangium gracile (assembly GCF_020103725.1). Taxonomy (NCBI): domain Bacteria; kingdom Pseudomonadati; phylum Myxococcota; class Myxococcia; order Myxococcales; family Archangiaceae; genus Hyalangium; species Hyalangium gracile. Next base: position 24,003 of record NZ_JAHXBG010000014.1, on the reverse strand, counting down.
CAGGCCATGGAGGGCATCGGCCGCCAGGGGAAGATCGACGTGCGCTGGACGATGCAGGACCACAACGTGATCCTCACCGTCTCGGACAACGGCTGCGGCATCCCCGTCGAGCTGCAGGAGAAGGTCTTCCAGCCGCTCTTCACCACCAAGCCGGTGGGCATCGGCACGGGGCTGGGGCTGTCCATCTGCAAGGATCTCGTCACGCAGTACGGAGGCAAGCTCAAGCTGTCCTCCGTGCCGGGCGAGGGCACGGACATCGAGATCACCCTGCTTCGGGCGCCGATGCCTTGAGTCCGAAGGCGTTGTGGAGCATGCGCCAGACGCGGTGGAGCGTCTCCGCCTCGCTGGGGCGGACGTGCTCCACCACCGCCGCGCGTCGCTCCTGGCGCTTGTCCGGGGGGCCGGCCTTCCAGACGACGACGATGGCGTAGTGCCCCGAGGGGCGCTGGACCACCTCGACGGCCGTCACGTCGTCGAAGGGGACCGTCTCGGTGCGGGTGGCCGAGGGCGCCCAGCTCAGGCGCTCCAGCCGGAACGTCTCGGTGGAGAAGTGGAGGACGAAGCGCCGGCGCCCCAGCCGGGCCTCCGTCCGCAGGGCGTACCCGATGAAGGCCGCCGCCGCCAGGGCCAGGGCGGCGGGGGTGCCATAGTGGCTGGGGGTGAGCACCAGGAGTGACAGGCTACCCAGACCGCAGGCGGCGGCCAGGAGCAGGCACAGCTCCGGGACCAGGCGCTGCCCGAAGGTGGGGGGGAGGGACTCCCCGACCATGCGCCCCTCGTCATACCTCAGGCGCACGTCTCCAACCCGGGGGGGGGATACGGTTCTCCACCAAGGCGTCGGCGAAGCTCACAGCCTACAGCATAGGTCGGCTCTTCGCTTCGCTCGAAGTTACCTTCGAGCTGTGAGATCCTCCCGTCCAATGGATCTGCCGTTCGAGACCGAGGAGAGCGAGGGAGGAACGGGGGGAACGCTCGCCTCGACCCTGCTGGTAGTGGACGACGAGCCCGTCGTGCTGGACGTATGCGGTCGGCTCCTGGCGCGTGAGGCGGACCTGGTCGTCATCCAGGCCACCAGCGCCGAGGAGGCCCTGCCGTTGCTGCAGAACCAGCGCATCGACGTGCTCATCACCGACAAGAACCTGCCGCAGATGAGCGGCATCGAGCTCATCGCCGAGGCGCGGCGCCTGCAACCCGCGCTCGAGGCGATGATGATCACCGGCTATGCCAGCTCGGAGTCGGTGATCGCCGCCTTCGCGGCGGGGGCGAGCGACTACATCCTCAAGCCCTTCGATGATCTGCGCGTGCTGCGGGCCAAGGTGAGGGCCGCGCTCGAGCGGCGCTCCGAGCGCATCAAGGGCCGAGAGCAGGCCCGGGATGTGGCCCGGCAGGCCGCCGCGCTGCTGGAGAGCGGACAGGACGCGCCCGAGCCGGCGCACCAGGCGCTCGAGGACGAGCTGCGCAACTACGAGCAGGCGGTGAAGAGCGGGGCGATGACGGGCCGCGTGGCCGTGGTCGGCAGCCCCGAGGCCGTGCAGGTGCTCAACTCCGAGGGCTTCCAGGTGGTGGAGCTGCCGGCCACCTCTCCGGAGCTGGAGCACTGCGACGTCGTCATCCTGGAGACGGGCGAGCCGCGCTGGCGGATGCTGGCGGAGATCCTCCAGTCCCGGGCGCCGGACGTGCTGCTGCTGGCCAACCCGCAGGCGGATCTCGCGGACCTGCTGGAGGCCATCGGCCTGAGGCTGGACCTGGTGGGCTTCGGCTCCTCCTCGGGGACGCAGAGCCTGCCGGAGCGCGTGCGGATGCTGCTGGTGCGCCGGACGATCCAGCGGGCGCAGACGCGGCTGGCCAACGCGCTGCTGCTCTTCCACCGGAGCATCACCCGCCGCTGAGTGGGGGAGTCGCCGAGCCGGGGCGCCGCCTGTTCGGGGCGCTCGAGCACGCAAAAGCGAAACGCCCGCCCTCCGTGAGGAGAGCGGGCGTCTCAGTGACCCTGCCGGGATTCGAACCCGAGTTTGTGCCGTGAGAGGGCACCGTCCTAACCACTAGACGACAGGGCCGTTGCGACTGCGACTTCAAGTATCTCTTCGGTGTGCTCACGTCAACCGAAGATTTCAAGCTGGGGAACTAGGATTCGAACCTAGATAAGCAGAGTCAGAGTCTGCTGTCCTGCCGTTAGACGATTCCCCAAGAACCGCCGTGCTGCGTGCTGCTGACTTCGGGACTTCTACTACCACAACTCGCTGGGGCTCGTGAACTACCGAGTTTTCTTCCCCGACTTGGGCTCGGGCGCCTTCCTGACGGGCTTGGCGGGAGCCGGAACCGGAACGACGTAGATACGGACCTCGTCGTTTGCTTCATAAATGTTCAACCCCTCGAAGTTCTTCCCAGAGGGGTTGGTGATGTGCACGGCCTTCACGCCCGGCTGGTTGACGATCGACTTCCGAGGATACGCCTGAACCGGGTACACCGTCCGGTAGTACTTCAGCGTCTCCTCGAAGTCGCGTGGCGCCCGGTACCGATTCTCGCCCACCTTCTGTGCGCCATCGGGCAGCTGTGCTCCGCTGACCGTCTCTGCCCCCGCCGCCGTCACCCACAACACCGCCACCGCCGCCCAGAGCGGGCGCGCCTTATAGAAATGGCCTCTCAGGCTGTCAAGCGCTCGCGTCATGGGGCGACAAGATAGGGCCCTGGCGCGGTGTCGTCCACCGACTTCGCGAGGGCCCGGGGCGTGTGTCAGCCGCGAGCCAGGGCGGCATCCAGGCGGCGCAGCGCCTCGTCCTTGCCCATCAGGAGGAGCGTCTCGCCGATGCCCGGGCTCGTGGTGTTCCCGGTGATGGCCACCCGGACGGGCTGGGCCACCTTGCCCATGCCCACGCCTGCCCGCTCGCTCACCGTCTTGATGACCGCATCCAGGGCCGGCACGCTCCACTCGGGCAGGGCGGCCGCGTCGTCCCGCACCTGCCGGACGAGCTTCAGGGAGTCCGCCGTGAGGTGCTTGGCGGCGGCCTTCTCGTCGAGCGTCACGCCCGAGGCGAGGTACGGCACGGCCATGGTGGCCATCTCCTCGAGTGTCTTGGCGCGCTCGCGGAAGGCGACGACGAAGCGCTCCAGGCGCGAGTCGCCCGCGGGCAGTGCGTGCCCCTTGTCCGCGAGGAAGGGCCCCAGGCGCCGGGCGATGTCGGCTGGGGGCAGCGTCTTCAGGTAGTGCTGGTTGAGCCACAGCAGCTTCTCCGGGTTCCACACGCCGGAGGTGCTGCCCACGTCCTTGAAGTCGAACCACTCGATCATCTGCTGGCGGGAGATGACCTCGTCGTTGCCGTGGCTCCAGCCCAGGCGGATGACGAAGTTGAGCAGGGCCTCCGGGAGGATCCCGTTGGCCTTGTGCAGCATGACGTCCGCCTCCTTGTGCTTGCGCTTGGACAGCTTCTCGCGGTCCGGCCCGAGGATGAGCGGCAGGTGGGCGAAGCGCGGCGGCTCCCAGCCGAACGCCTGGTAGAGCATCAGCTGCGGGAAGGTGGAGTTGACGTGCTCCTGCCCGCGCGCCACCAGGGTGATGTCCATCAGGTGGTCATCGATGACGCAGCCGAAGTTGTAGAGCGGGATGCCGTCCGCCCGGAGCATGACCCAGTCATCCAGGTCCGAGTACTCCTTGGTGATCTTCCCGAGCACGAAGTCGTCGAAGGAGACGGAGCCCTCCTTGGACGGCATCTTGAAGCGCACGACGGACTGCCGGCCCTCGGGGATGTCCTTCCGGTCCCGGCAGGTGCCCTCGTACTTGTAGACGCCGGCCACGCCGGCTTCCTTCTCGGCGCGGGCCCGGCGCTCCTTGATCTCCTCGGGCGTGCAGTAGCAGCGGTAGGCCTTGCCCGCGGCGATGAGCTGCTCGGCGTGCTGGCGGTACGTGTCCAGCCGCTGCGTCTGGAAGTACGGGGTGAAGGGCCCGCCCTTCCCGGGGCCCTCGTCCCAGTCGATGTCCAGCCACTTCAGGCCGTCGAGGATGGCCTGCAGCGAGGCCTCGGTGGAGCGCTCCAGATCCGTGTCCTCGATGCGCAGGATGAAGGTGCCGCCGAAGCGCCGGGCATAGAGGTAGTTGAAGAGCGCCGTCCGGGCACCGCCGATATGGAGGTAGCCGGTGGGAGAGGGTGCGAAACGGACTCGGGGTGCGGAGGCCATGAGAGGGGCGCGGATAGCAAGCAGCGGATAGGTGGTCAACGTGAGCCCGCAGTGCTTCGAGCACCTCTGGGGCCCGTGGGCTACACTGAGGGGAACCGAGGTGACCTGATGACACTGCGCTCCGCGCTCTCCGCTGTCCTGGCCGCTGCCTTGCTGATCGGGCTGCCGGCCGCCGCCACGACGATGCTCCGATTCGACCTGACCGGGCTGGCCCAGACGGCCGACACCGTGGTGCACGGCACCGTCCGCCGCGCCGAGAGCCGGTGGAGCGGCGACCGCCGCCGCATCGTCACCGACGTGGAGATCGAGGTGACGGAGACACTCAAGGGCCAGGCGGGCAGCACCGTCGTCATCGTCCAGCCCGGTGGTCGGGTGGGGGATATCGGACAGATGGTCCACGGCCTTGCCACCTTCACGCCGGGCGAGGAGGTGGTGGTCTTCCTGGAGCGCAAGGGCCCGAGCGCCTTTCGGGTGACGGGCATGGCGCAGGGCAAGTACCAGGTGCAGCGCTCGGCGGACACCCGCTCGGCGCTCGCGGTGCCGGAGAGCACGGGGGATGTGCTCCTGCTGGAGCCGACGACGCGCAAGCCCACCGCCTCCACCGCGCGGACGCTCCCGCTGGATGAGCTGAAGGCCGCCATCCGGAATGCCCTCCAGCAGCCGGGCAAGGAGAAGCGCCAGTGAAGATCGCGGCGTTGATGCTGGCCCTCTCGCTGGGCCAGTCGGCTCCCTATGTCCGCAGCCGCGTCGAGGCGGGAGATCCCTCGACGCAGTGCCTCTATTGGACGGTGCCGAAGATCACCTGGTACCAGAGCAGCGCGGGCAACCCGCAGACGAGGCCCCAGGCCTCCGAGTTCGACGCCGTCCGGCGCTCGTTCCAGGGCTGGCGGACGATCTTCGACCAGTGCGGCAACCTGTCCCTCGAGGAGGGGGGCGTCGTCGACGACCGCAAGGTGGGCTACGTGGTCAACGGCGACAACCGGAACCTGGTGCTCTTCCGCACCCGGCGCTGCGGCGACACCAACATCGTGCCGGCCAATGATCCGTGCTGGGAAGAGGAGTCGTGCGCCAACGAGTATGACTGCTGGGACAACGATCTCGGGACGATCGCCGTCACCCTCACCACCTACGACGAGAAGTCCGGCATCATCTACGACTCGGACATCGAGCTGAACTCGGTGGCCTTCTACTTCACCACCTCGGATGGTCCGCTCTGCAACCCGCCGGCGCTGACCACCAACTGCGTGTCCACGGACGTGCAGAACACCATGACGCACGAGATCGGCCACTTCGTCGGCCTGGACCACACCAACGCCGTGGGCTCCACGATGAACCCTCGGGCGCAGACAGGTGAGATCTCCAAGCGGAGCATCGACCCGGGCTCGCGCGACTTCGTGTGCTCGGAGGCCTACCCGAAGGGCATGGCCAGCCAGGCCTGCGTCCATCCCACGTCGGACGCGAACCTCGGCCGCAAGGCCCAGGTCGGGTGCGCCTCCGTCGGGGCCGAGGCGTGGCTGCCAGCGCTGGCCGGGTGGGCGCTGCTGCTCGCCCGTCGCCGTCGGGGAGGGCGCTCGTGAGCCCGCGCGGGCTGCTCCTGCTGGCCGTCCTGTTCGTGGCGCCCGCCGCGAGCGCCCAGGTGTACCGGCGCACCGTGGTCCCCGGAAAGCCCCTGTGCCTCAACTGGCTCAGTCGAGAGTTCGTCTACCACATCGACTCGGCCGGCAGCCTCCGCACGCCGCGGGACACCGAGTTCCCCGCGATCGACGCCTCCTTCGACACGTGGCGCACGCTGTCGGCCACGTGCAGCGACTTCACCTTCGTCCGTGGCCCGGACGTGAGCCGCCCCGCCGTGGGCTACGTCGTGGACGGGGAGAACCAGAACGTCGTCACCTTCCGGGAGACGGCCTGCTCGGACGTCGTCCCCTATGACGATCCCTGCATCGAGGCCGAGACGTGCGCCAATGACTACTCCTGCTGGGAGCACGGCGACCTGACGATCGGGCTCACCACCACCACGTTCAGCTTCAAGAACGGCATCATCCTGGACGCGGACATCGAGCTCAACGCCTCGCAGCCGGGCGGCAACCTGGGCTTCCTCTTCACCGTCGTCAGCTCGCCGATCTGCGAGGGGCTGCCCTCGACGGAGTGCGTGGCCACGGACATCCAGAACACGATGACCCACGAGATCGGCCACGCCATGGGGCTGGACCACGTGTTCGAGCCGCTGTCCACCATGGAGGCCTCCGCGCCCATCGGAGAGACCCAGAAGCGCGTCATCGACGCCGGCAGCGCCGCGGGCTTCTGCGACACCTATCCGCGGGGCCTTCCGCCCACCCAGTGCACCGAGATCGGCGTGTCCAGCAAGAACCTGTCCGGCCAGAGCGCGGGGACGAACTGCGCGGCGGCCCCTGGCTCGTTCCTGCCCGGCGTGCTGCTGTCCATGTGGATGTTCCGGGCGCGGCGGCGGGCCCGGGCCTGCCGTACGTGAGGAGAGCTCCATGAGCGTCGCGTTCTTCGATCTCGACAAGACGCTCCTCGCGGTGAACTCCGGGACGCTGTGGATCCGCCGGGAGCTGGCCCTGGGCCACATCACCCGGCTCCAGGCGCTCCGCGCCAGCCTGTGGATCGCCCGCTACCACCTGGGCTTCGTCTCCATGGAGGACGCGGTGCTCGCGGCCATCGGCCACCTGGCGGGCACTCCAGCCCAGGCGCTCCAGGAGCGCACCGCCACCTTCTATGAGGAGCAGGTGCGCCCGCTCTACCGCCCGGGGGCCCTGCGCGCGCTCGAGGAGCACCGCGGCGCGGGAGATCGGCTCGTGCTCCTCACGTCCTCCTCGGGCTACCTCTCCGAGCTGGTGTCCCGGGAGCTGCGCCTGGACGCCATCCTCTGCAACCGCTTCGAGGTGGATGAGCGGGGGCTGCACACCGGCCGGCCGCTGGGCGCGGTGTGCTTTGGGGCCGGCAAGCGCACCCACGCGGAGGCCTATGCGCGCGAGGCAGGAGTGCTCCTGTCCGCGTGCTCCTTCTATACGGACTCGTACTCGGATCTGCCGGTGCTGGAGGTGGTGGGGCGGCCCGTCGTCGTCCACCCCGACTACCGCCTGCGCCGCGAGGCGGTGCGCAGGGGCTGGCCGGTGGTGGACTGGGGCGTGCCCTCCGCGGGCATCCCGGCCGCCGGCTCGTCCCCCTCGCCCTGAGTCAGGCGAGGTGAGCCGGCGCCGGGCTCACGGCGATCAGCGCCGCGGCAGCTGCAGCTTGATGTTGAAGACGTAGTCCACGGCGACCGGCTGGCCCTTGTAGAGGATGGGCTTGTAGACGCGCGACCTCAGCGCATCCAGCACGGCCGTCTCCATGTGCGGCACCGGCTTGATGGTGCGGCAGTTCTCCACCCGGCCCTGGCGGGTGATGGTGCACTTCACCACCATCATGCCCTGCACCTTCGCCGCGAGCGCCTCGCGGGTATAGGTGATCTCCTTGCCCTCGAGCTGCTCCGGACGGCTCATACCCTGGCCGTAGGGCATGGGCATGTTGCTGTTCGCCGCGGCCAGTACGCCCGCCGGCAGCCCTGGCACCGTGAGCTTTCCACCCGAGTCCGCGCCATCATCCGCCGCCGAGGCCTTCCCCGGCGACGCCGAGGCCTTCCCCGGAGGAGGGCTCGAGGGGACGAGGGACTCGGCCGGATCCAGCATCGCGGTGGCGGGCTCCAGGCTGTCGGTGCCGCGCGCGCTGGCGAACTCGACCTTGGACGAGCCTCCGCCCGAGCCGCCCCGGCGCTTCTGGAGCTTCTGCGAGAGCACCACGTCCCCCGAGCCACCGGTGATGACCTTCTCGGTCTGGTAGCCCTCGAGCGCGAAGGTGAGCTCGGCGGTGACGGTGCCGTCTCCGCCCGCGGGGATCTCCAGCACGAACGGCGTCGTGCCGCGCTCCTTGCCCTGGTAGTAGACGCGCGCGCCGGTGGGCTCGCTCATCAGGCGGAAGCGGACCTGCTGCGGCGCGGCCTGCGCGGGCTCGGGCGTGGCGGGCGGAGGCGTCGCGGGGGCCGGAGCCACCGCCACGGTCTCGGTCACCGGCGCCGGCACCGCCGCATCTCGCGACTTCAGCAGCAGCACGGTCGCCGTCAGCCCGACGACCACCGCGCCGACGGCGAGAGCCCCCATGCCCATCAGCCTGCGACGGCGGGCCTTGGCCACCGCCTCGGGCACCTCCACGCTGATGTCCAGCGCCAGGGTGGAGGCGTTGGTGTCGGGCGCGCCAGCGCTGGCGAACAGGGGCGAGGCGTGCGGCCCCGTCGTGCCTCCGCCCGGGCGCTTGAAGAGGCCGCTGTGGCCGCCGGCCGCCATGTTGGCCGTGCGCATCGCCTCCAGCATCTCGTCCATCGACTGGAAGCGCCGCGCCGGATCCTTCTCCAGGCAGCGCATCACCACCGCCTCGATGTCGTGCGGCACGGGGATGTGCGGCCGCAGCGAGTTGAAGGGCGGAGGCGGCTCCTTGCAGTGCGAGAAGATCAGCTCCAGGTGATCGCGGGCGACGAACGGCGGGCGCCCCTGCAGCATCTGGTACATCACCACGCCCAGCGAGTAGATGTCGCTGCGCACGTCCGCCACGTTGCGCGCCTGCTCCGGCGCCATGTACTGCGGCGAGCCCAGGAAGGTGCCGCTCTGGGTGATCTCCGGGCTGAGCGGGGCGTTCTCGCCCTCCGCCCCCGGGCCGATGGACTTCACCAGGCCGAAGTCGAGGACCTTCACCAGATCCTGATCGGCCTCGTTGAGCAGCATGATGTTGGCCGGCTTCAGGTCCCGGTGGACGATGCCCATGGCGTGGGCCTCGCGCAGCGAGCGGCACACCTGCTGGACGATCGCGATCACCCGGCTCCAGGGCAGGGGACCGGTCTGGGCGAGCACCTGGGCCAGCGTCCTACCCTCCAGGTACTCCATGGCGATGTAGAAGATGCCGTCGTCGGTCTGCCCGTAGTCGATCACCGTCACCGTGTTGGGGTGACGCAACTTGGAGGTGAGGGAGGCCTCGCGCAGGAAGCGCTGCTGGAAGCCCGGGTCCCTGGTGCTCGGGAAGCTGGGGTTGAGGACCTTGAGGGCCACGACGCGATCCAGCGGGGCCTGCATGGCGCGGTACACCTTGCCCATGCCGCCGACGCCGATAGGCTCGGTGATGCTGAAGCGACCATTGAGGGTACGACCGATGAGGGGATCCACCCCCGGTGTCCCGGATGCCTCAGGGCCTGGAGCATCACTCTTGATCATTCCATCCCCCTGACTCCAAACGACATCTGGCCTCCATCCGCTGTCCCACGTCCCATCAAACCACAACCGCGAGCACTCCGCGATCGGGCTCGCGGACCCACCGTAACAGGTCGGACGGGGGGGTTGGAGCAGGCGAGGAAGCAGAGAGGCCCTCTCGCCCGCATTGACGGTCCTCCTTCGGGCAGACTACGTTTCGAGCCAACCCGTGCGTGTGCGCCGGGGGGTCTCCCCGATGGCAGAAACTCCTACAACTCCGGCGGAAGCCCTGGCGCGTCGTGCGTCGGTCCAGCAGCGGCTGCTCTCGCTGGAGAACGAGCTGACGCGCCTGCGGCGTGAACTGGTCCACCTGGGAGGTGAGCACCGGCTCCCCGGGCTCTTCCTCACCGTGGAGGTGGCTGGCACACAAGTGCTGTTGCCCTCCGACTCCGTGCAGGAGGTGGTCCGCCTGGTGGAGATGCAGCCCCTGCCGGGCGCGCCTCCCCAGGTGATGGGGGCCTTCACCTACCGGGGCGTGTCCGCCCTGGCCGTGGATCTGGCGGTGCTGATGGGCGTGCGCCGCGAGCCCTCGCTGGACGCGCACCTGGTGGTCTGCTCCGGCAGCCGGACGGTGGCGCTGCTGGTGGACCACGTCCAGGACATCGTCGAGGCGCCGCTGCTGGTGGATCGGGCCGAGGGCGAGGAGCGCTCCCCGTGGGACACGACGGGCCTGATGGCGGGCCTGTGTCGCACGGCGGATGGCGGGCTGCGGCCGCTGCTGCGCACCTCGGCCATCCTGGCGATCTCGGAGGAGACGTGAGCGAGGTAGCGCGAGCGGACGCGCTCGATGAGGCCACGCTCAGCCGGGTCGAGAACGTGCTGCGCGAGGCCAGCGGCATGACGCTGGCCTCCAGTGTGCGGCGCTCGCTGAGCACCGCGCTCACCCGGGCGGCCGAGGCTCGGGGGATGGAGATCGCCGCCTTCCTCCAGAAGCTGCTGGCGCGCGAGGCGGCCATCGTCGAGTCGTTCATCGAGTACGCCGTCATCGGAGAGACGTACTTTTTCCGCCACCCCGAGCACCTGCGCGAGCTGGCGCGCGCCGCCGCCCAGAAGGAAGACGGGCTGTTCCGGGTGTGGAGCGCCGGCTGCGCCACGGGCGAGGAGGCCTACAGCATCGCGATGACGCTGCTGGCCGCGGGCCTGCCGGTGGAGCGTATCCGGGTGACGGCCAGCGACATCTCCGCGCGCTCGCTGCAGCGCGCTCGCGCCGCCACCTATGGCCCCTGGTCGGTGCGGCGCATCGAGCCCTCCATGGAGCGGCGCTTCCTGACGCCGCAGGGCGATCTGGTGATGGTCAACTCCCAGGCGCGCCGGCCGGTGGAGTTCCAGCGCCACAACCTGGTGCTCGACGCGGCGCCGGTGGGCGAGCAGGACGCCGTCTTCTGCCGCAACGTCCTCATCTACTTCCCCCATGAGCTGGTGCGGCAGGTGCTGGCCAAGCTCATCAGCGCGCTCGTCCCGGGCGGGCTGCTCTTCCTGGCGCCCGCGGAGATCCCCCTCACCAACGGCATGGGCCTGGAGCAGATCGACGTGCAGGGCTCTCCCGTCCTGCGTGTCCCCCGTGTCAAGCCGGCGCCGGCCCCGGAGCTGCCCGCCGAGCCCACGTCGAGCGCGAAGCTGGAGCTGCTGCGCAAGCTCAAGCCGGCGCCGCCTCCGCCCCGGCCCGCGCCGGCTCCCCCGGCCAGGGCGCCCGAGCCTCCTCCCGCCCCCAGTCCCACTCCCTCCACGGGCGGTGATGACGTGCTGCGTCAGGCGCTGGTGGCGGCGCGGGAGGGCAAGTTCGACAAGGCGGAGGAGCTGGCCCGGGAAGCGGCGCGCAAGCTGTCGCCCGAGGCCTACCTGCTGCTGGCGATGGTCGCCGAGGCGAAGGGCAACCTCAACGGGGCGGTGGATTTGGTGCGAAAGGCACTGTATCTGGATCCGCAGATGGCGCTCGGCCACGCTACGTTGGTCACGCTCTATACGCGGTTGAATCGGCGGGAGGAGGCGGAGCGGGCTCGGCAGAACGCGCTGCGCGCGCTGGATGGACTGGATGACGAGCATCAGCTCCGGGGAGTGGAGACGATGACGGCGGGAGGCCTGCGTCAGGCGCTGGCCGCGAGGAACCGGATGGGCTGGCAGGGGGCGCAGTAGGGCGCTCGCGATAGCTGGGAGGCAATGTGGAAGTCCAAGGCACCAAGCTGTCCATGCCGGGGCGTCGGTCGGTGGGACGGCTCAGCCTGCGCACGAAGATTCTGCTGATCACCGGGCTGACGGGCGGCCTGGTGGCAGGCCTGCTCACGGCCGTTTTCACCGTGCAGATGAGAGGCGCCCTGCGTCAGGAGCTGGCCTCGCGGGCACGCGTGGTCAGCATCCAGCTGGCCACCAACCTGGCGGCCCACACCGCCGCCAACTCCCAGGTCAGCCTGCAGCAGGCCGCGGACGCCACGCTGCGCGACGTGCCGGAGGTGGCGTACGTGGTGGTGCGCGACGCCCAGGGCGAGGTGCTGGCGATCGCCACCGGGAAGACCTACGCGGCGGCCGAGAAGGTGGCCCCCGCCAAGGGGCTGCAGGCCGTGGAGCGCGAGCAGACGGTCGGCGGCCGGCTGGTGCTGGAGACCTCGGCGCCCATCTTCTTCGGCCGCGCCGAGGATCCGCGCCAGCCCGCGGCGGGCGCGAGCCAGACGCAGGTGGGCACGGTCCAGGTGGGCATCCAGATGGACACGCTGGCCCTGTCGGTGCGCCAGAGCGCGCTGCGGGCCGTGGGCATCGGGGTGCTGGCCCTGGTGGTGTGCATGATCGCCGCGGCCCTGCTGTCGCGGCTGGTGACGGTGCCGCTGGAGCGGCTGACGCAGGCGGCCGCGGGCATCGCCTCGGGAGATCTCCGCCAGCAGATCGACGTGCGCTCCAGCGACGAGATCGGCGAGGTGGCGCTGAGCTTCGGGCAGATGGCGCAGACGGTGACGCACCTGGTGGCGGACCTGCGCGCCGCGGCGGCGGACATCGAGCGCGAGGCCAACAGCGCGCTCACCACCTCCTCGCAGCAGTCCGCCATGGCGCACGAGCAGGCCTCCGCCATCAGCGAGACGAGCACTACGGTGGCGGAGATCGCCCAGACGGCCAAGCAGGCCACCAGCTACGCGGACTCGGTGATCAGCGGCACCCAGCGCTCCGAGGCGCTGTCCACCGAGGGCCAGAAGGTGGTGGCCGAGAGCGTGGCCGGCATGGAGAAGCTGGGTGAGCAGGTGCGCGCCATCGCCGTGGCCATCACCGAGCTGAACGAGCGCACCCTGCAGATCGGCGACATCATCACCACGGTGAGGGACGTGGCCGAGCAGTCCAACCTGCTGGCGCTCAACGCCTCCATCGAGGCGGCCAAGGCGGGCGAGCATGGCCGCGGCTTCGCGGTGGTGGCCATGGAGATGCGCGCGCTGGCCGAGCAGTCCAAGGTGGCCGCCAACCAGGTGCGCGGCCTGCTGGGCGAGGTGCAGAAGGGCACCAAGGCGGCGGTGGCGGCCACCGACGAGGGCAGCCGCAGGGCCCAGGCCGCCATGGCGCTGGCGCAGAGCGCGGGCTCTGCCATCCTCGGCCTGGCCGAGGTCATCAAGGAGTCCTCCGCGGCCGCCCGGCAGATCGCGGGCAACACGCGGCAGCAGACGATCGGCGTCGAACAGATCGCCACGGCGATGAGCGAGCTGTCGGTGGCCATGGCTGACAGCGTCAATGGGACGCGTCAGATTGAACAGGTTGCGGGTAACCTCTCGAACCTCTCCAAGAAGTTCTCGGAGCTCGTAGGTAGATATCAGCTATGAGTATGAACACGGCCGGGACCAAGGGAGCACCACTGAAGGTCTTGATCGTCGAGGACACCAAGACGATCACGAACCTCCTGCAGGTGTACCTGATGGGGTGGGGGCTCCAGTTCTTCGAAGCGGGCAACGGCGTGCAGGGCCTGTCCAAGGCGCGCGAGATCAAGCCGGATCTGGTCATCTCCGACGTGCAGATGCCGGAGATGGACGGCTTCGCGCTGTGCGCGGCGGTGCGGGCCGACTCCACGCTGCACGCCACGCCCTTCCTCCTGCTCACCTCGCTCAAGGACGAGGCCAGCCGGCAGCGCGGACGGCTGGTGGGCGCCAGCGCCTTCCTCAACAAGCCCGTCTCGGTGGACGAGCTGCGTGAGCGGGTGCGCGAGCTGCTGAAACTCCCCGTGAAGAGCCCCTCGGGCCGCTGAGCGACGGATGTCCACGGAAGACGCCAAGGTCGAGATCGACTACTCCGGCCTCCTCCAGCGGCTGGATGACGCGCGCGCGCTCATCGAGAACGCGCAGGTGTCGCCCGAGAAGCGCCGCGAGGTGCTGTCGGCCCGCGCGCGCGGGCTGGCGAGCTCTCGCGACGAGGTTCGCCCCGCGGTCATCACCGTGCTCACCTTCCGCGTGGGTGGCGAGCGCTACGCGGTGCCCATCGAGCAGGTGGATCACGTGCTGGAGTCGCGCGGGCTGTGCGCGCTGCCCGGCGCGCCCCGCCACGTGATGGGGGCGCTCGTCTCTCGCTCGCGCGTGGTGCCGGTGCTGGATCTGCGCCAGCTGCTCGGGCTGGAAGGCGGCGGCATGTCCGACCTGGGCAAGGTGGTGGTGGTGGATCTGCTGGGGGATGCCTTTGGCATCGCCGCGGAGCAGGTGGACGGGCGGCAGGAGCTGCTGCGCGCCACGCTGTCCGCGCCTCCCGCGGGCCCCTTCCTCCACCTCACTCCGGACCGGCTGACGGTGCTCGATGTGGCCCAGCTCGGCACTCCGTCCGCCGAGAGGCGAGGATAGGCACGGCGTATGGACCCGCAGGTGCTCAAGAGCATCTGGCCCATCTTCTCCGCGGAGACGCGAGAGCAGATCCAGGCCATCGGCACGAAGGTGCTCGGGCTCGAGGAAGAGCCAGACGGGCGGGACCCGGATCTGCTCCCGTCGCTGAAGCGGCTGGTGCACAGCCTGAAGGGCTCCGCCGCGAGCCTGGGCCTCTCGGAGATCGAGCAGGTCGTCCACGCCATCGAGGATGGGCTGGCGAAGTATCGCCCGGACGATCGGCTGCCGCGCGAGGTGGTGGAAGTCACCCTGCGCGGGCTGTCCTCCATCGAGCTGGCGCTGGGGCTGGGGGACGCGGGCGAGGAGCCGGCCATCGACGGCCTGGAGTCGCTGCTGGCCGCGCTCGGGCACCAGGCCAGTGGCAAGACGAAGCCGTCGCCGGGCGAGCGCTTCCGCAAGGACGCGCTGGGCGTGCTGGAGAAGCTCGAGGCGGCGCTGATCGCGCTGTGCTCGCCGAACGTGCCGGACCGCGAGGACACCGTGCGGACGGCGGTGGCGCTGGCGCGCTCGATCAAGATCACCGCCGAGGCGGCCCAGGAGACACACATCTCGCCGCTCGCCGACCGGATGGTGGCGGGCTTCGCGAAGATGGAGCAGCCGGGGGATGGCGCGAGCATCGCGGCGTCGGATCTCACCGGCCTGCTGGTGGAGCTGCGGGGCGCGCTCACCCCGGCGACGCCCGAGCCTCCCGCCGCCGCGCCCAAGGCGCCCGAGCCCCCGCCCCGGGAGCCGGAGCCCGAGCCCGTCCCCGAGCCGACGAAGAAGGCGGCCAATGCGCTGCGCGCGGCCAGTGAGGCGGCCGGAGCGCCCGCGGCGGCGGCCGAGGCCAAGGGTGGCGTCGATCAGGCGGTGCGCGTCTCGGTGAAGACGCTGGAGTCGCTGGGGCTCCAGGTGGAGCACCTGATCGCGGGCCGTGCCCTGCAGGCGCGCCGGACCGACGCCCTGAGGGATCTGCTCGACAACACGCACGACACCATCGTGCACCTGGAGCGCTCCGCGTCGCAGCTGTCCCTGACGGGCGGCGGCGAGGCGCTGGAGCCGCTGCGGGCCGGCGTCGTCAATCTGCGCGGCATGCAGAAGCGACTGGTGGAGCTGCTGAAGGACAGCACTCGCGAGGGTGAGCAGCTCAACCTGGTGGCCCAGGTGGTGCGCGACGATCTGCGCGATCTGCGCATGGTGCCGGCCCTCCAGGTGCTCGAGCCGCTGCGGCGCACGGTGCGCGAGGTGAGCGCGCGGCTGAGCAAGCAGGTGGATCTGTTCGTCGTGGGCGGAGACGTGCGGCTGGATCGCCGCATCCTGGACGCGCTGAAGGATCCGCTGCTCCACCTGGTGCGCAACGCCATCGACCACGGCATCGAGTCGCCGCAGGACCGGCGTCAGGCGGGCAAGTCCGAGAAGGGCCGGCTGTGGGTGCGCGTGGAGTCCCGGGGCACCCGCGTCGCGGTCATCGTGGAGGATGACGGCGGGGGGCTGAGCCCGGATCGGGTGCGGGCCACGGCCGTCAAGCGCGGGCTGCTGACGGCGGACGCCGCGGCCAAGCTCACGGACGCGCAGGCGGCGCGGCTCATCTTCCAGCCCGGCTTCTCCACCCGCGATCAGGTGACGGAGACGTCCGGACGCGGCGTGGGCCTGGACGTGGTGCTGGCCACGGCCCAGCGCCTCCAGGGCGCGGTGGACGTCACGTATACGCCGGGGCAGGGCACGCGCTTCGTCGTCGATCTGCCGCTCTCGCTGGCCTCCGCGCTGGGGCTGCTGGTGCGCGTGGGCACCTCCATCGTCGCCGTCCCCTCGGACATGGTGCAGCGCGTGTTCCGCCTGGCCCCGGATGCCGTGGGCACGGTGGCGGGCCGCGTGATGGCGCGGGTGGATGACGAACAGCTCGTCTTCCTCTCGCTGGCGGAGGCCATCGGTCTGCCCCGGCTGCCGCTGGCGCTCGAGAACGGGAAGATGCAGACGGTGATGCTGCTGACGCTCGGTAAGGACCGGGTGCTCTTCGCCATCGACGAGGTGGTGGGGCAGCAGGAGATCGTCGTCCGCGCGCTGGGGCCGCACCTCAAGGGTGTGGCGCACCTGGCCGGAGCGGCCGTGCTGGACGATGGCCGCCTGGTGCCGGTGCTCAACGCGCCCGAGCTGTTGCGCGCCGCCTCGCCGAGCACGCGCTCCGTCACGGGCGAGATCCGCCGCCCGCGCATCCTGGTGACGGACGACGCGCTCACCACGCGCTTCGCCATGAAGTCCCTGCTGGAGATCGCCGGCTATCCGGTGGTCACCGCCTCGGACGGCGAGGAGGCCTGGGAGGTGCTGGAGCGCACGCCCTGCCAGCTCGTGGTCAGCGACTGGCAGATGCCGCGGCTGGATGGCGTGGGGCTCACGCGGCGCATCCGCGCGCACCCGACGCTCAACCGGACGCCCGTCATCCTCGTCACCTCGCTCGACAGCCCCGAGGAGCGGGCCGAGGGCCTCGAGGCTGGCGCGGACGGCTACATCGTCAAGCGCGAGGTGGAGCGCGGCAAGCTGCTGGAGCTCGTCCGCCAGCTGCTGCCTGGGTGAGCCCGGCGCCCGGGCATGGCGCCCGGGTTTCGCTCGAGGCAGCCTGACCGACATGGAGCGTCGTCGCCGCTGAGGGCTGCGCTGCTCTAACGTGAGGTCCTCCACGGAGTGAGGGGGGGCTTCTCATGTGGATGAGTCGGGTCTGGGCCCTACCGCGCCTGGGGCGCGTCATGGGGGCGCTGGGGCTGTTTGCGTTGGTGCTGGCCACCGGCTGCGCCACGGTGCCGGCGTTTCCCGGCTCGGGAGACTTCTACCGGCAGCGGGCCCAGCGCCGCGAACTGGCCCTCTCCTGGGGGGCGGTGCAGCGGTCAGCAACCTCAAGGGCTCCGCTGGCGGCTGAGCCGGAGGAGGCTGAGGCCCAGAGCTGTGCGCTCGTGCCCGAGGGCTGGCCACGGGAGGCAGACGGGGATGAGGAACTGCTCGCGCCGCTGTTGGCGTGCCCCTCGTTGAGGGAGTACCTGGCGCTGCAGCGCGGCGTGGGCATGGCGCGGCTGGTGGAGCGGCTGGGGGACTGGGGCGCGGTGCGGCTGGGCGCGCTGGGACCGCTGGTGGATGCCAAGGCCTCGCAGGTCCTCGTCGCCAGGCGGGCCTCCTTCCTGCTGAAGGCCACGCGGGACTACGGCGCCTACGCCCAGGTGTTCGCCCTCTTCATCGTCCACACCAGCTTCGATGATGAGCTGGACGCGCTACTGCGGCTGCTGGCTCGGGACAAGCAGCTGGGCCAGACACTGGGGCGCATGGAGGCAGTGTGCCAGGAGTTGGAGCGGCGCGGCCTGAGGCTCTCCGACTACCCGGAGCGCCATGAGCAGGGCTCGGACGTGCTGCGAGGGCTGAGGCTGGCCGCCACGGACGCGCTCAACGGCACCCAGAGCAGTGATGGGGCTCGCTACGCCACCATGTCCGAGCAGCTCCAGCAGTTGCCGCCCTCGTACCAGCAGGCGCAGTGGGAGCTGGAACGCGTGCTGGCACGAGAGCACTTTGCTCCAGGCAACGTGGCGCTGGGCGCCTTCGATCAGCTGAGCTTCGGAGTGCCGCTGGGCTTCTACCACCTGGCGGCGGGCACGGCGCACGGGCTGGGCGAGCTGGTGAAGGGGCAGTACGAGCAGGCCACGCGGGAGCTGGCGCCAGCGGCACTGCTGGCGGCGCTGTACGCCGGTGGCAAGGGAGCCCGGTTCCTGGCTCGGACGGAAGGAGCCGGAGCGCGGCTGTCTCTGCCAGAGCTGAGACTGGAGGTACTGCGGAACGTCGCGTGGCAGCTGACGGAGCGGCTGGGACGGGAGGGGGTGGGAGAGCTGGCTCGCTACATGCGCGCCAGCCGGGAAGCGGGGGTGCTGGTGGGAGCCGGGGGCGAGCGAGCCGCAGTGGCGCTGTACGAGGCGAAGGGCAACGTGGCCAGGGCGCAGGCGTGGCTGTCCGAGGCTCGGCCCGAGCACCCGGCAGCCCCCGAGCCGAAGCGAACCGCGGGTGGAACTCTGAGCGGAGTGGCCTCGCTGGTGGACGAGGCCGCTGGGCTCAGAGTGGAGGTGCTGGAAGCGAAGCTGCGCGAAGCCGAGCTGGAAGCCTCCGGCCCGCGCCTGCCGGCAGACGTGGCGCTGTTGAAGAGACTGCACGCCACACTGTCCTCACCGCCACCGGGAGTGCCCGAGGGCTACGCGCTGTGGGAGGACTACCGAGCCTACCGCCAGTCACGGCTGGTCGAGTTGGAGCAGGTCCAGGCCACGAAAGGGCCGCTGCGGTGGGAATCCTACGAGCGGATGCGTGGGGCGTTCGCCCGGGGGCTGGCCTTCGAGCGTGCCATGGTGGAACTGCTGCGCGCGGATGCTCGCCTGCCGCGGGCGCGGCGTCAGTGGCTCCAGAATTTCCACCAGCCGCGCATCGAGACACACGTGGGTGTGTCCAAGCCAGACGTGCCGGGCCTGCGCTACGCGGACGTGCTCGTCATTGAGGAGCGGCCCCCCGCTGGCCAGGCTCCTCGTGTGGACACCTTCAGCTTCAAGAGCCGCAACCTCAGCCTGTTGGAGGAAGAGCCTCTGGGCGAACAGGTGAGGACGGATGCCCAGGCAGCCCTGGACTCTTACGGGGGGACGGTAGACATTCGGCGGCCTTCGCTCAGGCAGCGTGTGGCGGTACAGCGCGTCCACCTCATCTATGAGGGTGGGAAACTCTTGCCGGAGAAACGCGGGGTTTTGGACAAGGCCCTGAAGCAATTGCCGGCGAAGGTTCGTGGCGTGGAGGCGCGGATTCAATGAAGTTTCTGACGATGAAAGACCTGGAGACGGAGGACACCCTCGACCTCTTCTGGAACGGGACCTTCGACTCCCAGATGGATGTCGAGCGCGCGTTGACGCCTTTCCTCGAGACGCTCGAGGAGTACGCCGGGGAGTGGATGCCGGACTTCGTCAAGGGCAAGCGCCGCCGCAGGTACACCCGCGCTGCCCTCTGGAAGTCCTGGGCGGAGAAGAGCGACAAATACGGGACGCTCATCGGGCTCAATCACGCGACGCCTCCGTATGCGGCGATGACGATCGATTGCTTGGTTCAGCCGTCGCCGCGGGAGCTGAGTGTCGTCCTCCATGTGCAGCCGCTCACCTTCTTCAGCAAGGAGGAACATTGCCGGAAGTTCGTGGAGCTCGTGCGTGCCTGGTCCTCGCACTACCCCGTGTCCCATGGCACGGCCCACAGCGGGGCGGATGCGCAACTGGCGGATGCGCCCTACTACGGCCGTGACCAGCAGACCGCACGGCGCGATGGGTTCGACAAGATCTACGAGGTGTGCTGGCTGAACGTGTTCGGTCCGCAGTTGATAGAGACGGTGGGGCGCGAGCGCATGCTGTCCACGCCGGCCCACCGGGTGGAGGAACTTCCCAACGGCTCCATCCTGCTGGTGACCTGGCCCATCGCCGCGGACTTCACGAGCGAGGAATCCCGACAGGCTCAGGCGCGCGCCCTGGTACACCTACGCCCGGAGCTGGACTTCGACGCCGTGCTGCGCTCGTTGCACGCGCGCGACGCCGCCCTCGTCCCGGTGGAGCCGCGCTTCTCTCCAGACGTGGCTCCGCTGTTCTCGCGCCTGGTGGCTCACAGGAGTGTGGCCAGGCGCCAGCGGATGATTGCCGAGCTCAACGCCCACCCGCCCCCCGAGCCGGAGGAGTGGCTGCCCGCGCACGCCGCTCTGCCCTCGGACGTGCCGGACCCCCAGGCCGCGCTGGAGCACTACGCGCTACTGGCCGAGTACATGGTGGCCATGCGGCACGTCGAGGTGCCCGCTCTCTTCAAACAGACCCCCGAGTCGCTCACCGACCTGGACTTCCAGTTCTGGTTCGAGGACTTCCCCCGCATCTTCGAGCGCCAGCTCATCGATCAGCGCGCGGTGCCCAGCGTGGGCGCCTACCTGGGGCAGGTGCTGGTGCGCCACCTGGGCGGCCAGTGGATTCCACGCAAGAAGCTGGAGGAGGCCCAGGTGCGCGTGGGCCAGCGGGTCTGGCTCCCCTTCGTGCGCGCCTACAAATACCTGCGCTCGTGCCAGTCCCTGCTGGACTGCTCCCTCACCCAGCTCTACCGCGTGGCCGAGCGCTACCGGGACTGAGGCTCGACCTGCTCAGGGCAGCTCGACAGCCACCGAGCGCCGCCGCGCCGGCTAGCGATGGACCGAGGTGAAGCCCACGGCGGGCAGGTGCACCCGCAGCTCGAACGGGGTCTCGTCCTGGATCGACAGGGTGCCTCCCAGGCGGAGGACGAGGTGCTCCAGCCGCGCCACCTTCCGGGCCGGCAGGGCCCGGTGCTTGTCGGTGGACACTCGCAGCCGCCACATCCCCAGCTTCTCCTGCGGGTCGAGCTTCACGCTCACTGCCCGTGCGCGCGTGGCGCTCACATCCCGTGCCAGCATCCTCGCCAGCTGCGCCAGCACGGGGCCGGGGCCTCGCACGGGCACCGACTGCGCCGCGCACTCCAGGCTCAGGGAGATGTTCTGGGTCTTCTTCAGCGGCTCGAAGGCATCCGTCAGCAGGCAGAGCAGGTCCTCGGGAGCGCCCCCTCGCGAGAGCTGCTGCACGATGAGCGTGTTCATGTCCTGGGCCGAGCTGGCCATGCGCTCGGCGTAGCGCTCCATGGTGGGCGAGAGCGGACCCGCCATGCCCTTGCGCATCATCTCCAGGTAGCCCTTGATGACGAGCAGCGGCGTCCGGAGATCGTGAGAGGCCCGTGAGCGAGCGCACTCGCGATACGTCAGCTCCCGCTCGAGCTTCCGCCGCTCCTGGCAGAGCTGGAGCTGTCGTGTCTGTGTGGCGACCTCGCGCCGGCGCGCCACCAGGAGCGTGCCCGCGAGACGGGCGATCCGCGTCAGCAGCTCCTGCTGCTCCGCGCTGATCCTCTCAGAGAGGATGGCGAGCGTCGCGCGCCCGTCCCCCACGGGGAGCGCTTGAACGGCTCGGGACCTGGAAGGAGGAGGAGGCCGCAGGCCCGCCTCCGCGATCCGCACGCGCCCCTCATGCAGCGCGATGCCCGCTACGCCCGTGAGCCGCAGCGCTTCGTTCATCAGCGCCTCCAGCCCCGCGAGCGCACCGTCCCTGAGGGCATGCTCGGCCACCGCCGACATCACCCGCTCCGCCTCTACGGTCCCTGGAATTTTCTCGGGATGCCGTCCACTCAACGCTTGGCCACGCACGGCGACAGGAATGCGCATGCCTCTTCACGGGCGCAACGCTTCCCACGCTCTGGAGTGATCTCCACCCTACAAAGAAGCGACTTACCCATCAGGTACCGCGAGCGCTGGACTTTTTACTGTCATCCGCGACCGGTGGCTGAGCGGACTCCAGCAACATCAATGGGTTCTGGGTGGCCGGGCGATTGCTAACGGGTGGGCAGGACGGTGGAAGGGGCGGATGGGGACTTTCGATTACTACACAGCGCTGGTTCGACTCGCTCCCGCGGCGGTGGCTCGCAGCGCGGTGCGGCGGGTGCAGGGCGTGGCGAGGCAGGCTCTCTACCGTCGCCGGTATCCGGTGGACGAGCTGCGGCTGCTCCAGGCGTACGGCGCCACCTCCGCCCAGGAGCTGGCGAGCCGGTTCCTGGAGACGCGCAACACCGGCATCTGGTGTGAGGGTCAGCAGCGACGGTCCGTGCTCCAGGCGCTCGAGGCGGTGCCGGGCGCGCGGGAGCGGGCCCTCGAGCGGGCCCAGGCGGCGCTCTTCCAGGAGTTCATGGTCTTCGGTACGCGTGTGGCCTTCGGTGAGGGGCGGCCGGTGGACTGGTCGCTGGATCCACTGAGTGGCTACCGCTATCCGCTGGAGCCGGTGGAGCAGCTGCGGCTGCTGCGGCCCGGCTCGGATCCGAAGTACCCGTGGGTGCTGGGGCGGCTCGACAGCCTGGTGGCGCTGGCCCAGGGCTACTGGGTGGAGCAGGAGCCGGCGGCGCGGGCCCGCTACGCGCGGGGCTTCGTGCTGCAGACGCTCGACTTCCTCCAGGCCAACCCGCTGGGGCACGGGGTGCAGTGGGCGTGTCCCATGGAGGTGGCGCTGCGTGCGGCCAACCTCGCGCAGGCGCTCGCCATGTTCGCGGAGGCGCCGGAGATCCAGCGCCCCGAGTTCCTCGTGCCCGTGCTGAGCGCGCTCGCCGAGCACGCGGACTGGGTGGAGGCGCACCTCGAGGATCGGGGCGCCGTGCCCAACAACCACCTCGTCTCCAACTACGTGGGCCTGCTGTTGGTGGGTCTGCTCTTCCCGGAGCTGCCGGGCGCGCCGCGTCAGGTGGGGCTCGCGGTGAAGGGCCTGCGCGCGCAGATGGAGGCGCAGGTGCACGCGGAGGGCACCTCGTTCGAGGGCTCCACGCCGTACCACCGGCTCGCGGTGGAGCTGTTCACCCTGGCGCAGGTGGTGGCGCTCGGGGCGGGCGTGGACCTGGGGAAGGGCTATTCGGAGCGGCTGGTGCGGATGTTCCAGGCCACGCGCGCGTGGTGCTCCGAGCAGGGGCTGGCGCCGCAGATTGGCGACAACGACTCCGGCCGTGTCTTCCCGTTGAGGGAGCGCGCGGATCTGGAGCATGGCTACCTGAGTCCGCTCGGGGCGGCGCTCTTCGGCGAGCCGTCGCTGGCGGGAGGGGACTTCCCGGACGAGGCGGCGTGGCTGCTGGGGCGGCCGGGGCTGGAGCGGTTCCAGTCGCTGCCTCCCGCCGCGCCTCCTTCCTCGGTCAGCTTTCCGGAAGGTGGCTTCCACGTGTTGCGCGGAGCCGAGGCCGTGGTCACCGTCAGCGCGGGTCGGCAGGGACAGCGCGGGGTGGGCGGGCACAGCCACAACGACAAGCTGTCCTTCGAGCTGCACCTGAGAGGACAGCCGCTCATCGTGGATCCAGGGACGGGCACGTATACGCGGAACGCGTCGCTGCGAAACACCTTCCGTGGCACCGCCGCGCACAACACGCTGCAGGTGGATGGGGTGGAGCAGGTGCCCTTCTCGCGGGAGCGGCTCTTCGCGCTGCCCGAGGAGGCGCGCGCCCGGGTGGAGGTGTTCCAGCCCGGCACGCAGCTGGATCGGCTCACGGTGCGGCATGACGGCTACCGGCTGCTGTCCTCGCCGGTGGGTGTGGAGCGGACCTTCTTTCTGGACAAGCGCGAGCGGGCGCTCGCGGTGACGGATCGGCTCGTCGGGACGGGCGCGCATGACGTGGT
Source organism: Hyalangium gracile (assembly GCF_020103725.1). Classification (NCBI taxonomy): domain Bacteria; kingdom Pseudomonadati; phylum Myxococcota; class Myxococcia; order Myxococcales; family Archangiaceae; genus Hyalangium; species Hyalangium gracile. The sequence goes on along the minus strand of NZ_JAHXBG010000014.1, from coordinate 493 downwards.
GGGCCGGCTGCACCTGCCGGACACGTACGCGCGGCTTCGGGCTCCCGAGCGCGACGAAGTCACGCGAGCCCTGCGGGTGCCGGATGCGCCGCGGGCCTTCGAGCCGCTCGCGGTGGAGCTGGGGCCAGAGGGCGAGGCGCGAGCGCTGGTGCTCTTCGCCTCGGGGCTGGCGCCTCGGTTGGAGTCGTCCTCGTACTCACCCGGGTACGGGCAGGTGAAGCAGGCGTGCGTGGTCATCTACGGGGCACGGCGTGTGCCCCCGGCCTGGCTGCGGTGGGTGGTCGTCTTTCTTTGAGGGTTGTTGAACGGCTTGAGGCGGTCCGTGAATCGCGGCGTCTCATTGGGAGGGTGTGGCAATGCGCGTGATGGTGAGCCCGCTGGTCGACATGATTCGCAAGCGGGAGGCGAAGGTGGGTGTGGTGGGTCTGGGCTACGTGGGGCTGCCGCTGGGCATGGCGTTCGCCGAGGCCGGCTTCCCGGTGACGGGGCTCGA